>NZ_LNQO01000005.1:0-306345 GCF_001456905.1 Gordonia sp. SGD-V-85
CCGGACTCCACCCAGCCGGTCACCGCCCGCCTGATCGTGCGTCGGGTCACAGCCCACCACCCCGCCGGCACCGACACCCTGATGCCCGCCTGGCGGTACCACTCGTTTTTCACCAACACCACCGACGACACCGTCACCGCCGACATCACCCACCGCCGCCACGCCATCATCGAAACCGTGTTCGCCGACCTCATCGACGGACCGCTGGCCCATCTGCCCTCCGGACGGTTCGGTGCCAACGCCGCCTGGCTGGCACTGACCGCGATCAGCCACAACCTGATGCGCACCCTCGCCGCACTCACCAACACCCCCAGACTGCGGGCCGCGCGGGGCGCTACGCTGCGCCGCACACTCATCGCGGTACCCGCCCGACTAGCGCGACCAGCACGAACACCGGTCCTGCACCTACCCCGACACTGGCCAACCCAACACGCCTTCACCACGCTGTGGGCCGCAGTGCATACTCCCTGACCTACCAACCACACCCGCCCACCCACCACCAAGGAACCCCAGTGAAAAGGCTGACACAGGTCAGCGAATACCACACGCCCACAACACAATCAGACGATCACGCGCCCCAACCCACCCCACCTGAAACCCTTCCACGGATTCAGGCTGAGGAGCGAGCTTGCGAGCGTCACGAAGGGTTACTTGATGATGGCGTCGACCGTCTTCTTCAGCGCCGACGGTTGCGACGGGCGTCGGGGAGCCTTCTCCCGCCGGCGCAGCATCTCCTCACCGATCTCCCGGAGTTCCTTGCGGCTCAGCGCCTCTCGGACCTTCGGGAACCACTCGTCCTCTTCCTCCTCGATGTGGTGCTCCACGTTCTCGATCAGGACGGTGGTCTTGGCGTCGAACCGCTCGTTGTCCGGTGAGAGAGCGGCCAACTCGACGACGAGCACGTCGGCGACGTGGTGCTCCTCGTAGGACTCGAGGATGTCGTCCTCGAGATCGGGGACCCGCTTGCGGATCTCGGGGTACATCACCTCGTTCTCGATGTAGGTGTGCACGGTGAGGGCCTCGATGATCTTGTCGACGATCTTGCCCTTGGTCTTCACGGCGTTGTCGCCCTGCGACCTGAAGTCGCGGAACAGTTTGCGGATCTCCTTGTGGTCGTCCCGGAGGATGACGATGGCGTCTGAGGACATGGACGTACTCCTGAGATAGAGGGCTGCTCGATCTGCTACCCCTCGTACCGCGTTCCGCCGCAGGTCAAACATCGAGTCGGCGGAATCGGGGCGCCGGCCACACCACTAGCCCCAACCGTTGGCGTGCAGCCACTCGTCGTCGATGCCGAAGTGGTGTGCGATCTCATGGACGACGGTGACCGCCACCTCGTGGACGACCTCCTCCCGCGAGTGGCACATCGCGAGGATGGGGTCGCGGTAGATGGTGATGGTGTCGGGCAGGAATCCGCCATAGTCGGTGGTCCGCATCGTCAGTGCCACACCGTGATACAGCCCGAGGATGCCGGGTTCTTCCGGGTTGTGCGGTTCGACGAGGATCACGACGTTGTTCATGGCGTCGGTCAGTTCGCCGGGGATGGTGTCCAGCGCGTCGGAGACCAGCCCGTCGAACTCGTCGTCGGACATGTACACGGCCATCGGGTCAGCCCGCCGGGGCCGGTGCTTCGGCGGGGTTGGGCGCGATGCCCGGCGGGAGCGGCACCGGCGTCGGCAGGGCCCGGCCCGGGGGCGCCTCCGGAGGTGCGACCGGCGCGCGCCCGTTGATCAGCAGCGCGCCGCCCTTGGCGTCGCCCACCAGGGTCGCGAAGCCGCCGCGCTTGTCGGGTAGCCCGAGGTAGCACACCACCTTGCGGCTTCCGGCGAGCCAACTCGGCTCGCTGAGCACCGACCACTGGACGTTGAGCGTGGTCGCGTCGAGCTGCTTGCGCCCGCCCACGAACCGTTCGGCCTGGACCGGGCAGATCGAGCCGAGGTAGCTGTTCTGGGCGCCGGTCGGCGGCCACGGCTTGTTCGACATCCGGTCGCCGAAGCGGACCGACAGATCGACGATCCCGGTCGTCTGGAAGGCATGCGGCTCAGCACAACTCACCGCGAAACCGGTCGGGGCGCGCGTTTCGGGATCGATGCCGACGCAGGTGCCCTCGGGCCAGACGTACGACTGGTTCTGGTCGGCGACCCGGCCGGAGAACTGGACCGGGGCTCCGTCGGCGCCGTTCTCCTGGACCCCGCACCGCAGCTGACGCGCGCCCTTGTCCCACTGCACCTGGGAGGGGTACATCATCCCGACAGCGAAGCGTCCCTGCGGGTCGAGGCGCCCGGCGAGATACTGGTCCACCATCACCGGGCACTGTTCGTCGCGGATCGTCGCGAACCGCTCGGCGCCGGGCCAGAGAGCGTCTTCGCCGAACTCCGCGCCGGGGATCAATGCGGTGTCGATGGCTCCCGCGACCTCGAAGCGGTGTTTCTGCTCGCACGGCACATCGACCGGCTGGCCGGGGTTGCCGGCCGGCCAGTCCAGACAGTCGCCCGCGACCGACTTCGTGAAGGCGTTCTCGACCAACCGCTCACCCTCGCCGATGTTGCTGCCGCCGACGCTGCCGCTGTCGTCGAAGACCCCCGCAGCGAAGGCGATCCCGCCGGCCACGAGTGCGCCGACGACGATCGCGCCCAGGACCACGAAGACCGGGTTGCGGGCGAAAGCGCCTGGTCGGCGGGGTCCGCCGGCCGGTGCGTCGGCGTCGGCGGGGTGGCTGCGGTCGGGGTCGGGCGCGTTCATCGGGATCCATCATGCCTAACGGATCGGACGGGGCACACCCTCGTGCGCCGATGGCCGGACCGGGCCGATGCACCGCATGACCGCGCCGGTCGGGTTCTGAGACCGGTTCCTCACTCCCCGTCGGGTGACAGGTGCCGGGCGGTGAGTCCGGTGAGCTCGCTGCGAAAGCCCTCGTAACCCTCGCGGAGCCGATCCCCGGGCCAAGCGTTGGGGAGGAGTTCCGCGGGCAGGAGCGGGTCGCGGAGGATGTGCCGCACGATGGCGGCGGCGACCTCGAATCGATCGGCGACCGTCGCCGCGGCGGCGAGTGCGTCGAGCAATTCGTCCGCGGTCGCGGCCCAGGTCGACGGCGTGAACAGTCGTGCGGCCAGCTCGGTAGACGCCTCCTCGGGAGCCGCCCGGAAGAGGCTCAGACGGCGGCGCAGTTCGGGTGGGAGCTCGATGTCGAGGTTGGCCGGGCGGGCCCAGACGCCCTCCCGGATCTCGCCGAGCCGGGCCTTCCGCAGCGTGTCGCGCAGCAGGGCTCGTTCGGTCGAGCTCTCCGAACCGATCGTCACGATCGCGAGATCCCAGCTGCCGTCCCAGTCCCGTCGTGCCGGATGGAGTGCCCGATCCTGGCGCTGCTGTCGTTCGACCAGGCGGGGCGAGAGTCGGCATCTGCCGTCGGTGCGTTCCAGGTCTCCCGCCGCGACCAGACGCGTCAGCGCCACCCGCACGGTCGATTCCCGGAGCCCGAGCTCGGTGGCCGTGGCCAGGAGCCCGTTGATCGACGCATCGGGGGAGTCGAGGCCGAGGAGGGCGCTGAGGATGACCGATCGCGCCGTGAGCTTGGGAATGTCCACGCGTCCGGGCACGGCGTCGATGCTATCGGGCGGGATCGGCTCGGCGGCGACGACGGGTATTACAAGACTCTGGCGCACAGCAGAATCATGTAATACCGTGGGTTACGACCTCCACCAGGAAGCGGGTTCCGCCATGTCCACCCACGTCGTCACCAATCAGGTCCCCGAACTCGTCGACTTCGACGCCGCGGACATTCCGGCCATCTCCGAGGCGGTTCACCGCGCGGGCGCCGACCACATGCTCGAGGACCTGCACCGGATCGGCCGTCTCGCCGGTGGTGCGGAAGCGCTCGGATGGGGCGACCTCGCCGAGTCCCACCCGCCGGAACTGCGGACCCACGACCGCTACGGCAACCGGGTGGACGAGGTCACCTACGACCCCGCCTATCACCACCTCATGCGGACGGGTATCGGTTTCGGTCTCGGTGGTACCGCATGGTCGGACCCGAGCCCGACGGCGCACTTCGAGCGTGCGGTGAAGTCGAGCGTGTGGGGTTCGGTGGACGCCGGGCACGGCTGCCCGTTGTCGATGACCTACGGGGTGGTGCCGGCACTGCGGGCCAACCCCGAACTCGCCGGGCTGTACGAGCCGCTGCTCGTCTCGACGACCTACGATCCCGGTCTCCGGGTGCCGCTGTCGAAAGCGGGGCTGACCGCCGGAATGTCGATGACCGAGAAGCAGGGCGGCTCCGACGTTCGCGCGAACACCACCACGGCCGTCGTCCAACCGGACGGGACGTACCGCATCACCGGCCACAAATGGTTCACCTCCGCACCCATGTGCGATGTGTTCCTGGTGCTGGCGCAGGCGCCGGGAGGTCTGTCGTGCTTCTTCGTGCCGCGGGTGCTGCCCGACGGATCCCGCAACACCTTTATGCTGCAGCGGCTGAAGGCCAAGTTGGGCAACCACTCCAACGCGAGCAGCGAAGTCGAGTACGACGACACAGTCGGGTGGCTCGTCGGTGACGAGGGCCGCGGGGTGGCGACGATCATCGAGATGGTGAACATGACCCGCCTGGACTGCACTCTCGGCTCGGCGACCGGCATGCGGGTCGGCGTCGCCCAGGCCGCCCATCACGCCACCCACCGCCGGGCCTTCGGCGCCGCGCTCGTCGACCAACCGCTGATGCGCAACGTGCTCGCCGATCTCGCGGTCGAGTCGGAAGGGGCCACGATGACAGCACTGTGGCTCGCGGAACTGACCGACAAGGCGACCGCAGGCGACACCCGGGCGGATGCGCTGCGGCGGATCTCGCTGGCGGTCAGCAAGTACTACGTGTGCAAACGCGCCCCGATCCATGCCGCCGAAGCGCTGGAGTGCCTGGGCGGCAACGGATATGTGGAGGAGTCACGGATGCCGCGGCTCTTCCGGGAGTCACCGCTCATGTCGATCTGGGAGGGGTCGGGGAATGTGGCCGCGCTCGATGTGTTGCGGGCGATGGCCAAACAGCCCGACACGGTGACCGTGTTCCTCGACGAGATCGACAGTGCGGCAGGGGCGGATCGGCACCTCGACGCCGCGGCCGACGAACTCCGACGCGAGCTGGGCGACCTCGACGCGATGCAATACCGGGCCCGGCGGGTCGTCGGCCGCATGGCCCAGCTCCTCCAGGCCTCCCTGCTGGTGCGGTACGGCCATCCGGCGGTCGCCGACGCGTTCGCCGCGAGTCGGCTCGGCAACGACCGGGGGGACGTGTTCGGCACCCTGCCGTCGGGGATCGACACGGCGTCGATCATCGAACGGGTGACGCCGAAGACCGTGCAGGACAACGTCCGTCATTGAGTCGTCCGGCTCGCGGCCGGCCGCGTGGCGCGACGACCTGCGCGACGGTGCGGACTCGTTGTTCGCCGGCCGCGCCGGACGCGAGCCGGATGCCGACTACCGCACGCTCACCTACGAGGTCACCGGCCGGATCGCCCGTATCACCTTCAACCGACCCGATCAGGGCAACGCGATCACCGTCGACACCCCGTAGAACTGTCGCACGCGGTGGAGCGCGCCGATCTCGACCCCGGTGTCCACGTGATCGTCGTATCCGGGCGGGGCAAGGGTTTCTGCGGCGGATACGACCTGTCGATCTTCGCCGAGAACGGCGGCGACCCGTCGCAGGACGTCGATCCCCATACCGTCAACCCACGGACCGGCACCGTGCTCGATCCCGTTGTGCAGGCACGCAATCACGACCCGGTCCGCACCTGGGATCGATCCCATGATCGACTACGCGATGATGAGCAGGTTCAACCGCGGTTTCGCCAGCCTGCTCCACGCGAACAAGCCGACGGTCGCCAAGCTGCACGGGTTCGCCGTCGCCGGCGGGACGGACATCGCCCTCTACGCCGACCAGATCATCTGCGCCGACGACACCAAGATCGGCTATCCGCCGACCCGGGTGTGGGGCATCCCCGCCGCGGGGATGTGGGCTCATCGGCTCGGCGATCAGCGCGCCAAACGTCTGCTGTTCACCGGCGATTGCCTGTCGGACGCACAGGCGCACGAGTGGGGGCTGGCCGTCGAGGCGCCCCCGGCGGACGAGCTCGACGACCGGACGGAGGCATTGCTCGAGCGGATCGCCCGCATGCCGATCAATCAGCTCGTGATGGCCAAACTGGCGCTCAACAGTGTGCTCCTGGCCCAGGGCGTCGCGAATTCGGGCATGATCAGCACGGTCTTCGACGGCGTCTCCCGCCACACCCGCGAGGGCTACGCCTTCCAGCAGCGGGCCGCGACCGTCGGGTTCCGGGACGCCGTCCGCGAACGCGATGAGATCAACGGCGACTGGAAGCGTGCCCAATTCCGTTCGCCGACAGAGTGATCGACGCCGCACTGACGTGAGCGAAGTGCGCCCCGCTCTGCTCCCTGAGCTTGCGGAGGGCGGCGATCAACCCCTGCTTCCTAATCGGAGAGAACCGCAAAACCCATGGTCCCCGAGGTGCGAGGAGCGCGAGCGACGAGCCACGAAGGGCCTGGTGAGGCACCGTGCGAGGTCCTTCGTTGCCCGCTTTGCTCGCACCCCAGGGAGCAGAAGTTTGGACGCTCACGAGTGTTCTTTCATAGTCCACAACAGCCCGCAAGGCGCAGATGCTGAGGAGTGCCCGGAGCTTGCGGAGGGCGCGGCCCCCACCGCCCCCTGAGTCTGAGGAGCGTCCGGGGCTTGTGGAGGGCGCGTCACGAAGGGTCCGGCGTCCGAGGCGGTGCCCCCCCGGTGCACCCCTCCGGCGTCTGTGACTGGTGGGGTTTCTGTTCACCACAGTCCACTACGGCCCACCGCTGGGGCACGAGTGACAGCGACTGCTGTGCAACAGGATTCGATGACTATGAGGGCTGTGGAGAAACATCGTCGTCGAACGTGATTGCGAGTAGCTTGGTGTCATGCCGTAGATCACCGAGCTCCGCGACACCCTCATCTCACTGCCGTCACCACCCGACGACGGTAGTGGCCGTGCTCTGCACGAGCGGCTCGACGAGCTGCGGATGTTGCGCAACGTGCTCGATCATCAGATCGCCGTACACACAGCACTTTTCGACGCCACGAGTGCGGCAGCGCGGGCGGGGTCGACCACACGGAACGCACTGATCGAGATGGGCATGCCACCCGCGGCCGCGTACCGCTATGTACGGATCGCCGGCGGGCTGGAGTCGGTGCCGAAGGTCGGAGACTGTGCCGCCGAGGGCTATCTGTCCGCCGAATGTGTCGACGCAGTGATCCGCGGACTAACGCTCATCGACAAACTTTCTGCCACAGCGCTGTCCGACGACGATCGCAGCGGATATGAGAGTGAGTTGCTTGCGCAGGCGTTCTCCGGAGCCACCCCCGCCCAGATCGACGACCACGCCCGTGGGATCGCCATCCGGGTCGCCCCCACCGACCCCAGCATTGTGCCGGCGGCCGATGACGCATCGCTGAACACCGTGCACACCAGGATCACCGAAGACGGGCGGGTCGCGATCGCCGGAGATGTGACCGCGGTGATCGGAGAGAAGTTCGTGTCCATGATCGACGAACGGTCCTGTCCGCGTCCCGAACCCGACGGCGCCGCCGATCGTCGCGGTGCGGCCGAGCGACGCGCCGACGCGCTGGAGTTGCTGTTGGATCAAGCCGCGATCGGCGCGGCGATGACCACCGCCGGCGCACCCCGCACCCAACTGATGGTGACCATCCCCGCCGACGGCGCTGATCCGGCACGGCTGCCGTGGATGGGGGCGGTCTCGGAGTCGACGACAAGACGGCTGTCGTGTGATGGTGCGGTGGCCGAGATCGTCCTCGACGACGAAGGGGTGCCGTTGCGGATGGGCACCACGAAGCGACTGTTCCCGCACCATCTGCGGCAGGCGATCATCGTCCGCGATCGGTGTTGTGTGAAATGCGGTGCGCCAGCAGCGCATACGCAAGTTCACCACTTGGTCCATTGGGTCGATGGTGGTCCCACCGATCTGGACAACGGGTGCCTGTTGTGCCAACGCTGTCACACCCAGGTCCATCACCACGGCTGGCAGGTGGTGATGGGTCCCGACCGGCACCCATGGCTCATCCCACCCGCCGACATCGACCCGAAACGCCTACCCCGACCCGCCTACAACCGGCGCACCATGCGACTCGACGACGCTCTCGTATAACTGCCCCGCGCAGACCAGACCCTCCGGCGTCGACCCCGGCGCCACAAGACCTTTGACAACTCCACAGTGTGAAACGGAATCACCAGGGATCTCGTAGCGAAGGCACGACCCGATCCGTGCGCTTGCGCTACGAGACCCCGGTGAGATCAGGGTGCGTCGGGCACGAGGTCCGCGTCGCCGGGGGCGGAGAGGGTGAGTACCGCCTCCGTGATTCGCGGGTCGCGCTCCAGCTCGTTCTCGAGTTGCCGGAGAGCGGTGGCCACCGAGGACTCGGCGTCGTCACCCGTGAAATCGACGGCGGCGACGAGGAACAGCTGAACGGGCCCGGTGTACTCGACGTGCAGGTAGGTGACGCGCTCGATGTTGTTGTGTGCGAGCAGGTCCCGGAGGACGCGCTGCTGGACGGCGTCGTCGACGGCCTGTCCGAGCAGGAATCGCCTGTTCTGGTTGATCAGGACGATGGCGACGACTCCGAGGAGCACGCCCACCAGGATCGACCCGATCGCGTCGTAGGTGGCCGACCCGGTGATCTGGTGCAGGAGCACTCCGACGAAGGCGATGGCCAGACCGATGAGCGCGGCCGCGTCCTCGGCGAATACGGCACGCAGAGTCGGGTCGGAGGTGCGGAAGACCTGTCGCAGCAGACCGATCCGACGCTTGACCGCGCCGCGCTTCGCCTGTTGATACGACCGCACGAACGAGATGCCCTCGAGTACCGCGGCGATCGCCAGGACCGCATAGGCGATGCCGTAATCCGTCGCCGGCTCCGGTGACAGCAGTTCGGTGATGCCGTGCTGCACCGACACCGCGGCTCCGACCGCGAACAATCCGAAGGCCGCGAACATCGACCAGATGTACGCCTCGCGTCCGTAGCCCTGTGGATGACGGGCATCCCGGGGCCGATGGGCACGTCGCTCCGCGATCAGCAGCAGGATCTCGTTCCCGGTGTCGGCCCACGAGTGGGCCGCTTCGGCGACGAGCGACGCGGAGCCGGTGATCATCGCGGCGCCGGTCTTGGCGACGGCGATCAAGAGGTTCGACACGAACGCGATGACGACCGTCAGGAAACTCTCGCCGGGTCCGCCGGATTCGTGCTGCGCGTCGGGAGGAGTCACTGCGCCGAGTCTCCCACACGATGCGGTGCCCGCGGCCTCACCCAGATCGAGGGAGTGTCGGCCGCGCCTACACTCGCGGGAGTGGCAGCCCATTCCGACGATCCACTCGAGGCCGGGCCCGGCATCGACGCCCCGGGCCCCGAGGTCGTCGAACTGGCCACCCGACTCTTCGACATGGCGCGGTCCGGTGCCACCGACACGCTCGCCGGTTACCTCGACGCCGGCGTCCCGGCCGATTTGCGTAACCAGTCCGGTGATTCGCTCCTGATGCTCGCGGCCTACCACGGCCACGCGTCGACGGTGTCGGCCCTCCTCGACCGCGGTGCCGACGCCGACCTCGCCAACGACAAGGGGCAGACGCCGTTGGCGGGCGCGGTGCTCAAGGGTTTCGACGACGTGGTGCGGGCGCTCGTCGACGCCGGGGCGGACCCGGACGTGGGGACTCCGACTGCCGATACCGCAGCGGCCATGTTCGGCCGTGAGGACCTGCGTCGGCTGTGGAGCTGAGACCTCCCCGGGGACCGCGGCGGCGTGATCGGGTTCGCATCGCGCTCTCAAGTAGGGTTTGAAGTCGTGATCGACCTGAAGACTGTTCGCGACAACCCCGACCTCGTCCGCACCTCACAGCGCTCCCGCGGTGAGGACCCGGGCCTGGTGGACGCGCTGCTCGCCGCCGACGCCGAGCGCCGGGCGGCCATCGTCGAGGCGGACGCTTTGCGCTCCGAGCAGAAAGCTCTCGGCAAGCAGGTCGGTAAGGCACAGGGCGACGACAAGCAAGCGCTGCTGGCCAAGGGCAAGGAGCTTGCCGAGCAGGTCAAGGCCGCGGTGGCGCGCCAGTCCGAGGCCGATGCGGCCGCGGCGAAGGCCCATCGGGCCATCTCCAACATCGTCGCCGATGGGGCGCCCGCCGGCGGTGAGGACGACTACGTGGTCCTCGAGCACGTCGGCGAGCCCCGCGCCATCGAGAACCCGAAGGATCACCTCGAACTCGGTGAGTCGCTCGGACTGCTCGACATGGAGCGCGGCGCCAAGGTGTCGGGCTCGAGGTTCTACTTCCTCACCGGCCAGGGTGCGCAGCTCCAGCTCGCACTGCTGAACATGGCCGCGGCGAAGGCCACCGCGAACGGGTTCACCTTGATGATCCCGCCGGTGCTGGTCCGGCCGGAGGTCATGGAGGGAACCGGGTTCCTCGGCGCCCATGCCGACGAGGTCTACCACCTCGACAAGGACGACGACCTGTACCTGGTCGGCACGTCGGAGGTGCCGCTCGCGGGGTACCACATGGACGAGATCCTCGACCTGTCCGACGGTCCGAAGCGCTACGCCGGCTGGTCGACCTGTTTCCGACGCGAGGCCGGCAGCTACGGCAAGGACACCCGGGGCATCATCCGCGTCCACCAGTTCGACAAGGTCGAGGGCTTCGTCTACTGCCGGCCCGAGGACGCCGAGGCCGAGCACCAGCGCCTGCTGGGCTGGGAGAAGGACATGCTCGCCGCCATCGACGTGCCGTACCGCGTGATCGATGTCGCCGGCGGCGACCTCGGCTCGTCGGCCTCGCGGAAGTACGACTGCGAAGCCTGGGTACCGACGCAGGGCACCTACCGCGAGCTGACCTCGACGTCGAACTGCACCACGTTCCAGGCACGACGCCTCTCGATCCGCTACCGCGACGAGAACGGCAAACCGCAGACCGCCGCGACGCTCAACGGAACGCTGGCGACCACCCGCTGGCTGGTCGCGATCCTCGAGAATCACCAGCAACCCGACGGTTCGGTCCGGCTGCCCGCCGAACTCGCCAAGTTCGTGGGCACCGACGTGCTCACCCCGCGTTGAGCTGAGCTCCTGTCATGACCGCCGGCATCGTGATCGCGGTGATCGGGTCGCTGGCGTTCGCCGCCGCAGCGGTGCTGCAGGCGCTGGGCGCCGAGCAGGTCGCGCAGCGAGCGGCGATCCGTGAGGAGCGCCGTCGGTCGGCCGCCGCGCATCCGTCGTTGCGCTCCACGGCGGCCACCATGCTCACGGTGCCGTTCCTCGTCGGATTCGTCTTCGACATCATCGGTTTCGTCGCGACCATCGCGTCGGCACGGCTGATCCCGCTCTTCTTGTCGCAGACGATCATCTCCGCACGGCTCGTGGCCACCGCGCTGCTGGCGATGGTGGTCCTGAAAGTTGGTCTGATGCTGCGGGATTGGATCTCCGGGGCGGTGATCGTGCTGTCGTTGGTGCTGCTCGCGCTCTCGGCGGGTCGCGAAGGTGTGGAGCACGATGCGTGGATGCACTGGGCGGTACTCGTTGCCGGACCGGCCCTGATTGCGCTGGGCGTGATCGTGATGCGCCGCTTGCGTAAGCACATCGCGGCGGTGACCGGTCTCATCGCCGGGGCCGTCTTCGGTGTGATGGCGGTGGCCTCTCGCATCCTGGACGGTCTCGACCCACTCGATCTGTCGGTGTTGTTCACCGACCCCGCGCTGTATGCGTTGCTGCTCAGCGGGATCGGCGGTTTCTACCTGTTCACCGTGGCGCTGCAGACCGGCTCGGTCAACGGCGCGGCCGCCGCGCTGGTCGTCGGTCAGACGGTCCTGCCCGGGGCGGTCGGCATCGCGTTCCTCGGCGACGTCACGCGTGCCGGATGGGGTCCGGTCGCGATCGTGGCCTTCCTCGGCGCAGTTCTCGGCGGCGTCGTACTGGCGTCGTCGGGTGCGGTCACCGCGGTCGAGAAGGCCGATGCGACGAATGCGCCTCGCGGGTACGGCCATCCGCCGCGCGAGGTCGAACGGCGATAGGCCGCAAGGCCCACCGTTCGCGTTGCGATTCGAGCCGCCTTCCGGGACGAATCGCATTGAGATTCTATTGGATTCCTCACACGATCGCGGCCAGCAGCCGATCCAGCGCGCGGTGGGCGCGTTCGCGTGCGGTGTCGTCGTCGGGATGCCGGGCGAGCCAGAGGGCGGCTTCGTTCATCGCACCCGACAACAGCATCGTCATCACGTCGACCAACTCGCCATCGACGCCGACTGCCACGAGGGCCTCGCGCAGATGGGTCGCCGACCCGGCCTCGTCGAGTCGGCGCCACTCGTCCCAGCCGACCACCGCAGGTCCGTCGATCAGCAGGATGCGCACGGCGGCTCCGCTGGTGATCGCGTCCACGAACGCGTGCGACCCGGCACTCAACTGACCGGCCGGGTCGGTGCCGGCGGCTTCGGCCGCCGCGACGACCGCATCGGCGACCTGCTGGTGGCAGGCCGCGGCCACCGCCGCGAACAGCGCGCCCTTGTTGCGGAAGTGGTGATAGACGGCGCCGCGGGTGACGCCCGCGGCCTCGGCGACGTCGTCGAGGGACACGTCGGAGAATCCACGATCGGCGAACTGGCGGGTGGCGGCGGCGAGGACGGCACGGGCCGTCTCGGCTGCGGCCGCGGCGGAGGCTCTCGGCACGGAAGGTTCCTTTACGTACGCTGCGTATGTATAGTCGGTTATACAAACACATCGTACGTAAAGGAGCTCCAACATGAACGTCACCAGCGTCTACCCGGTCCTCATGTCCACCGACGTGGCCACGGCCGCCGACTTCTACCGGCGGGTTCTCGGCTTCGAGGTCACCTTCGCCGCGGACTGGTACGTCAGCATGCGCACCGGCGTGTTCGAGCTGGCGCTCGTGGATGCGACTCATCCGACGATCCCCGAGGGCCACCGCCGACCCGCCGCCGGACTGCTGGTCAACATCGAGGTCGACGACGTCGACGTGCTCTACCGGCGTCTCACGGACGAACACGGACTCCGTCCGGTGCTCGAGTTGCGCGACGAGGACTTCGGTCAGCGGCATTTCATCGTCGAAGGTCCCGACGGCGTACTCCTCGACTGCGTCCAGCCGATCCCCGCGATCGGTGGGTTCGCCGACGCCTACGTCGCCGACGCGTCGACGAACTGATCGCGATCGTCATCGTCCCGCACGACCGCTCGACGGTGGTTACTGTTCGACCATGCTGATCGGGATCCTCGCGGCGGTGTTCGCGGCGCTGGCGTACGGCACCGCGTCGGTGTTGCAGGCGCGTGGCGCGCAGAGTGTCGAGGACACCGGCGCACCGGGGGAGGCGCCGTCGTTGCGGTCGACGATCACCGCGATGCTGACGGTGTCGTTCCTCGCGGGCACGGCGCTCGACGGCATCGGATTCCTCGGCAACATGGTCGCCGCCCGCATGATCCCGCTGTTCCTGGCACAACCGATCGTCAGTGCGAACCTCGTCGTGACCGTCGTGCTCGCCACGCTGTTCCTGCACGCGCGGTTGTCGGTCCGCGACTGGACGGCGATCGCGGTCGTCGTCGTATCGCTGGTCCTGCTGGGCTTCTCGGCCGGCGACGAGGGTCACGAGCACGAATGGTGGCTGCACTGGGCGGTGCTCGTCGTGGGAGCAGCGATCCTGGGACTCGGCGCCGCGATCCTGCCACGGATGCAGAGTCGTGTCGCGGTACTGGCGGGCCTCTCCGCCGGTGTGCTGTTCGGGGTCCTCGCGGTCGCGGTGCGCATCCTCGACGGCCTCGACCCCTTCGATCTCGGTGAACTGCTCACCGACCCGGCGCTCTACGCGATCATCCTGTGTGGCCCGGGTGGCTTCTACATGTTCACCGTTGCCCTCCAGAAGGGGTCGGTCAGCGCGGCGTCGGCCGCTCTGGTCGTCGGCGAGACGGTCGTCCCCGGTGTCATCGGCATCCTGGTGCTCGGCGACACCACGCGTGCCGGTTGGGGCGCCGTCGCCGTGATCGCCTTCGTCGCTGCCGTGGCCGGCGCAGTGGTGGTGGCGATGTCGCCGGTGGTCGAGGCGGTCGAGCGGGCCGGCGAGAACCCGGTGCCGGACGCCACCCCTGGCTGACGCCCCGGGTGTGACCTTCGGTGTGACATCCGGGCGCGGTCTCGTGCCGAGTCGGAACCGAACGACACAGCAGACGCCGCATATCGGGCAGGATGACGATCCATGCGGCTTCTCTCCCGCGGCCTCGGAACGCTGACCGCGATCCTCGGGCTGACGACGACCCTGTCCCTCCTCGCGCCCACGGTGTCGGCGGCGCCCGTTCCGGTACCAGCGGCAGCGCCGGGGCAGTTGCCGTCGCAGGACCCGTTCTACGATCCGCCCGCGGGCTACGAATCGCGGTCACCAGGCGCAGCGCTGCGGACGCGGCAGGTCGAGTTGGGTTGGCGCGGAACCAGTATCCCGATCTCGGCCACCCAGATCCTCTACCGGACGACGAACCAGTTCGGCAGGCCGACGGCGACGGTCACCACGGTCATCTCCCCGCCGGGCGCGGCTGCCGGAGCGCCACGACGCATCGTCTCGTACCACTCGTTCTACGACGCACTCGGCTCGCAGTGCGACCCGTCGTACACGCTGCGCGGCGGTAATGCCGCGGAGGCGCCGATCGACATCACGCTCATCTCCGGGCTCCTCGCCGCCGGTTACACCGTCGCCGCCCCCGACTACGAGGGCCGCGGGCTGCGCTGGACGATGGCGCGCGAATCGGGGTACGCCGCGCTGGACGGCGTGCGGGCCGCACTCGGTCACCTGCGGGCGCCGGCCCGGACGCCGGTCGGACTGTTCGGCTACTCCGGCGGATCGATCCCCACCGGCTTCGGTGCGGAGCTGGCGCCGCGCTACGCGCCGGAGCTGAACATCGTCGGGGCCGCCGCGGGTGGTGTGCTGGTGAACCCGGCGAACAATCTGGGGTACGTCAACGGCAGTCAGAACTGGGCCGGCGTGATCCCGGCGCTGATGGCGGTGTACGCCGAGACCTATGGCATCGACATGCAGTCCTACCTGTCCCCGAAGGGCAAGCGGGTCCTCGGACAGGTCGCGGGGGAGTGCATCGAGGCGTTCGCCGACAAGTACCCGGGTCTGACCGATCACCAGCTCCTCGTGTCGACGGTCGGCGGCCTGCTGGACGTTCCCGGTGTCCGACAGGCGATCTCGCAGAATGTGATGGGGACGCTCGGCACTCCGCGCAGCCCCATGATGCTCGGGGTCGGCAATGTCGACGGCACCGGCGACGGTGTGATGATCGCGGCCGATGTCGCGCGCCTCGCCGGCTCGTTCTGCAACCGCGGGGTGCCGACGACGTTCACCGAGTACCGCGGCTCGAACCACACCCGGGCGTTCATCCCGTGGAGCGCCGAGGCGTTCGGCTTCCTCAACAGTCGCTTCTCCGGGCAGCCGGCCGGCGGGTGCGGTCGGTGACAGCGACCGTCACAGCATCACGACGGCGTGCGGACAACCCGTGAGCAGGTGGGCGACCCGCGCCGAGCGTGACGGGGATGCCGACGCGATCCGCGACGTGGTGCTCGCAGCGTTCCCGACCCCCGACGAGGCGCGGATCGTCGATGAGCTGCGGGCCGACAGCGACGCCTGGATCGACGGGCTCTCCATCGTCACGACCGACGCCGACGGCACGATCGTCGGGTACGCGTCGTATTCGCGGTGCCGCGTCGACGCGGCACCGGCGCTCACGCTCGGACCCTGCGCCGTGTTGCCGTCGTGTCAACGGTCCGGGGCGGGCTCCGCGGCCATCGTCGCGGGTCTCGACGTTGCCCGCGCGCACCGCGAGAATGTGGTGGTGGTGCTCGGCCATGCCGAGTACTACCCGAGATTCGGTTTCGTCCCGGCGTCCCGATTCGGAATCCGCGCACCGTTCGACGTCCCGGACGAGGCGATGATGGCGCTGGTGCTCGACGATGCGCGCCCGGTGCCGAGCGGGACGATCGCCTATCCGGCTGCGTTCGGGGTCTGAGAACGGACTTCGCGCCCCGGGAGACCCGGGGCGCGAAGGGTGGCCGACCTCGTCCTGCCGAGGGGAGGCGGTTCAGTCGGCGTCGGCGGACGGGCTGGCGTTGGTGCCCCCGTCCGAGACCTCGAAGTTCTTCCACTCGCCGTCGTCGTGCACCTGCATGACGGTGCCGAGGCTGTCGTCCGGTGCGGCGACGGTCTTGAACCAGTCGTATGCGCCGGTGGCGTCGTCGAACTCCTTCTCCTCGACGACGTTCTCGCTCGAATCGATGACGCGGTACTTGGCCATGATGTTCTCCTCACGGTCGTTGTGTGCGACTCGCGGTCCGACGTCGTGTCCGGCCGTGAGCCCTGTTCCTCATCGTAGAAATCTGTCCGCGCCCGGGACCTCTTGCCGAGGTCGTCGAGCTCGGATCGTGTCGCGCGCAACGGGTCGGTAACGGGTCGCGAGCGAACGTGCCGGAGGGCTACCCACAATCGCGTCGGAGTAATCGGCCGGCGTCGAATCGCGGTCCACGGACGACGAATGACTCCGGACGCGGTTGGGTACACCCCGACGGTCCGAAGGCGTCGTGCCGTCGTGGGGAGGGAATCGTGGCCGATCGCATCGATGACCTCTGGGGTGGGCGCACCCCGTATGCGCCGGGTGAACGATGGCCGGCCCGGGTCGATCAGCATCTGGGCGACGGGATCAGTCCTGACGAGGTGCAACGCTGGGTTCGCTCGGCGTCGGTCCTGCATTCCAACGGCGACGCCCTCGACATTGCGGTGGTCGACGACCGGATCGTCGGCGTCCGCGGCCGGGCCGATGACCGTGTCAACCGTGGTCGCGTCGACGTCAAGGATCTCTACGGATGGCAGGCCAGTTCGTCTCGGGACCGACTGACCCGCCCACTGATCCGCGAGCACGGACGCCTGGTCAACGCCACGTGGGACGACGCAATGGGACGCATCGTCGAACGGTCCCGGACCCTGCTCGACGAACACGGACCCGCCGCGATCGGCTTCTACACGTCCGGACAGCTCTTCTTGGAGGAGTACTACACGCTCGGGGTCATCGCCCACGGAGCCATCGGCACCGACCACGTGGACGGCAACACCCGGTTGTGCACCGCGACGGCCGCGGAAGCACTGAAGGCCTCGTTCGCCAGCGACGGTCAGCCCGGCACCTACACCGACCTCGACCATGCCGACACCATCGCGCTGTTCGGTCACAACATCGCCGAGACCCAGAGCGTCACGTGGATGCGCATCCTCGACCGACTCGCGGGTCCCCACCCGCCGGCCATCATCTGCGTCGACCCGCGGACGACGCCGGTGGCCCGGCATGCCACCGTCCACCTGGCACCGCTACCCGGCACGAACGTCGCGCTCATGAACGGGCTGCTGCACGAAATCATCGCCAACGACTGGATCGACCACGGTTACATCGACGCGCACACAGTCGGTTTCGACGACCTGCGTCGGATGGTCGACGACTATCCACCGGAACGCGTCGCCGAGATCTGCGATGTCCCGGCCGACGATCTCCGTCACGCCGCACGTCTGTTGGGCAGCGCCGAACGACTGGTGTCGACGGTGTTGCAGGGCTTCTACCAATCGCACCAGGCGACCGCCGCGGCGGTTCAGGTCAACAACATCCACCTCATCCGGGGGATGCTCGGGCGGCCCGGTTGTGGTCTGCTGCAGATGAACGGCCAGCCCACCGCCGAGAACACCAGAGAGTGCGGGGCCGACGGCGATCTCGCGGGGTTCCGCAACTGGGAGAACGACGCGCACGTGCGCGAACTGGCCGACCTGTGGAACATCGAGAAAGACCGGCTCCCGCATGAAAACCCGCCCACCCACGCGATGGAGATCTTCCGCCTCGCCGAAGAGGGGACGATACGGATGCTGTGGATCAGTGCCACGAATCCCGCCGTGTCGCTGCCGGAGCTGGGGCGAATCCGCGCGATCCTCGAACGGGACGATGTGTTCGTCGTGGCGCAGGACATGTTCCCGAATGAGACGACCGCACTCGCCGATGTCGTACTCCCGGCAGCTGGATGGGGTGAGAAGACGGGCACGTTCACCAACGCCGATCGCACCGTGCACCTGTCGGAGAAGGCCGTCGATCCGCCCGGCGAGGCCAGAGCCGACCTCGACATCTTTCTCGACTACGCCCGTCGGATGGACTTCCGTGACCGGGATGGGAAGCCGTTGCCCCCGTGGACGGATGCCGAATCCGCTTTCGAATCCTGGCGTGAGTGCAGCGCGGGCCGGCCCTGCGACTACAGCGGGATGACGTACGAGTTGCTGCGGGCCCGCGGTGGCGTGCAGTGGCCGTGCACCGCGGACGCTCCCGAGGGCACCGAGCGTCTCTACGCCGACGGCCGGTTCTACAGCGCGGCGGACTACTGCGAGTCGTACGGCAAGGATCTGCTCACCGGCGAGCCGCTACAACCCGATGAGTACCGCGACCTCAACCCGGGGGCGCGGGCGCTGATCAAGGCGGCGCCACACCTGCCACCTCCCGAGAGTCCCAGTGCCGAACACCCTTTCGCGCTGATCACGGGACGAACGGTCTACCACTTCCACACCCGCACCAAGACGGGGCGAGCACCCGAACTCGACGGGGCGGCGCCGGAGGTGTGGGTGGAGGTCAACGCACTGGATGCCGCGCGCAGCGGTGTGCACGACGGCGACCTCGTCGAGATCGCCAGCCCGCGCGGCGCAATCAGCGCAACGGTGCGGATCGCCGCCATCCGTCGCGGCGTGCTGTTCGTGCCCTTCCACTACGGGTACTGGGACGCCCACGCAGACGACGACACCGGGCACCACCGTGCGGCCAACGAGCTGACCATCACCGACTGGGACCCGGCGTCGAAGCAGCCGATCTTCAAGATGGGTGCCGCGTCGATGACGCCCGTGACTGCGAAGTGAGGGATTCGTACCGGAATCCGGTACGAATCCCTCACTCCTCGAGAGGCTCTGTCACGGCACCCGCGGCGGATTCCCCAACTGCTGATTGATGGCCAGGGCGAGATTGTTGCCCACCAGATTGACGAACGCGCGCCACGTCGCCGGGTCGAGCGCCATCGATCCCTGATCGCTTGTGGTGCAACCGGTCTGTGCCGGTTTGCCGTCCAGGCGATCCCGCATCCACACGATGGCCGGCGCAAACCCCTCAACGGCGAGGGTGATGTGTTCGCTGAAGTGGTCGCGCACGTATCGCACACTCGCGCCATCGGCGCAGTAGGTGCGGACCAACTCGTTGACCGGGCCCACAGGGGCGATCCAGTCGGGGTTCGACTGATAGATGAACATCGGGAACTCAGGTGTCGAGCCGCCCATTCGGAGGTTTGCCAATACCTTTCGTGGGACGGGGTAGTCCAGCGGATCGCCCGGCAGGTTGATCAGGCCCTTGATGTTCACGAACGGTGCGAGCGCCGCCTGGTAGGTGAGGCACAGCGGATTCTTGCTCGCCAGCAGGGCTCTGCCGAGTGGGTTGATATGCCGCTGCAGGAACCGGTCGAGTTCGGGGTACTCCCGGCTGACCCCGATGATCCCGGCCATGATCAGGCCCGACGCCGCGTTCTTGTCGGCGAGATCGACCAGAGCGCGGATGTCCGCGGGCACGCCACCTTCGGCAGCGCCGACGATCGGCAGCTCCGGGGCGTATCGCGAAGCCAGCTCGGCTGCCCAGCCCGTGGCGATCGCCCCGCCGGAGTAGCCCATCAGGCCCACACGCAGGTCGTCTTCGAGGCCCAACGGCGCGAAGTTCCGCGCGCCCCGGATTCCGTCGAGGGTGATTCGGCCCGCGAGAGGGCCTGCCGCGAAGGCGGATTCGGGGCCCTGATGGTCGGGAATGACAACCGACCATCCGGCGCCGACCAGCGAGGTGATCTGCAGGACCTCGAGGCTCGAGTCCACCGAGCCGGTCAGTTGTCCCGGAATGGAGCCCTGCTGCAACGCATACGACGGCGCGCAGTACATCGCGGTGGAGTCCTCCGCGGACTGCCACGACACGAGTTTCGACGGTCCGGGCTTCGCTCGGCCCTTCGGTTTGAGCAGTGTCGCCACGGCCGGGATCGGCTCGCCCCGGGTGTTGGTCGATCGGTACGAGATCTGCCAGGCGTCGACGTTGATCGGGATCACCGACAGGGCCGCGACATGCACTCGTCGCGCGGCGATGAGCTCACCGGGTTTCTTGGCCGCGACCACCGCCTGCGGTGGCAGGTAGAAGTCCGTGTCGAACTCCGGGATCGCGGGCGGAACCGGGAACGGGAGCACCGGCGCCACCGGGACCGACGACGGCTCCGCGGAGGCAGTGACCGGCCCGAACGGCCCGCCGGCGACGAGCGCCACAAGTCCGAATCCCACCATCAAGCGCACGAATCCCCGTGATCCGTGGCGTTTCCATCCCCGCATGGCAACCCTTCCGAAAGTGAGACGTTTGTGTCTCACACTTCGGGAGAACATACACCCGGTGTGTCGGAGGACACAATGGCCCGGTGGTCAGAGGGTGGTGAAGGCGAGCAGGATGTCGGCCAGCACCGCGACGACGTCGTCGAGGGTGTCGGGGTCGGGCGCCTCGCTCCAGCGATGGACCAAGCCGGTGAGCGCTCCGACGAAGGCGATCGCGAGGTGACGCTGCCGCGGCGTTGCGGGCCGGTCGGCGAACTCCGACATGGCGGACACGAAGAACTCGACCCACTCCTCACGTCCGTCGAGGCGGTGCTGCTCGACGCGCGGGCTCACGCCGACGATCTGGACGAACGACACCGCCGCGCGCCGGGGATCGGTGCCCACGGATGCCATATAGGCGCGCATCGCTGCGGTGCTCAGATCGCGAAGATCTCGAGAAGGGCAGTCGGCCAATGCTTCTGCCACCGCACTGCGGGCGGCGCCCTGCACGGTGTCGTACAGGGCCACCAGGAGTTCCTCGCGGTCGGTGAACTCCGCGTAGAACTGGCGTCGCGACAGCCCGGCCACCCGGCAGATCGACGTGACCGATGACTTCGCGTAACCGGTGTCGGTGAACTCGGCCAGCGCGGCGTCGAGAAAACGCTGCCGCCGTTCGGCGGCCCGGTCGCTCACCGAACGGCCACCGTAGGTGCGTTCGGAGGTCATCGAGGTGGCGATCCGGCTACGAGTCGAGCTTCGACGCGCGGAGTTCATGCCCCTTCGACGTCAGGCAGCGTCCCGTGGGCAGATCCCACTGCCATCCGTGCAGATTGCAGGTCAGCTTCTCGCCCTCGATGACCCCGAACTTGCCGAGATCGGCCTTGAGGTGCGGGCAGCGCCGCTGGATCTCCCAACCGTCCTTGGTGATCGACGCCGAGTCGTCGTGTGCTTCGGCGAACCAGCCGTCGGCGTAAGCGATCCGTTCGTCGGTCAGGCACTTGAAGAAGGTGTAGAGGAACTCGTTGTAACCGCCGATGCGCCAGGTGGTGAACCGCGTCGACAGGAAGATGGTGTTGACCCAGTCGGGCTCGTTGTCGCGCAGGACGGTCCGGACCAGCTCGGTGGCGATCCGGAAACCGTAGCGGTACTTGCCCTCTCCTTCCTTGGGCTCGCGCACGATGCGGTTCGGGAAGTCGATCACGACGGTCTCGGTGGCGTCGTTGGCCGGGCCGCCGCCGGGGGTCATCACCAGTCCGACGGGGTAGCCGATGCCGTCGCAGATCAGATCCGACTGCGCCATGATCGGCTCGAACAGCTCGCGGAGGGCGCCGATCAGCGGCTCGCCCTCGGCCGGTGCCCACGTGGCCTTCTCCGCGGCGATGACCGGTGCGAACTTCTCCTTCATCCGCTCGAGGTAGGCCCGCTTGTTCTCGCCGAAGACATCGGCGGGCGCGTAGGGATGGGTCACCTCGTTCAGCGTCGGTCCCGAGAAGTCGGCGACCGAACCCGACACCATCATCAGGCCGCGGTGCTTCTCGCCGTCGTCGGTGCCGTGGATGCGCATCTGCTCCAGGAAGGTTTCCTGGTCCGGGAAGATCGACGTGGTGTCCGCGGTCTCGGCGGACCCGAAGTCGTTGAGGTAGAACAGGTCCTCGTCGAGGAACATCGGCGGTCCGGCCGACGGCACCACCCACGTCGCCCCGACCTGCTCGATATAGGAACGCGCACGGTCCATTCCGCGCTGTCGTTTCTGAGAGGCGAAGTTGGCCTTGGACTTCCGCGGGATGTCGTAGACCATCGGGTACCAGATCGCGCCGGAGTACTGCAGCAGGTGGACGTCGACGTGCCCGAACGCCTCGTCGACGACGTCCAGGTCGATCGGCCGGGCGTCGTTCATGTTGAAGCACACCGTCTCGCCGTCGGAGACGATGAGTCCACTGTCGCCGATCGGGCCGTCGGCGGGCGCCCGCAACGCGATGATCATGACGTCCAGCGAACCCTTGTCGTTCGTGACCGTCGTCTTGACCGAGTCGGTGGTCTCCACGAACTTGGAGAATCCGAGCTTCTCGAGTTCGCGGCGCAGGTCCGGCACCGGGTAGTCGGGGAGCAGGACGGTGGCGTCCTTGTTCACGTTCTCGCGCAGGTTCTGCTCGTCGAAGTGATCGCGGTGCAGATGCGAGACGTAGAGGTAATCGCAGTCGCCGAGCGCCTTCCAGTCGAGTCCGGAGTTGTCCGGGAAGGGCACCCAGGAGGCGAAGTACGTCGGGTTGACCCAGGGGTCGCAGAGGATCGATCCGGCGGTGGTCTGGATGTGGAAACCGGCATGACCGATGCTGGTGATCTGCACGAAGGGGCCTTTCATGGTGTGCGCGGGGCTGCGCGGCAGGGCACTACAGACGTCCAGGGTATCGAGCCGTGCCGTGCTGGTGCGTGGGCCATGAGTCCCGCGGGATGCTCACCGTGAGGAGTCTCACGGGTCCCGTCGTGATGAACGGCCGGTCACGGCGACCAGGCTGCCGACGGCGGCGAGGGCTCCGGGGACAGTGGCTAAGCTCTCTCGCATGGAACCCGTGTACGACACCGTGATCACCGCCGCCCGCCTGTTGTGGCTGGCCGAAGGTCTGAAGTTCAAGGTGTCGGGTGTGGAACACGTACCGGCCGACGGCCCCGGCGTCGTCGCGATCAACCACACCGGCTACCTGGACTTCACCTACGCGGGTATCCCGGCCTACCTGCAGGGCCGTCGCAAGGTCCGCTTCATGGCGAAGAAGGAGGTCTTCGACAACAAGATCTCCGGGCCGATCATGCGTTCGCTCAAGCACATTCCCGTCGACCGCGCGCAAGGTGCGGACAGCTACCGCAACGCGGTCGAGTACCTCAAGCGCGGCGAGCTCGTCGGGGTCTACCCCGAGGCGACGATCAGCCGGAGCTTCGAGCTGAAGGCCTTCAAGTCCGGTGCCGCCCGCATGGCGATCGAATCCGGCGCGCCGATCGTCCCCACGGTGATCTGGGGTGCGCAGCGCGTGTGGACCAAGGGGCACCCCAAACAGCTGGGGCGCACCGGGTACAAGATCTCCATCGGCGTCTGCGAGCCCCTCGAGGCCACGGGCAGCGCCGACGCCCTCACGGCCAAGCTGCACGAGGTCATGAGTGCGAAACTCCTCGAACTGCAGGATGCCTACGGCGAGCACCCGAAGGGTGAGTTCTGGGTCCCCGCCCGGCTCGGCGGTTCGGCGCCGACACTCGAGGAGGCCAACCGGATGGACGCCCAGGAGCAGGCCGAACGTGCCGCCAAACGCGAGCCGCGGAAGGACGACCCCGGGGTCGTCTGATCGACTGTCGGCCGGTGAGGCGGCGTTAACCTGGACCCATGAGCGCAGCCAGGCACGGACACCGCGAGCCGGTGTATCGCACCTTGGAGCTGATCGCCAACGGGATCGTCCGGGCGCAGGCTCTCGACCTGCACTTCACCGGCATCGAGAACATCCCCGACTCCGGCGGCGCCGTGCTGTGCGTCAACCACACCGGCTACGTCGACTTCCTGCCGCTCGCGCTCGGGGTGCAGCGGGCCGGACGCCGGACCCGTTTTCTCATCAAGTCCGAGGTCATGGACATCGGGATCATGCGGTTCCTGGTCAACCACACCAAGACCGTCCCGGTGGACCGGTCGCGCGGTGCCGAGGCGTATCGAGCCGCGCTCGGTCGGCTGCGGGACGGCTACATCGTCGCGGTCTATCCGGAGGCGACGATCAGCCGCAGCTTCGAGCTCAAGGAGTTCAAGAGCGGTGCGGCCCGGATGGCCGCCGAGACCGGGGTGCCCATCATCCCGGCGATCGTGTGGGGCGCCCACCGCCAGTGGACGAAGGGCGGACTGCGGAACATCGGCCGGAGCCGGCTGCCGGTGCATGTCCGGTTCGGTCTGCCGTTCACCCCAGCTCCGGGCGAGTCCCCCGAGCGTGAGACCCTGAGGCTCCGCGACACCATGAACTCGATGCTCCTCGAAGTCCAGGACGCCTACGGTCCCCACCCGCCGGGTGAGTTCTGGGTTCCGTCGCGACTGGGCGGTTCGGCACCGACACCTCAGGAAGCCGCGGTGATCGAAGCCGACGAGGCGCTCCGCAAAGCCGAGGCGCGGGCGAGACGAGCCGCCGAGAGATCACGGTCGAGAGAAAGCAGACGCTGATGACATTCGGTCCACCCACACTCATCGCCAGCGACGTGGACGGAACCCTCATCGACGACGAGAACCGGGTCTCCCCGCGCACGCTGGCCGTGCTCGCCGCCGCCCGTGCTGCCGGTACGGAATTCGTGCTGGCCACCGGTCGACCCCCGCGCTGGATCGCCGAGATCACCGACCAGTTCGCCGGCACCGACGCGTTCGTCCGGTACGCGGTGTGCGCCAACGGCGCCATCATCTACGACGCCGAGCACGACCGCGTGCTGTGGTCGGCCAATCTCGAACCCGACGCCCTGGTCAAACTCGGCGAGATCGCCTACCAGCAGATCCCGGGATGCGGCATCGCGGCCGAGCGGGCGGGCCGTTCCGCACACGACGCCGCGACCGCGCCGTTCGTCGCGAGCGCCGGCTACGAACACGCATGGCTCAACCCCGACCACGTCGAGGTCGGTGACGACGAGGTGTTCGGTGATCCGGCCGTGAAACTCCTCGTCCGCAAGCCGGGTATGGCCTCCGACGAGATGGCTCGTCGTCTGGAGCCGATGGTCGGCGACCTCGCCCAGGTGACCTTCTCCACCGACAACGGACTCATCGAGCTGTCCGTACCGGGCACACACAAGGCGTCCGGACTAGCCCGGCTCGCCGAGCTCGCCGGACTCCCCGTCGACGCGGTGATCGCGTTCGGCGACATGCCCAACGACGCCGAGATGCTCACCTGGGCGGGCCTCGGAGTCGCGATGGGACACGGTCATCCGACCGCACTCGACGCCGCCGACGAGGTCACCGTGGGCAACAACGACGACGGCGTCGCGAAGGTGCTCGAGCGCTGGTTCGCCGGAACCTGATCCGTCCCCGCGGATCGCGGACCCGGCTCAGGTCGCCGGCGGTACCGGGGCGGGGGCACCCGGTTCGACCGGCGGCGCGGGGGCGCCGGGTGCGGCCGGCGGAGGTGCCGGGGCTGCGGGATCGGCAGGCGGAGTCGGTTCGGGTGCCGGCGGCGCACCGCCGGCGAGCGCCCGGATCGCGGTGAGCGCCGCGTAGCCGTGGACTCCCGGACAGCTGGTGCTGTTGTAGTCGCGGTGCCCGGAGATGACCGGCAGGTTCGACTGCGTGCCCGCCGCGAACTTGGTGCCCGCGAACCCCTCTGAGGTCAGCGTCGCCGTGCCCGCCGGGTTGAGTCCGGCCTTGCCGAGGCGCCAGCGCAGGAACTTGCCGGTCGCCGACACCATCGCCGCGGTCGGCGGCACCTCCTCGAGGTTGCCGATCATCGACACCCCGAGGGTCTCCTTGTTGAACCCGCCGGTGTGCGTGCCCTCGACATTGCGGTCGAGTCCGCCGAACGCGCCCTCGAAGATCTGGCCGTACTTGTCGATGAGCACGTTGTACCCGATGTCGCACCAGTTCAGGCTGCGTGCGTGATAGGCGTAGATGCCCCGGACGATCTCCGCGGACTGCTGCGGGGTGTAGTCGTTGCTGCCGGCCGTGTGGTGCACGATCGCTCCGCGCATCTGCGGCGAGTACACCGGCTGCGAACAGCGGATGGACTCGTCGGCGCCCCAGGCCTGGCGGGCCACGACTTGCGGTCCGCCGGTCAGCGGCGAGAGCAACGACGAACCCAGGCCGAGCAGGCTCTCGGGGCTGATGAGCGTCGCCTTCAGCGCATTGAGGGCAACGGTGGCCAACTCCGTCACCACCGTGCTCGCGGTGCCGACGGCCAGCTGGGCGAGATCGCCGCCCTGGGTTTCCGCCGCCGGGATCGCGAGGCCGTCCTTGCTCGCGGCGACCTGCACCTCACGTGCGTCGCCCACCCAGACCGGTTCGGTACCGACCGGGTTCTTCGCGCTGGGCGCCTGTCCGCGGCTGATCTGCTCCAGGACCGTCCACGGTCCCCACTTGCCGTCGGGGTTCTTCGCACGCAGCTTGAGGTCGACGTCCACGGGTCGCTCCCAGGTGAACGCCACCATCTTGATCGGCGCCTCGCGCGCGATGTGCGTGACCGCCGCCCCGACCTCGCGGCCGTCGGCCATCGTGGGTGTCGCCGGGGTCGTGCTGCTCGGGTTCGATCGGGTCGGGGTCCCCGGTGCCCGGTCATCTCGAGGCGCCGGCTGGTCCCGCGTCGTCGACGGTGCCGACCGCTCGCTGCTGCTGGGCGCCTCGGTCGTCGGGGTGGCGGCGGGTTCGGTTGTCTCCGATCCGGTTTCCGACGGTGACGATTCTGTCGAGGGGGATTCCGGCGGCGACGATTCTGCCGATGACTCCCTCGACGGCGATCCCGACGGGGCAGAGGGATCGGTGCTCGACGATGAGCCGGCTCCCGGGACGAGACCCTTCGGCAGCGGGACCGTCAGATCCGGCAGCGGGAACGCGTCCGGGTCGATCGGCGGCAGTTCGACCCCCGCCGCGGCGAGGCCGGACGTCGCCACGTCGACGATGGCGGCGGGCAGTTCCCGTAACGGGACCTGCTCGATCTCGGTGTTGGAGACCGTCTGCTTGTTGTCCACCAGCTGTGGTTCGGACTGGCTCGCGATCACCACGAACGGGCTCGCGACGACCGCGGCGGCGATCGCGGCGAGCGCGATCGAAGGTTTCGGTCTGGGGTAACGCACTCAGGTCTCCTCGCAGGTTGGTCGGACCGCGGCACTGGTGCTCCGGGGGTGTGGTCGGGTCCGGTCAGCCGTCGACATCTGCGCAGCCGACGGCGTCGAAGCCACCAGGACTTCGAAGTCGTCGACCGTGCTCGGTACGGCGGTCATCGTCGCCGTCAGGCATCGACGACGGCGGCGACACACGCCGCGCATCGGTAACTCGTGATGTTCTTGTTATCTGTGTGACGGATGTGGCTGGTGTGCTGACGCCGGACGATGGGGTGGCCACGAATCCGGGGGCCTGACCCCCGCGCCCGAGTCACGGCGGCCCGGACAACTCGTGATCCGGTTGTGATCCCCTCGGGTTGGAGATCGGCATCTGAGTTCACTAGGGTCACTTAAGTCCCAATCGTCACATCAGTCACACGCGTTACGGGCGGTGCAGAAGTTCGCCGCCCGCGGCTGGTGTCGTCGCGACCGAAGGATGTGTTCTGCAGTGACCAAAGCCCGACCTACACGGCTTCTGCCGCGATGGACGGCGAGCGGTGCGCGGCCCGGACGGGCCCGCAACCGCGCGTTGACCTGGGCCGCGGCGGGGCTGGCGCCCGCACTGCTGGCCGGTGGACTCGCTGTCGCGAGCTCATCGGAATCGGCCGATCAGGTCGAGCTCTCGGTCGGGTCGACGGTGACGCTGATCGGGCACGGTCATGGCCACGGCCGCGGAATGGGGCAATGGGGAGCGTACGGCTACGCCCGCAAGGGCTGGACGGCACAGCAGATCCTGCGCCACTACTACGGTGGCACCACCGCGGGGAAGGTGGACAGGCCCGAGATCCTGGTGGCCCTCACGGGTCAGGGCTCGGTGAATGTGCACGCGGACGCCGGCATGCGAGTCGGTGGTCAGACGGTGGCTCCCGGGCAGGCGGTCAGCCTGTCCGGGGGCACGGCCACCATCCGCAGCGGGTGCGGCGGCGGTGTGGTGCGGTCGGTGCCGGCCACCTTCGTCGAACCCCTCAGCATGGCGCCCAACCGCCCGGCCGGTGAATTCCTCAAATTCTGCGGATCGAACAAGGCCTACCGCGGGGCCATGGGCCTCGAAGGCGGGCGCGTGGTGAACCGCATCCACATCGACGACTACGTCAAGGGCGTCATCCCGCGCGAGAGCCTGCCCGCCTGGGGCGACTCCGGCGGCGCGGCGGCGCTGCAGGCGCAGGCCGTGGCGGCCCGCACCTACGCACTTGCGGCGATCGCGGGTGGCAAGAAGATCGACGACACCCAGAATTCGCAGGTCTACGGCGGTGTCTCGGGCGAGGACCGCCGGACCAACGCGGCCGCCGACGCCACCGCCGGCCAGATCCTGATGCAGAACGGTCAACCGGCCTTCACCGAGTTCTCCGCGTCGACCGGCGGCTACACGGCCGGCGGACGTTTCCCGGCCGTCGTCGACGAGGGCGACACGGTCTCGCCCAACCACAACTGGACCGCCACCGTCAGCGCGGGCAGCATCGGATCGGCGTTCGGAGTCGGTGCGCTGCGGAGCTTCGAGGTCATCGAGGCCAACGGCCTGGGCGCCGAACACGGACGCGCGATCAAGGTGCGCGCGGTCGGCTCCGGCGGGACCGCGGAGGTGAGTGGCGAGGAAGCTCGAACCAAGCTGCAGCTGAAGTCGTCGTGGTTCGCGGTCCAGGGTCAGCCCTCGCCGCCGCGGATCGTCAAACCGCCCACCGGCCCGGCGTCGCCCGGCGGCGGGGGTATCGATTTCGGCAGCCTCAACCAGCTCGCCGAACAGATCCTGCCGGGATCGTCGAAGTTCCTCGACATGGCGACGTCGGCGATGAACGGACGGTTCGCTGACCTGGGCGGGATCACCGGACCGCTGGGCCAGGCGCTCGGTGTGCCGACCCTGACCCCCGACGCCGCGGGCGTCACCCAGCTCTTCGAGAAGGGGATGATGTTCTTCACCCCGGCCACCGGACCGCGGGTCCTCGTCGGCAAGGGGCTCGAGCGCTACCAGGATCGCGGCGGCATCCCCGCGCTCGGGTTCCCGAAGCGGGACGCCTTCCGCTGATCGGTCAGGGCTCCGGCCCGGCCTCCACGATCTGGACGGCGACATCGACGAGCTTGGTGTTGGTGTCCTGTGACAGGCGCGCGAGCAGTGCGAACGCCTCGCCCGCGTCGAGCTTGTAGCGTTCCATGATCATGCCCTTGGCCTGGCCGATGATGTCGCGCGAGCCGAGCGCGGCGCGCAGCTGCTGCTTCTCCTGGATGGCCCCGAAGGCGGTCGCGGCGTGCGCGGCGAACAGCTCGCCGAGTTGACGGGCCTCGGCGGTGAATGCCGCCGGTTCGGTGCTGTGAAGATTCAGCGCGGCCGAGTCATCGCCGTCGATGTAGAGGTAGAAGCAGGCCATCGACCGGATACCGAGATCGGCTGCCGCAGCCGCGAAGTTCGGCCAGCGCGTCTCGGTCCGCATGTCGTCGATCCAGACGGTGCGATCGGAGACCGCGGCCCGGATGCACGGGCCCTCGCCCAGTTCTCGCTGCAGATTGTCGGACTGGCCGCCGAGGTCGCCGACCATAACCGGCGTCTCGATGGTGCCGTTCGCGACGAGGGTCACGGTCGCGTACTCGGCTCCCGGAATGGCGTCGACCGCGAATTTGGTCATCGAACGAAGCGCTGCTTCGGTGTCGTCACTCTCGCGGCGCATCTCGCCGGCGATGCGCGTCATCTGAGCCCCGAAGTCCGCCAACTCGGTCACTCCTGCCTCCTCGTGAGACGTTGTTCAGAGCGCTTCGACTGGACCGACAGCAAAGCGCGGGCTTCGAACTCCCCCGGGTGTTCAAAGAGATCATTATGCCGTACGGTGCGCGTCCGCGACGGTGACGAGTCCTTCTCGTTGCGCGACCGACCCGATGGGTGACGAAGTCATCACGTCGACGCAGAAGTCCGTGTCCGAGTACGACGCTGACGGGTGCAACGCCGACGACCGCAGGGCGGCGTGCACCTCGTCACCGGTTCGCGGGTACTCCTCGACCCGCCACCGCCAGTGCACCGCGAGCACCTCGCCCGTCGGGGTCAGACATTCCGGCAACCGCGTGATCAGTTCGTCGAGATCCGCGTCACCGAGGTAATAGAGGACCTCACTGAGGACGATCAGGTCGAACCGGCCGGGCGGCCAGTCGGAGACGATGTCGCCGACGCGCACCTCGACGGAGTCGTGGCCGTCGAGTCGCTCGCGTGCGAGCTCCACCGCGCGCGGACTGACGTCCGTGCAGAGCAGATGATCGGCGCGCGTCGCCAACTGCGCGCTGAGCACGCCGACCGAGCAGCCGGGCTCGAACACCGACCCGTACCGGGGAGAGCTCAAGGCCGCCAGGCTGAGGGCGTACTTTCGTTGTTCGTACCACCGCGACGTGAAGCCCCAGGGGTCGTCGCTGTCTCGGTACATGTCGTGGAAATAGTTGTCGGCGAGCCCTTCTCGGCTCCCGGCGGTGTGGTCGTCGGCCATGTCATCCGTCCTGATGATCGTCGGTGTCGGTTGCCGTCCCGGGCCCTCGTCGATGCCGATGTCGTGAGCGTCTTGAGTTCACACGAAGACGAACTCCCGATCGCGGAGCAGGCGGTCGAGGATGTGCCGTCCGAGGACGGTGGCGTCTTCGGGGGCGGGTGACAGCGGGCGGATCTGGGTGTCGAAGGCCTGCACGGCCTCTCGTTTGGCGGCCTCGAGATCGTCGTCGAGGACGAAGGTCCGCATCCGCTCCCACGGGATGTGGGGATCGTCGGGTGTGGCCCAGTGCCACATCCAGATCGGATACATCCAGACGGGGACGCCACATCGGTCGCCGACGCGTCGGGCACCCCGTCCGACGGCCTCGTGGTCGGGATGACCGTCGTGCGCCCACACCGCCAGCAGGGCCGTCGGGGTCTCGGGCTGCTCGGCGAGGGTGTGCTCGACGATGGCCTCGATCTCGTCCTCGTGGTCGGCGAGCGTGCCGTCGCCGAGCCCGCACCATCGCGTCGGTTCGATGCCCAGAACCGATGTCGCGGAGTCCACTTCGGCGCGTCGTCGGATCGCCAGCTCGGTGGGCGAGAGCGTGGGCGAACCAGGGTGCGACGCCGAGCCGTCGGACAGGCAGAGCGCGACGACCTCGATGCCACGTCGGTGGGCAGCCGCCATCAGCCCGCCGACCCCGAGTACCTCGTCGTCGGGATGGGCGGCCAGGACCACGAGCCGCCGGACGCCCGGCTCGAAGTCGGGCCACGGACCCCGCGCGGCGAACCACCGCTGCCATTCCGATTCCGGAGTTCCCTCCGCCGAGGTGGGGGTGGCGCCGAAGCGGTGCGCCGAGGGGGAGCCGTCGGCGGTCACGGACCCGCCGATCCCGGTCCGGGTGGGACGCCGTCGGTCAGAGCACCGAGGACTGCGAGGTCTCGATCGGCGTGGGACTGCCGGATGTAGACGGTGAGATCGGCGACGGCTTGCGCGTGACCGGCGTCGGCGGACAGCGGGCCGGGACCGAGCGCGCGTCCCACCCGGTCGATCACCGCGGTCGCGACCTGTTCGACCGACCAGCGCACGGCGAAGGCGAGTCGTTTCGACGGCGCGCCCGGGTCGGTGTCGATCTCGCGTGCCGCGGCCTGCAGATGCGCCCAACCGGACGCGAGATGGGCGTCGACCGCGCCGGCGTGCATCAGCAGCAGCGGGTCGTCGGAACGGGCGGCCGCGCGGTAGAGCGGCGCCGCGACCTTGCGGGCCCCGCCGAACCAGCATGCCGCGACCCCGATCCCGCCGTGCCAGAATCCCGGCCGGTCGAGGTATGCGCCCGGTTCGCCGATCGCGTCGGCGGGCACGGCGTCGAACGTGACGGTCCCGGTGTCGGAGTCGCGCATGCCCGCGTTGGCCCACCCGGAGCTGTCCGCGGACACCCCCGGGTGGCCGAGGTCGACGCCGAACAACCGGTTGCCGGTGTCGGTGCGCGCGGTGACCAGCGCGTGGGTGCACGACGTCGCGCCGGAGCACCACTCCTTGGTCCCGCTCAGTTCCCAGCCGTATGCGCCGCGGCGGGCGTCGACGCCGCTCCCGCGGGTCTCGGCCGCCCATACACCCCAGAACTCGCCCGGGGAGGTGCCGCCGTCGCAGATCTCGGCGAGGATGGCGTCGGCGTCGGCGTGCGCCTCGACGAGGCGACCCGTGCTGATGTCGTCGGAGCAGGCCCGGACGAGGGCGGCGAACCGGTCGAGGGTGCATCCGCCGCCCGGGCGGGGGAGCGTGAAGGACGGGTCGCCGACGATCGCGCGTGCCCGTGCGGGCGTCACCCGGCGACCTCGTCGGGCCGGGCCCCGGACAGTTGCCGCAGGTAGCCCGCGAAGCCGTGCCGTGCGCGCCCGTCGCGTCGCGTAGAGGTGCGGACCGGCGCGTGCGCACCCCGTTCGATGACCGCGCCCGCGGCATGCAGGCGGTCGACGAGATCGACGTCCTCGTCGGTGTCGAGCTCGCGGAAACCGCCGACGTCGGCGTAGGTCGAGGCGCGGACGCCGAGATTGGCGCCGTGGACGTGACCGTGCCCGGGGGACGGGTCGTACTCCCGCAGGTACATCTCGTCGGTTCCCGCCGGCCACTCGTCGAAACCGTCCGGGGTGACCGTGCCCACGTACGCGTCCGCCCCCGCGGCCGCGGCGGCGACATGCTCGGCGAGCCAGTCGCGCGGAACCGTCGAATCGGCGTCGGTGGTCGCGAACCACGTGGTGGCCGGTTCCGACGACGACGGACCCACGGACGCGAAACCGGCTCCGCGCGCCGCGCCGACACAGCGGACATCGACCACCACGGTCGACAACTCGTCCGTGACCAGCGTCGCGGAGTCGTCGTCGCAGGCGTCGAGCACCACGATCACCTCCACGGGGATCGGCACCGCCGTGGCCGCGGCCTGCAGGGCTTCGAGGCACGCGGGCAGTCGCTCGGCCTCGTTGTGGACGGGCACCACGACGACGATGCGCTCGATCGGAGCCGTTGCCTGGTGTTCCCTGGGGAGCCCCTCAGCCTGCGGGGGTGTTTGTGTCTGCTCCCTGAGGAGCCCCGGAGCTTGCGGGGGTGTTTGTGTCTGCTCCCTGAGGAGCCCCGGAGCCTGCGGAGGTGGTTTCGTCTGCTCCCTGAGGAGCCCCGGAGCTTGCGGGGGTGTTTGTGTCTGCTCCCTGAGGAGCCCCGGAGCCTGCGGAGGGGCGTCACGAAGGGTCGGGGACACCCGGTCGTCGGGCGATCGTACGAACAGCGGCGTCACTCAAACCCCGAACTGGTCACAGGAGAGGATGGGGCCCGGGGGCTACAGGCCGACGTTCGAAACAATACCCGGCTTCCGTGCCAGGCCACGTTGCTCGGAGATTACTCAGGGAGGGTCCGTTACCCTGAGGACCCGTGGCAACCAGTAGCAGCTATGACCTGATCGTCGTCGGCTCCGGATTCTTCGGCCTCACCGTCGCCGAGCGGGCCGCGACGCAGCTGGGCAAACGGGTCCTCGTGCTCGATCGGCGCGACCACCTCGGTGGCAACGCGTACTCCGAGGCCGAGCCGACGACCGGCATCGAGATCCACAAGTACGGGGCGCACCTGTTCCACACCTCCAACGAGCGGGTGTGGGAGTACGTCAACCAGTTCACCGACTTCACCGGCTACCAGCACCGGGTGTTCGCCCTGCACAACGGGCAGGCCTACCAGTTCCCGATGGGCCTCGGGCTGGTCAGCCAGTTCTTCGGCCGTTACTTCAGTCCCGACGAGGCGCGGAAGCTGATCGCCGAGCAGGCCAGCGAGATCGAGACCGCCGAGGCGCGCAACCTCGAGGAGAAGGCGATCAGCCTGATCGGCCGCCCGCTCTACGAGGCGTTCATCAAGCACTACACCGCCAAGCAGTGGCAGACCGATCCCAAGGAACTGCCCGCGGGAAACATCACCCGGCTTCCGGTCCGCTACACCTTCGACAACCGCTACTTCAACGACACCTACGAGGGTCTACCGGTCGACGGTTACACCGCGTGGCTCGAGAACATGGCGGCCGACGACCGCATCGAGGTGCGCCTGTCCACCGACTGGTTCGACGTCCGTGAGCAATTGCGCGCGGACAGTCCCGACGCCCCGGTCGTCTACACCGGCCCCGTGGACCGGTACTTCGAATACTCGGCCGGCCGACTCGGCTGGCGCACACTCGACTTCGAGACCGAGGTGCTCGACACCGGCGACTTCCAGGGCACACCGGTGATGAACTACAACGACGCCGACGTCCCGTTCACCCGTATCCACGAGTTCCGACATTTCCATCCCGAGCGGGACTCCTACCCCGACGACAAGACGGTCATCATGCGGGAGTTCAGCCGGTTCGCCGAGAACGACGACGAGCCGTACTACCCGATCAACACACCCGAGGACCGGGCGATGCTGACCACCTACCGTGACCTCGCCCGCACCGAGACCGCAAGTGCCGGAGTGTTGTTCGGTGGTCGCCTGGGCACCTATCAGTACCTCGACATGCACATGGCGATCGCGAGTGCGCTCACCATGTTCGACAACACCCTGGCACCGCATCTGCGTGATGGTGCGCCGCTGGTGGCCGACCCCGCAGGAGCCGAATAGATGACGGTGACTCCCGTGAACCACTCCGACATCCCCGACGCCGGAGTGGGGCCGTCGAAGGCGAAAGCCCTTCTGCAGCGGGTGATCTTCCCGCGCGCAGGCGAACCCCTCGACGTCCGGTCGCTGTACGTCGTGGAGTCCGAGAGCAACAACCGCCGGGCGCACGCCCCCAGCCGGACCTCGGTGCTCCTCGGTGCCGAGTCCGAGGTGAGCTTCGAGACCTACTTCAACGCCTTCGCCGCGGCCTACTGGCGCCGCTGGAGCATCCTCGACTCCGTGGTGCTCCGCGTCGAGGTGATCGGCACCTGCCGCGTCGACCTGTACCGCTCCAAGATCGACGGGTCGCGTATCGGCATCGGCGGTGATCTCGTCGACACCGACGAAACCGGCCGCGGCGTAGTCGAATTCGAGCTGGACCTCGGCCCCTTCGAAGACGGCGGCTGGATCTGGTTCGACGTCACCACCGACACCGACACCGAGATCGTCTCCGCCGGTTGGTACGCGCCCATCGAGGCGCCGACCCCGGACGCGGAGACCAAGCGCGTCACGGTGGGCATCCCGACCTTCAACCGCCCCACCGACGCGGTGAACGCGTTGGCCGCGTTGACCTCCGACCCCATGGTCGACGAGGTGATCGACGCGGTGATGATGCCCGACCAGGGCACCAAGAAGGTCGTCGACGAACCCGGGTACACCGAGGCCGCGGCCGCTCTCGGCGACCGGCTGCACATCTTCGACCAGGGCAACCTCGGCGGCTCGGGCGGGTACGCGCGCATCATGTACGAGGCGCTGCGGCTCACCGACTCGCCCTACGTCCTCTACATGGACGACGACATCGCGATCGAACCCGACTCGATCCTGCGGGCGCTGGCCATGTCGCGATTCGCGAAGGCGCCCATGCTCGTCGGCGGTCAGATGCTGAACCTGCAGGACCGCAGTCACCTCCACTGCATGGGTGAGGTCATCCGGCGCGACACCTTCATGTGGACCGCGGCGCCGTTCGTCGAGTACGACCACAACTTCTCCAAACACCCACTGCGCGACCGCGAGAACTCGAAGAACCTGCACCGGCGGATCGACGTCGAGGGCAACGGTTGGTGGATGTGCATGATCCCGCGCGAATGTGCGGAGCAGATCGGCCTCCCGATGCCCCTGTTCATCAAGTGGGACGACTGGGAGTTCGCACTCCGCGCGTCGAAGGCCGGTTACCCCACCGCCACCGTGCCGGGTATCGCGATCTGGCACATGGCCTGGAGCGACAAGGACGACGCGATCGACTGGCAGGCGTACTTCCACCTGCGCAACCGGCTCGTCGTCGCTTCGATCCACCACGACGGTCCCATCAAGGGGATCGTCCGGTCGATGACCAAGGCGACCGCGAAACACCTCCTCTGCCTGGAGTATTCGACGGTCGCGATCCAGAACGAGGCGATCCGGGACTTCCTCGCCGGACCCGATCACATCCGCAGTCTGCTGCCCACCGCGCTGCCGAAGGTCGCGCAGATGCGCAAGCAGTATCCGGACGCGGTCGTCCTCCCCTCGGCGACCGAGCTGCCGCGGACCTCGGGCGAGGCAACGCATCTCGGGACCTCGATACCGCTGAACCCGATCAGCAAGATCAAGGCGCTGACCGCCGCGGTGGTGAACAATGTCCGCCCGGCCGATCCCCGGCATCACGAGGTGCCGCAGGCCAACTTCCCACCGATCGAGGCGCGATGGTTCTCCCTCGGACGGGTCGACGGTGTCACGGTCACCACCGCCGACGGCCGCGGCGTCGTCTACCGGCAGCGCGACCGCGAGAAGATGATCGAGCTCGCCCGGGAACATTTCGCCCTCGTGAAGGAATTGCAGGACAAGTTCCCGGAGATGAAGCAGCAGTACAGGTCCGCACACCGCGACCTGACGTCGAAGGAGAGCTGGGCGGGTGTCTTCGGAATCTGATGGTCCGGTGATCGGCAGCGGGGGCGACACGGTCCTGGAGGACCGTGCGGAGACGGGGAAGGTCCCGGCCGACGACACCCCGCGTCCCCTGAACGGCGAGGAGAAGGCGCTGGTCGCCATCCAGGCCGGGCTCGGCGCCCGCCCGGGCGTCCGCCCGGCCGCGCGCGGACTGTCGCACGTGGGCGAGCACGCGCTGGGCTGGCTCGCGATCTCGGGGACCGGTTGGGCCCTGGCCCGCCGCCGCGGTGACGTACGGGCGCAACAGCTCTGGCTCGAGGCGGGAGTGGGCGCCTTCGGCGCGCACGCCGCGTCGGTGATCATCAAGCGGATCGTGCGCCGCCCGCGGCCCGCACACCCGGCGATCGCCATCGGGGTGTCGACGCCGAGCAAACTGAGTTTCCCGTCCTCACACGCCACCTCGACCACCGCGGCCGCGATCCTCATCGGCCGCGCCGCCGGCTGGGACCCGAAGGTGCTGCCCGCTGTGCTGGTCCCGCCGATGCTGCTGTCCCGACTGGTGCTGGGCGTGCACTACCCGACCGACGTCACCGCGGGTGCCGCGATCGGTGCCGCGAGCGCAGCGGCGGTCATCGCGGGCGATAAGGTGCTGCTCGAACCCACCCGGAATGACCAGGAGTCCGGACGTGCCCGCCGCGCGGCGCGCGTCCTGGCCCGGCTCGGCCTGACGGCCGCGGTCCCCGGCGGGACGCTGCGTCTTGCCGCGTCCCCCGTCATCGCGCGGGTGACACGACACAGGGAGAGTGCATGAGCGAGGAGCCGATCGAGCACGGGAAGGTTCTCGGACCGCCGAAGAACCTGACGTCCGGGCTGATCAAGGCCGTCCGGCCGCGGCAGTGGGTCAAGAACGTCCTGGTGCTCGCCGCTCCGCTCGCCGCGGGCAACATCACCGACGTCTCGGTGCTGGGCTCCGCCGGTATCGCCTTCGTCGCCTTCTGCCTCGCCGCGTCGAGCATCTACCTGGTCAACGACGCGATGGACGTCGAGTCCGACCGCAACCACCCGACCAAGCGGTTCCGGCCGATCGCGGCCGGCGTCGTCCCGGTGACCCTGGCCTATGTCCTCGCCGTCGTCCTCCTCGTCGGCTCGATCGGCATCGCGTTCCTCGCCAACTGGCAGACGGCCGTCGTCATCGCCATCTACCTGGTGATCCAGCTCGGCTACTGCTTCGGCCTGAAGAACCAGGCCGTCATCGACATCTGCATCGTGTCGTCGGGCTTCCTGCTGCGCGCCATCGCCGGTGGTGTGGCCGCCGAGATCGTGCTGTCGCAGTGGTTCCTGCTCGTGATGGCCTTCGGGTCGCTCTTCATGGCGGCCGGTAAGCGCTACGCCGAACTCCAGCTCGCCGAACGCACGGGCGCCAAGATCCGCAAGGCCCTCGAGTACTACACGACCACCTACCTGCGCTTCGTGTGGACCCTGTCGGCGACCGCGGTCGTGATCTTCTACGGCCTGTGGGCCTTCGACAAGGGCTCCGACCACGACACCAACGTCGCGTACGCCATCTCGATGGTGCCGTTCACCGTGGCGATCCTGCGCTACGCCGTCGACGTCGACGGGGGTGCCGCGGGCGAGCCCGAGGAGATCGCGCTCGGCGATCGTGTCCTGCAGCTGCTCGCCGTGGCGTGGCTGGTGTGTGTGGGTGTCGCGGTCTATGCAGTCAATTGACGGATCGCCAACCGGATTCCGGGCGCTGACGACCGGCCGCACCAAGGTCGCGGCCGTCAGTTTCGTCGTCGGGGCCGCCGTCGTCACGACGTTCTTCGCTATCGGTGCGTGGCAGCGCCGGTGGATCGCCGACGACGGGCTCATCGTCCTGCGGACGCTGCGCAACCTCTTCGCCGGCAACGGTCCGGTCTTCAACGCCGGGGAGCGGGTCGAGGCGAACACGTCAACCGCCTGGACCTACCTGCTGTGGTTCTGGGCGTGGATCACCGACGGTCAACTCGAGTACGTCGCGCTCTGGGTGGCGCTGGTGTGCTCGGTCGCCGCGATCCCGATCGCGATGTACGGCAGCGCGCGCCTGTTCGGGACACGCATCGGCGGGCTCACCGGCGACGGCTGGACCCTGCTGCTGCCGTTCGGCGCGGTCATCTACATCGCCATTCCGCCCGCGCGCGACTTCGCCACGAGCGGGCTCGAGAACGGACTCTGCATCTTCTGGGCGGCCGTCCTGTGGTGCCAGCTCGTCGCCTGGGCGCGGCGCGGCCCGCGCACGAGCCGCAGGAGCGCGGCGGCCACGCTCGTACTCGCCTTCACCGCCGGTCTGGCGCCGCTGATCCGGCCCGAACTGGCGATCCTCGGCGGCCTCGTCCTGCTGCTGGTGTTCTTCGCGCCCCTCGGCTGGAAGATGCGTCTGGGCGTCGTCGTGGTCGCGGGGACCCTGCCGGTCGGCTACCAGATCTTCCGCATGGGCTACTACGCCCTGCTGGTTCCCAACCCCGCGGTCGCGAAGGACGCCAGCGGTGCCAAGTGGGACCAGGGCTTCGCCTACCTGACCAACCTCTTCGGCCCCTACGTGCTCGTGCTGCCGGTCGTCCTGGCGGCGGTGGCCGGGGTGCTGCTGGTCGTCGGCGGCCGCATGCGGTCGACGAGGGCCGACGCCACCGGTGCCGACGCGACCGCGGATTCGGGTGACGCAACGGCCGACTCGACGACGGACACCCGGCCGTCGCGACTCGCCGGATGGTCGCGCCGGCTGCAGTCCTCGACCGCGGTCGTGACCGTCGTGGTCCTCGCCGGCATCGTGCTGATCGTCTACTGGATGCGTCAGGGCGGCGACTTCATGCACGGCCGGGTGCTGCTCGTTCCGATCTTCATCACCCTGTTGCCCTTGATGGTCGTGCCGGTGACGATTCCCGCCCACGTCGGTGCGGCGTTCCGTCGCCGGCCGTCGACGGACTCCGAGTCCGTGATCTCCGACCCGGTGGACGACGCCGCTCCACCGGTGACCGCACCCGACCCCGCCGACCGCCGGCGCGCGCGGGCCCAACTGGTCGGCGCGGTCGCCATGAGCGCCATGTGGATCACCGTCGTCGTGTGGGCGGTCTCCACCCACGCCAACGTGCTGCCGAACGCGGGGATCGACATCGGACGCAGCGGCATCGTCGACGAGCGCCGCTTCTACGTCACCAACATGGGCAACGAGAACCCGGTGACGGCCGAGGACTACCTCGACTATCCGCGCATGAGCGCGATGGTCGAGAAGATCGACGAGTACCGCGAGGACGGCGGCGTCATCCTGCCGTCGTTCAACTACGACGAGTGGTACGTGGCGCAACTTCCCGGCGTGATGCCGAAGGGTGCCGAGCGGCAGGTGACCGTCTACTTCCTCAACCTCGGCATGACGAGCATGAACGCCCCGCTGGATGTGCGCGTCATCGACCAGATGGGTCTGGCGTACCCGCTCGCCGCACACACCGAGCGTCTCGAGGACGGCCGCATCGGCCACGACAAGATCCTGCCGAGCGAGTGGGTCGTCGCCGAGGCCGGGGCATACCCGCGCCGCCCCGTGCTGCCCGGTTATCTCGACGAGGACCTGGTCCGTCAGGCCCAGGTGGCGCTGCAGTGCCCGGAGACCAAGGACCGGTTCGCCTCGTTCGAGGCGCCGTGGTCCTTCGACCGCTTCAAGCACAACCTGCGTCAGGCGTTCATCTTCAACAGCTATCGCATCCAGCGTGAGCCGGAGTACGAGATCCAGCGCTGCGGCCTGGAGATGCCACCGCCGGTGAACCCGCGCTAGTGACGCGCGCCCGGGCGCGGCACCCAACCACACGACACCAAGAGAATCCCGAGAAAACGCGGGGTCGAACCTGTGGAGTTGCCGTCGAACATCTCGGATCGGTAACGTCCCCGTGGGCGCGGCCGATAGAAAGGTCGTGACTGAGGCGTTCTGAACTGCTGGGACGTCGAAGTGACGGGGGTTGTGATCGCGATCACATGGTTTGTCACGTTCGGGGGCATCGAATAGGCTCGCCGACGGTGAATCGCATGCGAGAACGACTCGTGGACGACGTCGCGCCGCGCAATGAGCCGGGGGACGAAAAATGTGTGACGCACAAGGACCGGTAGGCCACCGGGGACCATGAGTTCCGGCCGATCGGCTGAAGAGGGAGATTCTGTACATGCGTGAAGCTGCCACCGAGGCGCCGAGGCCTGCGCGCAACCGGATGAGCAACCGGTTGATCGCCGCTTTCGTCGCCATCCTGACAGTTGTGGGACTGACCGGCGTCGTCGCCGGCCAGGCCAACGCCCGGATCGGCGGAACGCAGGTCGGCAAGCAGGAGTTCTGGGTCAACGGCTGCGGGATGCCGAACGTCAAGGTCCGCGCCTGGAAGAAGCCCGGCAACTACAAGACCGTCATCCTCCTCGACGGCATGCGCGCCCAGTACGACTACAGCGGCTGGGAGATCAACACCAACGTCCAGGAGATGGTGAAGTCCGGCGTCAACGTCGTCGAGCCCATCGGTGGACCCGCGAGCTTCTACACGGACTGGGACGCACCCAGCAACTTCAACCGGCAGCCCTACCGGTACCGCTGGAACTGTGTCATCAGCCGGACTCTCATCAGTGCGCTCGACGCCCGCGGCTTCCGCGTCGGACCGTCGAAGCGCTACGCCATCATGGGCCTGTCCATGGGCGGTAACGCCGCTCTGGTCCTCGGTGCCCAGAACCGCCAGCACTTCGACCGCGCCGGCTCGCTCTCGGGTTACAACTTCCTGAGCGCACCCGGCATGCGTACCGCGCTGCGCCTCGCGATGCTCGACGTCGACCCGAAGCCGTGGAACATCGACGCGATGTGGGGCCCGCCGTGGAGCATCCGCTGGTTCCAGAACGATCCCTTCTGGAACATCGGCCTGATGCGCGGAATGAAGGTCTTCGTCGGTTCCGGTAACGGTCTGTTCGGCCGCTACAACGCACTGCCCAACGTGTTCGACGACCTGTTCAAGGGTTCGACCCTCGAGCTGCTCGCCTTCACGCAGTCCAAGGCCTTCGAGGCCGCGGCCTTCGTCCAGGGCGTCCCGCTGATGACCTACTACGCCAACGGCACCCACGCCTGGGGCTACTGGCAGGACATGATCTGGAACGCCAAGAACCGCGGGTTCTTCCGCTGATCTGACATCGCCGGTTCGCCGGCCACACGACGCCCCGCCCGGGTTTCCGGGCGGGGCGTCGTCGTGTCAGCTCGCTCCTCGGTATCTGCGGGATGACGGCCGTCGTGGACCACGACAAGCCCAACCACTGCTCCCTGAGGAGGCCGGAGCTTGCGGAGGCCGTCACGAAGGGTCCTGGTGAGATGACGTCGCCAAACCCTTCGTGACGCGCCCTCCGCAGGCTCCGGGCGCTCCTCAGGGAGCAGAAGCAGCCGCGCCCTCCGCAGGCTCCGGGCGCTCCTCAGGGAGCAGAAGCAGCCGCGCCCTCCGCAGGCTCCGGGCGCTCCTCAGGGAGCAGGCCGGGATATCAACTGTCACAAAAATCCCACGTGTCACAGCGTGGCGTGCGGACATGTCTCGCTGCGCCGTGTAAGAAACTCCTGAGGCGTTTGATACTCATGAGGCATGTGTGACTGACGGGGAATCGGTCACGACGCTGCGGGCGCCGGCGTACAGGGGCGAAGGAGTTCTGGAGAGTGATGCGGCGAAACAGTGGTATAGGCAGGGTCGACGCGCGACCGGCTGACGCAGGACAGGGTGACGCGCGCCCGGCCGGTCGTCGGGCGACCCTTCGCCCGGTGACGGCGGCCGTGGTCGCGCTGGCAACCGCCGCGGTGTTGGTCATCGGCAACGGTCTCGCCGGCGCCGAGCCCGCTCCGGCCCCGCCTGCCCCCGCGGCCCCGCCCGCGCCCCCGGCGTCGCCGAGCGCTCCCGCGCCCGCGCCACCGAACTCGCGCGCCCCGGTCGCTCCGGCGTCGGAGCCGGCCGCCCAGCCGGCGAGGGTGACGAACACCTACTGGTACACCGACCGGCGCGTGGCCCTGTGGGTCTACTCGCCGGCGATGAACACCAACATCCAGGTGCAGATCCTGCTGGCCCGTGACTGGCACGCGAAGCCGAAGGAGAAGTTCCCGCAGCTGACGATGCTCGACGGCCTGCGCGCGCAGGACGATCAGAGCGGCTGGATCATCAACACCAAGATCGTCGACTTCTACAAGGACAAGAACGTCAACGTCATCCTGCCGATCGGTGGTGAGTCGAGCTTCTACACCGACTGGAAGGAACCTGACCGCGGCAAGAACTACAAGTGGGAGACGTTCCTCATGCGGGAACTGCCGCCCATCCTGGAGAACGACTGGCGCTCCACGGACGTCCGCGGCATCGAGGGCCTGTCGATGGGTGGCTCCGCGGCCATGATGCTGGCCGCGCGCAATCCCGGCTTCTACAAGTTCGCGGCGTCGTTCTCGGGGATCCTGCAGCTGAGTTCGTTCGGCATGCCGCAGGCCATCCAGTTCGCGGTGCGCGACGGTGGCGGCTACGACTCGATGAAGATGTTCGGCCCGCCCTCCGATCCGGCGTGGAAAGAGCACGACCCCTATCTGATGGTCGACAAACTGCAGGGCACGAGCCTGTACGTCTCCTCGGGCAACGGCATGGTCGGGCCGCACGACAAGCCGTCGGACATCCCGATGCTCGCGACCAACTATTCCGGCGTCGGACTCGAGATGCTGAGCCGCGTGACCTCGCAACAGTTCGCGATCCAGTTGAACCGCAAGGGGATTCCGGGCCAGGCGAACTACCGGCCGTCGGGCACCCACACCTGGCCGTACTGGGAGTTCGAGATGATGCAGGCGTGGCCGCAGGCCGCCGCGGCACTCGGACTGTCGCGCGACGCGGTCGCATGCCGCGTCGACGGCGCCTTCCGCAAGGTCTGGGACGCCAACAAGGCGACGCTCGGGGGCTGCCTCACCCCGTCGTACGCGGTTGCCGGTGGCAAGGCACAGGACTTCGCCGGCGGACGCATGTTCACCGGCCCGAAGGGTCCGAAGATCGTCACCGGCGCGATCGGTGGCGCCTACGTCGCTGCCGGTGGACCGAGCGGACGTCTCGGCAAGCCGACGACCGACGAACTCCCGACCCGCGACGGCAAGGGCCGCGTCAACCACTTCGAGCACGGCCGGATCACCTGGACGGCGAAGGACGGCACCAAGGTCCTGAAGTGACGGTCAGATGGAGGGGGCGGGGCGCCGACGGTGCCCCAACCTCGACCCCACGTGTGTACGGCCTGAAACTTCGCTGAGGAATCGGACCGTTACCGCAGGTGGTGCTGGTGCGGCGGCCGGAACGGCCCCGCGCGGACGGTAGCCTGACGTGGTGTGCGATGCAGGGTGCCCCTGCGTTGCGATCGGCCGCAGGCCGGACGTGAGTGTCGCCGGACGAGACCGTCCGGCGGTGCGTTGATCTCGACCCGAAAGGTTCGGCAGGAAGTGGCGATGACAACGAAGTGTGTGCGGCTGGTGCTGGCCGTGACGGGCCTCGCTCTCGCGCTCGGGTCCGTGTCGGCCTGCGCCGATGACTCGACGGCCAGTGCGCCGATCACCAACAACCCGGTCACGACGACATCGCTGTACTCGGCCGCTCCCTCGACGAGCGCGTCGCCGGGTTCTACATCCGAGGAGACCACCCCGTCCACGCCCGGCGGCACGTCGGAGCTGCCGGCGACCGAACCGAACCCCAGCACGAAGGTCCCGGCCAGCTTCCCCGGACCCAGCGGCCAGCCGCTCGACGACAAGGCCCGCGCGTATCTCGCCGCGTTGAAGCAGCAGGACGTCACGTTCATGGGTGACAACGACAATTCAGTGGCCCTGACGATGGCGAAGTACGTCTGTGGTGCCAAGCAGAAGGGCACCGACCCGAGCATGGTGAAGGCCTTCGTCACCGCCTCCGTGGGTCCGGGGGCGGACAACGTCGAGGAAGCGAACTCGAAGGCCGACAAGGTCATCCGCGCGGCCGAACAGCACTACTGCTGACGTGGCCGCTCGACGCAACGCCGCGGGCCGCACCCGGAAGGGTCCCGTCCGGCGGCTCGGCGCTTTCGCGCTGCTCCTCCTCGCGCTCGCGGTCATCGCGATCGTGCTCATCGTCGTGCTGGTCCTGGTGTGGCTGGCTCCGGGACCCGCGCCGATCGGCCCCGGCGGGCCGTCGACGACCCCGCCGTCGAAAGAACGGCCGGATGCACAGCCGGCGGACTGCCCGGACGTCCTGACCGTCGTCGTGCCCGGGACCTGGGAGTCCAGCGCCGACGACGATCCGTACGCGCCGTCGGCGAATCCGAACTCGTTGATGCTGCGCGTGTCGCGTGCCCTCTCGAATGACTTCGACTCGTCCCGCAGCGAGATCTACACCGTTCCCTACACGGCGCAGTTCCGGAATCCGACCAACCTCGCCGACCGGCAGGCCGACTACAACGTGTCACGCACGCAGGGGTACAAGCGCGCGGCGGGCAAGATCATCTCCACCAACGAACGCTGCCCGCTGACGAGCTACGTGATCATGGGATTCAGTCAGGGTGCGGTCATCGCCGGCGATCTGGCCAGCAACATCGGCAACGGCCGGGGCGTCCTCGAGGACGGTGACCAGGATCTCGTGCTGGGCGTCGGGCTGATCGCCGACGGTCGGCGCCAACCGGGTGAGCAGAACGACATCGAGCCGAGCCCGAACGGCGTGGGTGCCGAGATCGCGCTCGGCGGCATGGGCAACCTCGTTCCCGGCATCTCCATGACCGGCCCGCGCACCGGCGGTTTCGGCGACCTCCGTGACCGGGTTCAATCCATCTGCGCCCCGGGCGATCTCATCTGTGACTCGCCGACGATCGTCAACCCGCTGGCGGCGGTGTCGAAGCTGGCGAACGCGGCGTCGAACCCCGTCCACGCGATGTACGCGACCACCCGCTACTGGGAGAACGACGGTCAGACCGCGACCCAGTGGATGTACGACTGGTCCAAGGATCTCATCGAGGACGCACCCCAGCCGAAGCACAACTGACCGGCAGCCTGCCGGTCACGGCTGACCGGATAGAAGCGTCTTCAGACGCGACTCACCCGACCGCCCGCATCGTCGAACTAACCGGCCGGTAACCTCTTGTCGCGGCTGCGGCCGATTCGTTTGGCGGCGCCGTCACGCTGCATTAACGTGTTGGGCTGGCCCGAGGAACACCGCAGTGCGCCGCAGACGCCGCACGCGACCTCACCAGCCGGCGATCACGATGAGAGGACAGCGATGACGCAACCCCCGAGCGATGCCGGTGCCACCTCGGCCGGATTGCGGAGGTTCCGCTTCGGCGCGGGTGGTGAGGGCAACAAGGACGAGGGCGGTGCCCGCAAGTTCGTCAAGCTGGCGCAGACGGCCGAGGAATACGGTTACGACACCTTCGCGGTGCCCGACCACCTCGGCAACCAGGTCGGTCCGCTCGCGGCCCTCGGCGCGCTGACGCAGGCCACCAGCACGATCCGCCTCGCGACCTCGGTGCTGGCCAACGGCTGGCGTCATCCCGCCCTCCTCGCCAAGGAGGCCAACACGATCGACGTCCTGAGCAGGGGACGACTCGAGTTGGGCATCGGCGCGGGGTGGATGAAAGAGGAGTTCGACAAGGCCGGCATCGAATTCGAGTCGCCCGGCGTCCGCATCCGTCGCCTCGACGAGGCGCTGACCGTCCTCGACGGCCTGATGCGCGGGGAGACGGTGAACTTCGACGGCGAGTTCTATCAGATCAACGGCCTCGAGGGGAGTCCACGGCCGCGGCAGGGACCGCGTCCGCCGATCGCCGTCGGCGGCGGTGGACCCAAGATGCTCGCCCTGGCCGCCAAGCACGCCGACATCATCTCCGTCGCGCCCGGCACCACCACCGACGGCAAGATGAAGCTGTCCGACATGACCATCGAGAAGACCGCCGAGCGTGTCGACCGGATCCGGCAGGTCGCCGGCGACCGGTTCGACGAGCTCGAACTGAACTGGACGATCGCTGTCATCGTCATCACCGACGATCGGGTCGCCACCGCCGAGATGGCGCTGAAGGCGCTCGAACAGGGCTATCCGCCCAACATCGCGCACGACACCGAGTTCACCGTCGACGACGTGCTGACCTCGCCGTACATCGCGATCGGGAGCTTCGACGAGATCGCCGACCAGATCCGGGAGGTGCGCCGCCGCACCACCATGTCCTACGTAGGGGTGTTCCCCACGCAGATGGATGCTTTTGCGCCCGTGCTGGCGCAATTGAAGGGGGAGTAGGATGGCCGACGGTCTCGCGAGTCAACAGCGAGGTGACGGGTCGGTGAACCCGGGGGCGCGCGTCGAAGGGCGACGCGCGCTCATGCGAAGCCGAGCATGACGAACGCGAGTTTTTCGTTGGGTAACTGGACGTGCGCTACCGTATCCCGCGGTCGGCACAGGACGTGGACAGCAGGACTGCGTGGTGGTGTCGCCAAGACCTCGCCGGAGAACTGCGCCCGCGTGGGGGAGTCCACGAGGGGGCACAGGAGTAATGAATGCTGAGTACTGAACTCGAAGACTTTCTCGATGAGACCGGGAACATCTCTTTCACCGAGGAAGCGACCCTGGTCGACTACGTCGAGCAGAACGTCCGCGAACAGGCCGACACACTGGCCTACCGGTTCATCGACTACAGCCGCGAACGCGATGGCGAGCCCCAGGATCTGACGTGGGCGCAGTTCGGCAAGCGACTCCGCGCCGTCGCAGCACGTCTGCAGCAGGTCACCAAGCCGGGCGACCGCGTGGCGATCCTCGCGCCCCAGTCGCTGGAGTACGTGATCGGGTTCTTCGCGGCGCTCTACGCCAGCAACGTCGCCGTCCCGCTGTTCTCCCCCGACGAGCCCGGACACACCGACCGACTGCACGCGGTCCTCGACGACTGCAAGCCGACCGCGATCCTCACCTCGACGAAGTCCGCCGAGGCGGTGCGTGACTTCTTCGCGCCGCTGCCGGCCAAGGAGCGACCGCGCGTCATCGCCGTCGACGCCGTCCCCGACTCGGTCGGGTCGAGCTGGGTGGCACCGGTCGCCGGTCAGGACAAAAACAAGGACACCGTCGCCTACCTGCAGTACACCTCGGGTTCGACGCGCGTCCCGGCCGGTGTGGAGATCACCTATCAGGCGGTCGCCGCGAACGTGCTGCAGATCTCCGACACCATCGGCATCGATCGCAAGGCCCGCGGCGTCACCTGGCTGCCGATGTTCCACGACATGGGTCTGCTCACCGTGATCCTGCCTGCGCTCGGCGGCCGCTACATCACGATCATGAGCCCGCAGGCCTTCGTTCGCCGTCCCGGTCGCTGGATCAAGGAGCTCGCCGCCGCCGCCGACGGCGCGGAGACCTTCGCCGCGGCTCCCAACTTCGCCTTCGAGCACGCCGCCGCGCGCGGTCTGCCGAAGGAGGGCGAGGAGCTCGACCTCTCCAACGTCATCGGTCTGATCAACGGGTCGGAGCCGGTCACGGTCAGCTCGATGAAGAAGTTCAACGAGGCGTTCGCGCCGTACGGGCTGCCGAAGACGGCGATCAAGCCCTGTTACGGCATGGCCGAGGCCACGCTGTTCGTGTCCGCGACGCAGCGCGAGAACGAGGCGAAGGTCGTCTACGTCGACCGCGACGACCTCAACGCCGGCAGTTTCACCCTCGTCGACTCCGACGCGCCCAACGCGGTCGCGCAGGTGTCGTGTGGTCAGGTCGCGGTGAGCCAGTGGGCCACCATCGTCGACACCGAGACGGCGACCGAACAGCCCGACGGCCATGTCGGGGAGATCTGGTTGCATGGTCTGAACATCGGCGCCGGCTACTGGAACAAGCCGGAGGAGACCGAGGAGACATTCCACAACAAGCTCGTCACCCCGCTCCCGGAGAACAGTCACGCCGAGGGTGCGCCCGCGGACGCGATCTGGATGCGCACCGGCGACTTCGGGGTCTGGCTCGACGGTGAGCTCTACATCACCGGGCGAGTCAAGGACCTGGTGATCGTCGACGGCCGCAACCACTACCCGCAGGACCTCGAGTACAGCGCGCAGGAAGCCAGCGACGCGCTGCGCCCCGGCTTCGTCGCCGCGTTCTCGGTGCCGGCCAATCAGTTGCCGGGCGAGGTGTTCGAGTTCGCCGGCAGCGGTTTGAAGCCCGACGCCGACGACGCGTCCGAGCAACTGGTCATCGTCGCCGAGCGCGGACCCGGCCGCAAGGCCGACCCGCAGGAGGTCGCCGACACCGTGCGTGCCGCGGTGGCCCAGCGTCATGGCGTGATGGTCCGCGACGTCCTGCTGGTTCCGGCCGGCTCGATCCCGCGCACGTCGTCGGGCAAGATCGCGCGGCGCGCGACCCGTGCGGCCTACATCGACGGCAGTCTCCGGGGCGGCTACAAGCAGACGGCGTTCCCGGACGCCGAGTAGCGAATCTGCGGACCCGGGCGGGGTGAGTGCGTCGAGTTGCCGCGCCCGGACACCCCGCGGGCTGATAATGCACCCGGCACCAGTTCAGGTGCCCCGAGATCAGTAGTCTGGAAGCGATGTCTGAACTGAATACCGACGAGGCCCGCAGTATCGATTCCGCCGCGGCCGGCACCGATGGCGAGACCGCCGGTGACCTCACTGTCGACCAGCTTCGTGATTGGCTGCGCGAGTGGGTGTCACAGGCGACCGGGCTCCCCGTCGAGCAGATCGCCGTCGACCGTCCCATGGAGGAGCTCGGTCTCTCGTCTCGCGACGCCGTGGCGCTCGCCGCCGACGTCGAGGACAAGACCGGGGTGATCCTCACCGCGACGGTCGTCTACAACCATCCGACGATCGCCACGCTCGCGCAGCGCATCATCGAGGGCGATCCCGACGAGGGCGCCGACGGCGATGCGGACACCTTCTGGCGGCGCGAGCGCAACGCGGACGACGACATCGCGATCGTCGGGCTCTCGACCCGGTTCCCGAAGTCGGGCACGACGCCCGAGTCGACGTGGGACGCGCTGATCGCCGGCGTCGACGGTGTCTCGGACCTGCCCGCGGATCGGTGGTCGGAGTTCCGGTCCGATCCCCGGCTCGTCGAGATCCTCGACGCGGCCAACACCAAGGGCGGTTACCTCGACGACGTCCGCACCTTCGACGCCGACTTCTTCCAGATGAGCCCGCGCGAGGTCGAGATGGTCGACCCGCAGCAGCGTCTCGCGCTCGAGCTGACCTGGGAGGCACTCGAGCACGCGCACATCCCGCCGAGCGATCTCAAGGGCGCTCCGGTCGGTGTGTTCATCGGCTCCTCCACGAACGACTACCAGCTGCTGGCGACCCTCGGCCTGAGCGAGGGCGCCGAGGACACCGCCGCGTATGCGCTGACCGGCACCTCCACCGCGATCGTCGCGAACCGGGTGTCCTACTTCTACGACTTCCGCGGGCCGTCGATCGCCCTCGACACCGCGTGCTCGTCGTCGCTGGTGGCCGTTCATCAGGCCGTCCGCAGCCTGCGGACCGGCGAATCCGACCTCGCGCTGGCCGGCGGCGTCAACATGATCATCAACCCGGCGGCCACCCTCGGTTTCGACAAGATCGGCGCCCAGGCGGCGGACGGACACGTGAAGGCGTTCTCCGCCGACGCGGACGGATTCATCCGCGCCGAGGGCGGCGGATTGTTCGTCCTGAAGCGACTGTCCGACGCGCGTCGTGACGGCGACGACGTCCTCGCGGTCATCGCGGGCTCGGCGGTCAACAGCGACGGTCGCTCGAACGGCCTGCCGGCCCCGAACCCCGAGGCGCAGGTCGACGTCCTGCGGGACGCCTATGCCGACGCCGCGATCGATCCGCGCACCGTCGACTACGTGGAGGCCCACGGCACCGGGACCATCCTCGGCGATCCGATCGAGGCCGACGCCCTGGGCCGCGTGGTCGGTCGCGGACGCCTCCCCGGCTCGCCGATGCTGCTCGGATCGGTCAAGACGAACTACGGCCACATGGAGTCGGCCGCGGGCGCGGGTGCTCTGGCCAAGGTCGTGCTCGCGATGCAGCACGGCACCATCCCGGCGTCGCTGAACTACAGCGGCCCCAACCCGTACATCCAGTTCGACGCCAACAATCTCAAGGTCATCCCGGAGGCCACCGAGTGGCCGCGCTATTCCGGTCATGCCGTCGCCGGTGTCTCCGGATTCGGTTTCGGCGGCACCAACGCGCACGTCGTCGTCCGCGAGGTGCGGCCCGAGGATCTCGCGCCGGCGTCCGCGCCCGCAGGCCATGCGGGCGCATCCGAGTTGCCGGCGTCGGCGTCGCTCGTCGACGAACCCGATCTCGACGACGACGTCTACCTGACCGAGGCCGAGCGTGCCGTGCTCGCCGCGCAGGCGAAGAACGTCGATCCGGTGATCGAAGAGACCGCGTCGGATCCGGCCGCCGGCTTCGCACCGTGCGCGGTCGAGGGTTCGGTTGTGCCGCTGGTCATCTCGGGCTTCCTGCCGTCGCGTCGGCGCAAGACCGCCGCGGACCTGCTCGAGTGGCTCGAGTCCGACGAGGGACGGTCGACGCCGCTCGCCGACATCGGCCGCGCGCTGGCACACCGCAACCACGGACGCTCGCGCGCCGTCGTCATGGCCCGTACGCACGACGACGCGATCACCGGCGTCCGTGCGGTGGCCGAGGGCAAGAGCAATCCGCTTGTCTACTCGTCGGATTCGCCCGACGCCGCGTCCGCGGTCTGGCTGCTCTCCGGATTCGGTTCGCAGCACCGCAAGATGGCCAAGCAGCTCTACACCGAGAACCCGATCTTCGCCAAGTACGTCGACCGGGTCGACGAGCTGGTGCAGAACGAGCTCGGGTACTCGATCGCGGAGATGTTCGTCGACGACGAGCAGACCTACGGCATCGAGCAGAGCCAGGTCGGCATCTACACGATCCAGGTCGCGCTCGCCGACACCCTGCGGCACCACGGCGCCGAACCCGGTGTGCTCGTGCCGCATTCGATGGGCGAGGCCTCGGCCGCGTACATCAGCGGCGGCCTCTCGCTCGAAGACGCGACCAGGGTGATCTGCCAGCGCTCGCGCCTGATGGGCGAGGGCGAGTCGATGCTCCAGGGCGACGACATCCGCCTGATGGCGCTCGTCGAGTACAGCGCCGAGGACATCACCGACGTCCTCACCGACTACCCCGACCTCGAGATCTGCGTCTACGCCGCTCCGACGCACACCGTCATCGGCGGACCGGAGTCGCAGGTCGACGCCATCGTCGAGCGTGCCGAGAAGGAGGGCAAGCTCGGACGCAAACTGGCTACCAAGGGCGCCAGCCACACCTCGCAGATGGACCCGCTGCTGGGTGAACTGGCCTACGAGCTCACCGGTATCACGCCGCTGCGGCCCACCACCGGGTTCTACAGCTCGGTCGACCGCGAGGTCTTCTACCGCGCCGGCCACGAGCCCGTCCACACGATCGACTACTTCACCAAGGGCCTGCGCCACAGCGTGTGGTTCAGCCAGGCGATCGCGAAGTCGGTCGAGAACGGCCACCGCACCTTCCTGGAGCTCTCGCCGAACCCGGCCGTCCTGATCTCCGTTGCCGCGGTGACCTTCTCGGCTGGGCTGCACGACGCCGAGCTCATCGAGACGCTGCGGCGTAAGGAGGACGAGAGCTACGGACTCGTCAACGCGCTGATGAAGCTCTACGTGCACGGACATCCGGTCGACGTCGCGTCGCTGTTCGGTCGCGGTGGTCACGCGGCCATTCCGCGTACCCGCTTCGAGCGCAAAGAGTTCTGGCTCACCGCGAAGATCTCCTCGGGCGGCTCGGCCGGCACGGTCCCGGGATCGCACGTGGCACTGCCCGACGGCCGTCACGCCTGGGAGGTCAACGCGGCCGCGGTCACCGATCCGCGTGAACTGGTGCGTGCCGCGGCGGCCCAGGTCCTGGCGAATGCGGCTGTCGGGGCGTCGGTCGCGCACAGCGCCATCCCGGCATCGGGAACCCTCACGACGACGCTGAGCCCGCATCCCGGCGGTGCGGCGGTGACCGTGCACGCCAAGGCGGACAAGAACTTCCAGCTGCTGTTCGAGGCGGCGGTGACCGGTGACCTCGACGACACCGCAGGCGAGGTCACGGCCGCGCCCGCAGCCCCGAAACGGTCCGGTGCCGAGGTGTTCGCCGATGACACGGTGGTCGTCGAGGACGACGTCGTCGACGACATCGGCAACCGATGGAGTCCCGAATCCGGTGAGACGGTGGGTGATCGGCTCGCAATCATCGTCGGCGAGTCCATGGGCTACGACCCCGAGGACCTGCCGCGCGAGATCCCGCTGATCGAGCTCGGTCTCGACTCGCTGATGGCGGTGCGGATCAAGAACCGCGTCGAGTACGAGTTCGACATCCCGCAGCTGCAACTGCAGGCGATGCGCCAGGCGAACCTCGCCGACGTCGAGAAGTTCGTCGACTTCGCGGTGACGCATCGCGATCAGCTCGACGATCTCGCCCAGAATGCCGCCGGCGGTGGCGAACTCGACACCGCGGCGCTCAATGCCTACATCGACGAGCAGAACGCCGGCGGTGGTGAGTCGGCAGCCTCCGCACCGGCCGGCCAGTCCGACAAGCCCGGCGAGCAGTCGCCGGAGCCGAAGCGGCACATCGCCGAGGATCTGGCCGACGTCGAGCAGGCGGTCGCGAACTCGCCCGAACCGGAGGTGTCGTCACGCGAGGAGGCGGTCGAGGAGTCGGCCGCTCCCGCGGCAACCCCGAAGCCGGCCACCGACATCACCTCGCAGCGGGCCGTCGCCGAGGCGGCCGGCTCGGACGTGCCGCCGCGGGATGCCGCCGAGCGATTGACCTTCGGCACGTACGCGGTGGTCACCAAGGCCTCGGCCGGCGGCATCTTCAACAAGCTGCCGGTGCTGTCGGAGGACGTGGCCCAGCAGCTCACCGATCGCCTCAACGAGCGTACCGGCGGAGATCTCGACGTCGAGGACATCCTCGACTCCGAGACGATCGAGGAGATGTCGAACTACGTGCGCGAGCATCTCGATGCCGGCGCGTCGACCGACGGGTTCCTGCGCTACCTGCGCCTCGTCCCGGACGGCAAGAAGGTCTATGACCCGTCCGCCGGCGATCCTACGCCGATCCTGCTGTTCCATCCCGCGGGCGGGAACACCTCCGCCTACGAGGCGCTGCTGAAGCGTCTGCCGGCGGACCGGCCCGTCATCGGCTTCGACCGTGGAGTCGAGGGATCGATCGAAGACCGTGTGCGCGAATACCTTCCGCGCCTGCGTGAGCTGCAGCCGAACGGCCCGTACGTGCTGGTCGGCTGGTCCTTCGGCGGTGCGCTCGCCTATGGCGTCGCGCAACTCCTGCGTGAGGCCGGGGAAGAAGTTGCCTTCGTGGGCCTCATCGACGTGGTGCGCCCTCGCGCGGACATGACCGAGACGCCGGACAGCAAGCGGGCGCGGCTCGAGCGCTGGAAGGAGTTCGCGATCCGCAACTACGACCTCGACCCCGATGTACCGATCCCGATGGATCGGCTCGTCGAGGCCGACGACGAGGGGCAGTTCGCGATCATCATGGAGATGATGTCGATGTCGGGCACCAAGATCCCCGGCGGCATCATCGAACACCAGCGGACCTCGTTCATCGAGAACCGCGTGCTGAGCAGCATCGCGCCGGAACCCTACGACGGCAAGGTCGTGCTGTACCGGGCCGACAAGATGCACGCCGGCGCCGTCGAACTCGAACCGCAGTGGGCCGAGATAGACGAAGACGGCCGCTGGGGTGAGGTCGTCGACGACCTGGAGATCATCCACGTCGGCGGTGACCACCTCTCGATCGTCGACGAGCCGTACATCGCCAAGATCGGCAACGACCTGGCCGCGCGGGTCGGACGGCTCGATGAGCAGTAGCGGCACGGCTGCTCATCGTCAATCAGTGGTCGCGTAGAAAGTGAGACACCGTGGCTGACACCACCGCAGGCAAGCTCGCCGACCTCCGTCAGAAATTGGAGGCCGCTCGCGAGCCGGGAGGCGAGAAGGCGCTCGCGAAACGCGCGGCGAAGGGGATCTGTTCTCCGCGTGAGCGTCTGAGCATGCTCTTCGATCCCGGGACCTTCGTCGAGATCGGTGCGCTGGCGAAGATGCCGGGTGCGGCCGAGAGTGGTTACGGCGACGGCGTGGTCACCGGACACGGGCTGGTGCACGGGCGCCCGGTGGCGGCGTTCTCCCACGACCAGTCGGTCTTCGGCGGAACCGTCGGTGAGATGTTCGGCCGCAAGGTCGCCTCGCTGATGGAGTGGGCGGGCAAGATCGGCTGCCCGATGGTCGGTATCAACGACTCGGCCGGCGCGCGGATTCAGGACGCCGTCACCTCACTCGCGTGGTACGCCGAGATGGGTCGCCGCAACGATCTGCTCTCCGGTCTCGCGCCGCAGATCTCGGTGATCCTGGGCAAGTGCGCCGGCGGCGCGGTCTACACCCCCGCCAACACCGACATCCTGGTGGCCGTCGAGGACAAGTCGTACATGTTCGTGACCGGACCCGATGTGCTGAAACAGGTGAACGGCGAGGAGATCTCGGCCGAGGACCTCGGCAGCGCGCACAATCAGGCGCGGTGGGGCAACATCCATCACGTCGCCCCCGACGAGAAGTCCGCGTTCGACTGGGTCCGTGAGTACCTGCAGTACATGCCGTCGAGTGCCTACGAGCGGCCGCCCGTCGTCAACCCGGGTCTCGAGCCGGAGATCACCGAGTCCGATCTGTCGCTCAACGACTTCATGCCCGACAACGACAACGCCGGGTACGACATGCACGACATCATCATCAAGCTGTTCGACGACGGCGCCTTTCACGAGGTGGGAGAGTTGTTCGCGCCCAACATCATCACCGGGTACGCACGGGTCGACGGCCGGTCGGTGGGTGTGGTCGCCAATCAGCCGAGCGTGATGTCGGGTGTGCTCGACACCGACTCGTCGGAGAAGGCGACGCGTTTCGTGCGCATCTGCAACGCCTTCAGCATCCCGTTGGTGTTCCTGGTGGACACCCCGGGCATCCTCCCGGGTCTCGCGGAGGAGCAGAAGGGCACCATCCGACGCTCCGGCCGCTTCCTGTACGCCTACGTCGAAGCCGATGTCCCCAAGGTGACCGTCGTGCTGCGCAAGGCTTACGGCGGCGCCTACGCGGTGATGGGCAGCAAGCACCTCGGTGCCGACGTCAACTTCGCCTGGCCGACAGCGAAGATCGCGGTGATGGGCGCCGAGTCGGCGGCCGCGGTGCTGACCCGACGCCAGACCGAAGGTCTCTCGGCCGCCGAGGCGGACAAGATCCGCCGCGAGTTCATCGACTTCTACAACACGATGATGGCCACCCCTTACCTCGCCGCCGAGCGTGGCTACGTCGACGCGGTCATCGAACCCGCCGAGACCCGGTTGCAGCTCCGCAAGGCGTTGGCGCAGTTGCGCGACAAGGAGGTCCTCAAGACCCCGCGCAAGCACTTCCTGATGCCGATCTAGCGACGGGCCTCGCTCCGCTCTGAGGTGCGAGCGCTACCTGTACCGCCCTCCGCTCCCTGATCCGAGAAAGTTGCAGATCCCCTGCTCCCTGAGGAGCGAGCTTGCGAGCGTCACGAAGGGTCTTGGTGACTCGGGTCGCGAAGACCCCTTCGTGACGACGCGCCCTCCGCAAGGTCCGGGCGCTCCTCGGGGAGCAGAGTGCGTGGTAGTGCGCGGGTAGCAGGACTGCCTAGTTCTTCACCGCCCGCATGGGTCCCGGGGTCCAGAGTCCGTGGTGGGTGTCGGTGGTGATGGTCAATTCGGCGTCGGTCTGCGGGAGGATCGGGGTCAGGCTCTGAAGCATGCCCCAATCCTTGGCCCAGTCGTTGCGCAGGTACGACGGGTACACGCGCGGCCGCAACTCGTTCTCGATGATGCCGAGCGGGCCGCCGGAGTCGCCGGCCATCCAGCGCTGCGAGTTGACCCGTTCGCCTTCGCGGTCCGGCGAGATCCGCCACTCCGGTGTCTCCAGGACCCCGTACTTCACCTGGGCGGGACGCTGGCACGGGAAGGCGAGACCGGCCTCCCAGTCGATGAGCACCGGATCCTCGCTGCCCACCAGCGAATTCAGCGTCACCATCGACGAGACGCGCGGCGGGGTGACGGCCAGCCACTGGTCGCGCAGCGTCGAGGTGTCCTCGGCGAGAACGCGGACCACCGTCGCGCCCGGGGGCGCCTGGTCCATCGGGAAGCGCAGGTTGCGCCACTCGGGGGCACCACCGATGTCGAGCGGCACCATCTGACCGGCCGGTGCCACCGTGCCGTCCGGCGCGACGCGGCCGAACTGCAGTCGCACTCGCTGTCCGGGCCGGGTGACGGCGAGGTCGTCGATGTACTCGACCTGCCCCGCCACCGACATCGTGACGAGCGGCTGCTCGCCGGAGGGGTTCTCCGGCAACTGATACCAGTCGGACGTGAGGCGACCGGTGCCGCTGGGGGAGTTGTAGGTTCCGAGGACCGGGGTCTGGCTCGGTGACAGACCGAACGGCAGCTTCACGGTCGACCCGTTGACGCCGGCCTGGGCGGTCTGCCCACCGCTGGTGTCGCTGGAACCGGTCGTGGTGTCGGTCTCGGCGCCGGTGCCGTCCTCGGTCGGATCGGACTGGGTGCGGTCGACTTCCGCGGTCGAGGTGCCCGACGAGGACTCCTCGGCTTCCTCTTCGGTCTCCTCGGACAGGTCCGACGCCACTCCGTTGGGGTCGAACCCTTCCATCCCGGTTCCGGCCAGCGCGGCGCCCGGCGACGGGTTGTCCTGTCCCGCCACTCGCGCGGGTGACAGCAGTCCGGCGTTCGGATCGTCCTCCACCAGTACGGCATCGGCGAGTGCGCACGGCTGTCCTTGGAGCGCGTTGACGTTCGAGCTCAGCCACGACCACGAATTGCGCTGCGTCCAGTCCGCTTTCGCGAATGACACCAGGGTGAACAGCAACATGATGGTCGACACGACGATGATCGACGGGCTGCGGAGTCGGGCGAACACCGACCGCGACGCACCGGTCCGGACGGCGTCGTCGACGTAGTCGTCGCGGAAATGCTGCCACAGACCGAGGGCGGTCAGCGCTACTGCCACCGCGAGGATCCCGGTCCAGAGCGGGATGCCCCGGACGTCGGGAACCGCGTCCCGCCAGGGGATTCCGTAGCTGCCGACGTACCACCACTGGTTGCGTCCGGAGAACGCGAGCGCCAGGACATATGCGCAGGCGGCGGCGAACAGGGTCCGGTTGCGGCGACGACGCATGATCGTGCGATCGGCGCAGGCGGTCGCCACTGCGGCGAGCGCGCCGCCGATCGCGGCGTACACACCGAGCTGGTGGGTCCACTTGGTCGGCAGGAATGCCATCAGCACGGCCGAGCCGGCGACCATGGCGACCAGACGCCACGTGGGTGCGGTGGCGATGCCGGGCAGGCGGCGCCGGTTGAGCAGCATCACCACGACCAGGACGAAGCAGGTGAACACGATGAGAATGCCGAAACGCCGGGCGATTCCGCCATCGGCGGTCGGATTCATCAGCATGTAGTAGCGCATCGGCTCTTCCCACCACTTGTTGGTGGGGCCGACCTGTCCGTTGACCGACACCGCTTCCAGGATCGGTGCCAGCGGCTGGTCGGCGAAGATCTCGAACATCACCGCGAGCCCGGCGGCGAGAATCGGGAGAAGCAACGGCCACAGACCGTCGCGCTTGCGGCGCACCGCGAGACGTTTGATGAGCGGCCGGATGCCGGCGATCAGGGCGATCGAGGCGATGACGCCGGTGGGATGGATGGTGAGGGTGAACGCCGCGGAGATGATGCCGATCGTCAGCGGGAAGAACCGGCCGGTGGCGATCGCGCGCTCGACGCACACCCAGGTGAAGATGGTGCCCAGCGCGATGAGCGGCTCGACGCGCAGTCCGTTGTTGTACGGCATCCACACCGCCAGGAAGACCAGGGCGGCAGCCCAGATCGCCGGCGTCGACTCGCGGACGGCCCGCCCGAGACGGGGGATCGCCGCCCGGCTGATCAACCACCACGACGCCATCGCGAACAGGAACGGCAACAATCGCAACCACGGCGTCGCGGTGCTGATCTCCATCCACGCCGACAGGTAGTGGTAGTGCCAGCCGAACGGATCCTGCGGGACACCGAAGTAGCGGTAGTAGTTGTCGAGATAACCGGCCTCGCCGGCGATCCGGCCGACCGTCACCTGGTATCCGTCGTCGGCGGTGTTGCCGCCGACGAACAACCAGATCAGCAGCACCAGGGTGACGACTCCGTCGACCGGGCGTACGCGCCACCAGCCCGCCGGGAAGATCTTGTGATGGCCGCGCGCGTCGCGGGCGTCGAGGACCGCCAGCGCGGCAAGGGAGAGGATCGTCGACGCGATGCCGAGGACCAGCAGCCAGAACTTGAGTGTCGTGGGCGTGGAGACGAACCGGGTGTCGATGGTCGACCGGAAGGAGAGTCCGTCGGTGCTGACGTCGGCCGGAAGGCTCGAGTACACACCGATGATCTGCGGCCGGGCGTTGGGATCCCGCAGATCGAAGGACCGGACAGCGCCGGCCTCATCGTCATTCGGCCCGCTCCCTCCGCTCCCGGCGCCGGCGGCGTTCTCCGGCAGACCCTGGATCGACCCCCGCGTGCCTTCGGTGTCGGATTCGACGACGATCCGACAGTCCGGCGCCGACTGTGCGGCCGCGCGAGGAGTGTTGAGCAGCACGACGTTTCGTTGCACGACCTGGAGCGAGTCAGCGGTGGCCCGGACGAAGAGGCCGACCTTGCCTGCCTCCGCGCCGCCTTCGGGCACCGTCGACAACAGCACTCCGCCGGACGCGGGCAAGGACGCGCCGAGTGCACACGGAACCGTGACGTCCATCGAGACCGGGACGAACGACACGTTCGGTGCGGCGACGTTCGCCACCGAACCCTGTTGCGGCCAGGTCAGTTCGGCCTTCGTGTAGTCGACCGGCAGGAACGGGCTGAGCAGTGCTAGCAGGATGCCCACGATGCCCGCGGCCATCGCGACGATACGCGCGGTGCCGGCGTGGCGTTCGGCGAAGCCCGGGCGGCGGTCACTCACGAATGACGCGGTGTCGGCGGGACTTCGGGAAGAAGTGTCGGTGTCTGCCACGTCTGCCTGGTTCTCTCCGGTGTGCCGCGTCGCCGGTTCGGCGTGCGAGTGGTCGGGGTCAGTCATCTTCGGGCACCACCCTGATCGGGCCGGGGCGCGACCATCCCCAGGTGGTCGACGTTCCCGTCTGCACCTCCGCGGGTCGCGCCTGCGGCACCAACGGGGTCAGGCGCTGCAGGTTGCCCCACTCGCGGTACCAGTCGTCGTCGAGGTAGGTGGCGAGGGTCGACGGCCGCGTGAGCGCCTCCACCGGCGCCAGCAGTCCGCCGTCCTCGGTGGCCATCCAGGTCTTGGACTGCGAGTTGGCGATCCACGACTCGGGCAGGATGCGCCACTGCGGGAGGTCGAAGACGCCGTGGTGGGCGGTCATCGGACGCTGGCACGGGAACACCGCGCCGGCGGCGAAGTCGATGAGCACGGGATCGGTGGAGCCGACGACGGTCTGGAGGGTCTGCAGCACCGGGGCCCGCGGCGGGGTGACCGCGAGCCATTGGTCCGGGTCGAGGTTGTTGTCCCGGGCGACGATCCGCATCACGGTCGCATCAGCGGGAACGCGGTCCATCGGGATGCGCAGGTTTCGCCACGGGCGGTTGGTCCGCTCGGGGTCGATCGGGATCGCGGGCGCGCCGACCTCCTCGAACTGTCCGTTGGCAGGAACATTCGGCCCGCTCGCTTCGCTCCCGGCGCCGGCTTCGGACTCCCTACCGAACTGGACCTCCAACGCCTGCCCGAAGTTCGGGACGCCGTCCCGGTCGAGCGTGAAAACCGCGCCGGCGGCGGTGATGACGATCAGCGGCGAGGAGTCGCGGGCGGGCAGGCGATACCAACCGGTGGTCAGAGTGGCCTGGCCGCTGTTGGTCTCGTGGCTCCCCAGCACGGGTGTGGTCGCCGGATCGAGACCGAACGGCAGTGCGGCAGTGCTGCCGTTGACGCCGCGAGGCCCGACGCCGCCGGTGGTTCCCGGGTTGCTGCCGTAGACGATGAACGTCTTCGACAGGTCCGCCGAGGTGTTCATCGCGCCGGGTTTCTGGGCTCCGGCCTGCGGCGTCAGATCGGGCTTCACCCCGTCGGGACGGAATCCCTGGGACTGACCCTGCAGCGTCGACGACGCCGTGCCGCCGTCCGCCGGCGTCAGCATGCCGCGATTGGGATCGGGTTCGACGAGCACGGAATCGGCCATCGCGCAGGTGTTTCCGCGCGCGGAGTCGAGATTGGCGGACAGCATCGTGAAGGTGTCCGCGCGGCTGGTCGCGGCCTTCGCGAACACCGCGAGTTCACTGACGACGATGAGGACGGCGATCACCGCGATCGGCGCGGAGGCGACCCCGATGCGCCAGCCGGCGGGCGCGGCACCGCGGTCATGGGCGAGGCCGGTCTCGTCGACGAAGTCCATCCGGAGGTGTTGCCAGATGGCGAACAGCAATGCCACCACCGCGAGCGCGAGGAGCACGGTCGACACCTGGATCCCGGCGACGACAGGTGCCTTGTCGAACCAGGCGATGCCGAAGTTGTAGGGCCACGGCCAGGCGTTCTTGCCCGCCGCTGCGGCCGCGCACGCCACCAGCAGCCCGGCGACCAGGATCGACAGGTTGCGGAGCGTGCGGCGCGCCGCCTGCCCGATCGCCACGCAGGCGACGGCGGCCAGCGCCGCGCCGAGGCCGGCGAAGATGCCGAACTGGATGGTCCACTTCGTCGGCGTGAACGACAGGAACAGGATCGTCAGCAGGGAGGCGCCCAGTGCCCGCCACACCGCGCCCGGATCGATGCCGTCGATCCGCTTGCGGCGCAACATGATCGCCAGGACGACGAACATGGACACGGCGAACAGGAGCACCGGGATGCGGCGGGCCAGGGCGCCGTCGGTGGTGTTCACCGCAAGGAAGTAGTAGCGCAGGAGTTCCTGATACCACGCCAGCGTCGGACCGACCGAGTAACGGATCCGCAGGGCCTCGAAGACGGTCGCCAGGGTCTGGTCGCGGAAGACGATGATGATGACCAGGGCCACACCCGCGAGAAGCGGGGCGAGCAGCGGCAGGAGTCCGTCTTCGGCGCGGCGTCGGACCAGGATGCGGAGCATGGGCCGGGCGCTCGCGATGAGCAGGGCGAGCGCGACGAGACCATGCGGGGCCAGGGCGAGCGTCAGCGCGGCAGTGAATGCGGCGATGACGGCCGGCAGCATCCGTCGTGTCGAGACCGTGACCTCCACCGCCCACCAGGTCGCGAGGGTGCCGAGGACGATGATGCCCTCGCTGCGCAGTCCCGAACACATCGGGAGCCAGAACGCGAGGAAGACCGCCGCGCCGGTGAGCATCGCCCACTGCGACCGCCGCACGGCGCCACCCAGTCGGGGCAGGAGGACTCGGCTGAGGATGAACCAGGCGGCCAGACCCGCGAACAGGGACGGGAGCCGCATCCACAGGCCGGTCGTCGAGATGGTCGACCAGTACGCCAGGAAGTTGTAGTACCAGTCGAACGGTGCCTCGGGGATGCCGTAGAAGCGGTAGTAGTTCGCGAGGTATCCGGCGTCGGCGGCGTTGCGCCCCATGTTGAGGATGTAACCGTCGTCGGGTGACCCCGCCCCGAGGAAGTGCCAGACCACCAGCGTCACCGTCACGCCGATGTCGGTGGGGCCGGGGCGCAGGACCCGGCGCCACCGGAGGCGCCGGCCGACTCGTCGGTGATAGCCGTGGATGCGGTCGAGGCGTCCGACGGCCACGAGCGCGACGATCGCGGCTCCGACGCCGACGACCATCACCACCCACTTGAGGATCGACGGCGACGAGTCGAAGCGATCGTCGATCTCGAGGCGGACGTCGACACCCGGGGCGGCCCGGAGCTGTTCGGGCGTGAGGTCGGTGAAGATGCCGGTGATCTGCGGGTTCGACGCCGGTTCGGCGAGGCCGATGGCGCCGCCGCCCGCGATCGCCGGTCCCGGGGGCAGACCGACGAACTGCGCGCCGGTCGTCGTGGAGTCGGAGAAGATGCGGAGTTCGGTACAACCGGCCAGCGCGTCCCGCGGCACCGAGGCGAGCGTCTTGTTGCGGTTGGTGACGGATACGCCGTTCGCGTCGGCGACGACGAACAGCCCGTTGTCCCGCGCTTTCACCGCGGCCGCGGGCATCGTCGACAGCACGACGGTCGACGTGTCGGCGGGGGTCGTCGACAGCACGCGACACGGGATCGAGATGTCGACGTTCCGGGCGGTCTGCGCCACGAGCGGAGCCGTGACCGATGCCGAAGTGCCGGTCTGTTGTGGCCACGTGATCGACGCCGTCGAGGTGCTGACGGGCAGGAACGGGGTCAGGACGCCGGCGACGACGGCGATGAGCCCGGCGACCGCGGCGACGAGCGCGACGGTGCGGGACTGCGGTGCGCCGGACGCACGCTGGGCAGCAGCTCCAACGGTGGTGTCGGCGTTGCCAGCGGACACTTCAGGCGACTTCGGCACAGGCGCATCGTAGTCAGCCATGCTGTGACAAACCCAAATCCCCTGACCGGATAGTCGATGTGGCCTGGGTGGCTTCGACACGGCTTCGCGCTGCGCTCGTCACCTGCTCAACCAGCGGGAGAGGCGAGACCGCCGGCTCCCCGCCCGCTGGCCGAGCAGCGTCGTCCGAGTGCAGCGAGACCGCCGGAGTTCCGCCCGCTGGCCGAGCAGCGTCGTCCGAGCGCTGCGAGGCCGCCGGCTCCCCGCCTGCTGGCCGAGCAGCGTCGTCCGAGCGCTGCGAGGCCGCCGGAGTTCCGCCCGCTGGCCGAGCAGCGTCGTCCGAGCGCAGCGAGGCCGCCGCGTCCGTCGAGGTCACGTCCCGCGCGCGACTCGGATCAGGAGAACCGCATGAGGATCGAGTGCACGGCCTGGGTGACGGTCATGCGGTCGTAGGTCTGCACGAACTCGAAGGTGCGCTCGAGATCGGGACCGGCGTCGTGCTGGTCGCGCGCCGAGAGCAGCGCCGCGAAATGTGGCCCGAGGACGGCGACATTCCACTCGTTGATCAGGTCGTCCTCCGCGTCGAGCGGCGCGCGGTGGACGTTCCCGTCCCGGATGTCGGGCAACCCGACACCGTAGACCCCGGCCAGGCCGGTCTTCTCCGACATCTCCCGCCACCGCTTGGCGGTTCGCGAGGTGAAGTGTTCGGCGAACTGGAAGGTGCCCAGCACGATCGCGGCGCCGCCGATCGCCGCCTGCTCCTCGAGTGCCTTGCTCATCTCGATGAGCAGGCGTTTGTTGCCCATACGCGGCGGGATCGAGGTCGACGCGATGCGGTACGGCGTCGACTTGTCCGGGCCGGGAGTGGTCCACACCGGCATCTCGGGCAGCGGCACGACGGTCCGGGTGGCGAGGACGGACGGGTCGGTCACGGCGGGGTATAGGTCGCCGATACCGAAGGCGGCGCCCATCGTCTGGGCAGTGATCCGGGTGGCCTCGTCGTCGACGCCCTCGGCGATGACGACGGCATGGCTGCGTTCGGTGTGCGCGGCCAGCGCGTGGGCGAGGTGCGCGGCGTCGGAGTTGGTCTGCGACGTGAGCAGTTCGGCACCGGTGACGATGATGTCGGGTTCGACGAGGGAGAGCAGCGTGGCCGCGTGCTCGCTGCGGACGAGCCCGTCGACGCAGATAATCTTGCCGGCCGCCCGGGCGCGGGCGACGCGGGCGAGTGTCCGCTGCGGGCTGCGTTCGACGGCGTCGGGGAGGATGACCATGACGTGACGTTCGAGGCTTCGCGCCGTCTCGTCGTCGAGGTTGTCGATCAGGTCGAGATCGAGGGAGACCAGCAGCGGCAGGATCTTGGCCAGCGACTGCGCACGTTGGGACGCGGCCATCTTGCGCTTCCGCTCGTCGAGTACAGGGTGTTCTTCGACGAGACGGGCGGCGCGTTTGAGGGCGGCGGCGGTGGCGAGCCGGGTGCCGGCCGGCCCCCGGAGCTGCAGTTCGACGGCGGCGAGAGCGCCATCGGACAGCCGGCAGACCGGCGCGAACTGCATGTGGAGCTCCAGATCATCGAACAGGGTGAATGATCGCGTTTCGGACACACGTGCCTCCCCGTCAGAGCGGAAGAGCGCCCCGATCGATCTGGTGGACGCGGATTGCTTCACATCCTGTTCGCGGCATTAGCCTGTGGTCAGCGTAACAAACCACGAACCGTGGACATGGTCGAGAAGCCCTTGGTTCCTGAGGTCCCAAGCGGCGCAAGGTATTCGGCTGTGAATCCGGGTGCGGGTGTCAGTGCCTGTTCGTAGTTGGTGGGTACAGAGAGGTGTTACCGCGGCCGCGACCAACGGGGCGGAAGGTCGCGGCCGCGGCTCCGGGGCGGGTCCGGGGGTGTGGTGACCCGCTACTCGGTCTGTTGCGCCAGGTCAGCGGGCTGCGTCGGCCGCTGCCTTTTCGCCGCTGGCGCCGGCGTGGGTGAGCTCACCGGTGTAGCTCTCGAGGTGTGCGCGGACGAACCACTGGAATTTCTCCAGTTCGGCGGTCTGTCCGATGAGGATGTCCTCGGTGATCGGATCGATGTCGCCGATCTTCTTGATTCCGTCGCGGTGCGATGTGATGAACCCGTCATAGACCAGGTCGAGCGCGCCGAGGTGGGCCTGCGCGGTGTCGCGTCCGATGGAGTAGTCGTTCCACGAGCGGTCGTTCTCGATCGCCTTGGCGGTGCCCTTCGGCGACGCGCCGAGCGTGGCGATGCGTTCGGCGATGGTGTCGGCGTAACCGCGGACGAGCTCGACCTGAGGGTCAATCATCTCGTGCACGCCGATGAAGTTCGCGCCGACCACGTTCCAGTGGATGTGCTTGAGGGTGAGGTGCAGGTCGTTCAGCGCGCTGAGACGCTCCTGCAGGATGCCCACGACCTCGTTGGCGGCTTCGTTGCTGAGTCCAGGTGCGGTGAATGAAGGCATGACTCGAAGCTAGGCCGGTTTCGACGGAGTGACGAGGACTGCCGGCCATGAGTGACGGAACCGAGACAGCACATCTCAGTGAGATAACGAAGGCCTCGAGCGTGTTTGCCGCACCGACCGTGGGGAACGGGAAATCCCAGGTCGGCGCGGTGTCAGACACCAGGTCAATACCCGCTGGAGCGCATCGGCGCGGGGTCGTACAACCCTGAACGGCGAGCCGTCCCGAGGTCCAGTTCCGCAGCCGGCGCCGGGATGATCTCGGTGAACTTCTGCAGCCCGCCCCAGTCGCGTCCCCAGTTGTTCCGGAGGTACGTCGGCAACAGGGTCGGTCGCAGCATCGCCTCGGTGATGCCGAGCGGACCGCCCGCGGTGCCCGACATCCAGGTCTGGCTGTTCTTCCGGGTGGCCTCGGCGTCGGGCATGATTCGCCATTGCGGTACCTCGAGGACGCCGTTGCGCACCTTCATCGGCTGCTGACACGGGAAGACCATGCCGGGCAGCCAGTCGATGAAGACCGGGTCGGTCTGGCCGACGACGTCGTTGAGGGTGGCCAGGGTGCTGACCCGCGGTGGCGTCACCGCGACCCATTCCGACGGTGCGGCCGCGGTGTCGGCGACCTCGACCCGGACGACATTCGCCCGCGGCGGTGAGTCGGCGAGCGGGAACCGCAGGTTGCGCCAGGTGGGGGTCTCGCCGATGTCGATCGGGAACATCCGGCCCAGCGCGCTCACCCGCCCGTCGGCCTCCACGCGGCCGAACTGCATCGTGACCTTCTGGCCGGCGTGCACGACCCCGATGCCGTCGACCGCCTCGACCGATCCGGCGACCGCCATCGTCAGCAGCGGGGTGTCGTCGGAACGTTCGGGCAGCCGGTACCAGTCCGAGGTCAGCGAGCCGGTACCCGACGGCGAGCCGTAGCTGCCCAGGACGGGGGTCTGGGCGGGGTTCAGGCCGAACGGCAGACGCACCGTCGACCCGTTGACGCCTCGTGCACCCTGACCACCTTCGGTGCCGCCCTGCGCGGACGAGCTGTCGCCGGATTCGTCTGAGCCGGCGCCGGTCTGGGCGCTGTTCTGCGCGCCGGAGGTGGTCGACGACTGGGTGTCTTCGGTGGCGTCGACGGACAGGCGATCGGGTACGCCGTTCGGGGAGAAGCCCGTCGCGTCCGGTCCGGCCAGCGCCGCGGCGATGCCGGGGGCGGGCCGGCCGTCGACGGCCGCGGGCTGCAGCAGTCCGGCGGTCGGATCGGCCTCGACGAGAACGTCGTTGGCCAGCCCACACGAGTTCCCGGTGAGAGCGCGTGCGTTGGACTTCATCCACGACCACGAATCACGTTGCTCGTAGGCGCCTTTCGCGAACGAAGCGACCATGAACAGCACCATCAGCCCGGAGATGACCGGCAGCGGCGAGAACTTGAGCTTCGAATACCACTTGTCGGCCCCGCGCGTACGGGTCTGTTCGTCGACGAAGTCGTCGCGGAAGTGGAACCACAGGCCGGCAAGTGCGGTGGCGACCGCGGCGGCGAGGATGAACCAGGCGATGTTGATGCCGCCCACCGTCGGCGGGCGATCCCACCACGGGACGCCGTAGCTGCCGACGAACCACCAGCCGTTGGTGCCGGCGAACGAGATCCCCGTGATCGCGAGCACCGCGGCGGCGAAGAAGCTGCGATTGCGTCGCGACCGCAGCACGGCCGGCGCCATCATGGCGCCCGCCGCGGCGGCGAGGCCCGCGGCGATGCCCGCGTACACACCGAAGTGGTGGGTCCACTTGGTCGGCGTGAAGGCGATGAAGAACATCGTGCCGAGGGTGACGGCGACCAGTCGCCAGATAGGTGCGCGCGCAATGCCGTTGGGATGCTCCCGCCGAAGTAGGCGGAGCAACACGACGAACAGGCACAGGATCATCGCCAGCACGCCGAAGCGTCGTGCGAGCGTGCCGTCGGCTGTCGGAAGGATCAGGTAGTAGTAGCGGATCGGCTCCTGCCACCACTCGAGTGTCGGACCGACGTCGGAGGCGACCTTGTTGCCCGCGATCAACGGCGCGAGCGGCTGATCGGCGAAGATCTGGAACAGCACAGCGGTGCCGGCGGCCAGGATGGGGGCGAGCATCGGGAGCAGGCCGTCCCGGGACCGGCGCGACACCAGGGTCTTCACGATCGGTCGGATCCCGGCCAGCAGTGCGGCGACCGCCATCAGGCCGCCGGGCGCGAGCGCGAGGGTGAAGGCGGCGGTGACCACCGCGACGGCGTAGGGGAGCAGTCGGCGGGTCGCGATTGCGCGTTCCACGCAGCACCAGGTGAGCAGAGCGCCGACGGCCTCGGCCGGTTCCGGACGCAGACCGTTGTTGAACGGCAACCAGATCGCGAGGAAGACGAACGCGGCCGACCACACCGCCGGCGTGCTGTGCCGCACCGCGCGGCCCAGGCGCGGGATCACCTCTCGGCTGATGAGCCACCAGCCCAGCAACCCGAGGAGGAAGGCCGGTAGTCGCATGAACGGTGCCGCGACGCTCACGTCCGTCATGGCCGAGATGACCTGGAAGTGCCAGCCGAACGGGTCCTGCGGCACACCGAAGTAGCGGAAGTAGTTGTCGGCGTACCCGGCGTCTCCGGTGATCCGGCCGACGATGAAGTTGTAGCCGTCGTCGGAGGTGTTGGCGCCCGCGAACCACCAGAAGGCGAGAATCGCGAACACCGCGACATCGGGCGGCCGGATCGTGAACCAGCCCGACGGCAGGAAACGCTTGTGGCTGCGGCCGTCCCGGCGGTCGAGGATGCCGAGCGCGATCAGCGAGACGATCGTCATGAGGATGCCGAGCACGATCGCGGTGAGCTTCAGCAGGGTCGGGGTGCTGACGTAGCGGGTGTCGATGGTGGCGCGCAGCGACAACCCGTCACGTGAGACATCGGCGGGCAGATCGCTGTAGACGCCGACGATCTGGGGACGCATCTCGTGGTCGGCCAGCGCGAAGCCGTGCGCGGCGCCGGAGTCCGCGGCCGGTTCGGGCAGGCCCTCGAATCGTCCGCTCACCCCCTCGCCGTCGGCCCGGAAGACGATGCGACAGTTCGGATTCGATTGCGCGGCCGCTCGATCGGTGTTCAGCAGGGCGACGTTGCGGTCGGTGAGGGTCAGAGCGTCGGACGTCGCCCGGACGAAGAGCCCGCGGGCCCCGGCGTCCTGGCCGCCTTCGGGGATCGTCGACAGCAGTACTCCGCCCTGGTCGGGCAGGCGGGTGGCGAGTGAACACGGAACCGACGTCTCCATGTCGATCGGCACGAAGGAGACCAGCGGGGCGGCGACATCGGAGACGTCGCCGCCCTGCGGCCACTGCAGTTCGGCGGTTGACTGATTCACCGGCAACAGCGGGGTGAGGATCGCCAGCAGGAATCCGAGCAGACCGGTGACGGTCGCGACGATCTTCGGGTTGACCCTGGTCGCCATACGGGACGTACGAGGCGTACGGGACTCACTCATCGGATTGGGGCTCCACCCTGATCGAGCCGGCTCGTGACCAGCCCCATTGCGTCGTCTGTGCCGTGTCGATCCGCGCGTCTGGTGCGTCGGACACGAGCGGGGTCAGCTTCTCCAGTGCGCCCCAGTCGCGCACCCAGTCGTCCTGCAGGTACGTCGAGACCGCCGATGCGGACGTGGTGGCCTCCGAGATCCCCAGCAACCCGCCGTCCACGCCGGCCTGCCACGTCTTGGACTGGGAATTGGTCAGCGGATAGTCACCCAGGATGCGCCACTGCGGGACCTGGGCGACACCGTGGGACACACCCATCGGCCGCTGGCACGGGAAGTGCGACGCCACCCCGAAGTCGATGAGGGTGGGTGCCGTCGAGCCGACGACCGCCTGCAGCGTCTGCAACCGCGGTGCGCGCGGCGGGGTGATCCCGATGAACTGCTTCTCGCCGAGGTTGTTGTCCTGCAGCGACAATCGCATCACGGTCGCACGCGGCGGGGCGGCCGACATCGGTACGCGCATGTTGCGCCAGGGCATGTTCAGGATCACGGGACCGGGGTCGATGGGCAGGATGTCGGGGCCGACCTGTTCGAAGTTCCCGTCCGCACCCGGGCGGCCGAACTGCACCACCATCTTCTGCCCGAAGTTGCGTACGCCGAAGGTGTCGATGGTCGAGACGGCGCCCGCGGTGCTGAACACCAGCAGCGGTGACGCCGCGCGGTCGGCGGGCAGGTCGTACCAACCGGTCGTGAGCCGGGCCTCGCCCGGATACCCGTAGCTGCCCAGGACCGGCGTGGTGGCGGGGTCGAGCCCGTACGGCAACTTGGCGGTGGAACCGTTCACGGTCTCCGGTCCGCGCCCGCCGGTGGTCCCGGCGCCCAGCCCGCCGGTGATCGCGAACGGGCGGGCCATACTCGCCGACACGTTCATCTGTCCGGGGCGCTGGCTACCCGGCTCGGGCTGGAGGTCGTCGGGAATCCCGTTCGGGGAGAACCCGACCGGGTTCTCGCCGCGCAGCGCCTGCGTCGTGGTGGCGCCGCCGGCCGGGGTGAGCATGCCGGCGTTGGGATCGAGTTCGACGAGGACATCGTCGGCGAGGCCACAGCTGTTGCCGCGCAGCGTGTTCAGGTTCTCGGCGAGTGCGGTCGACGCCGGGTACCGGGTCACCGCGGCTTTGGCGAACAGCAGTAACTCCACGATCACCAGCAGACCGGCGATCACCGCCAGTGGTGAGGAGGCGAGAAAGAGCCGTCGGCGATCGGCTCGGGTCTCGCCGGGCCCGGTGTCGGCATGTGCGAGACCGCGATTGGTCACGTAGTCCAGCCGCAGGTGTTGCCAGACCGCGACCGCGGCCGCGATCACGGCGAGGATGAGGAACAGCGTCGACGCCTGGTAGCCGGCGATGACGGGGGCGCGATCGAACCAGGAGATGCCGTATTCGTAGAGGAACGGCCACGAGTTGTAACCGGCCATCGCGGCGGCCATCGCGAACAACAGTCCGGAGACGAAGACCGTCAGGTTTCGCGCCGAACGCGCCGCCGACTGGGCCACGGCGACGGTGGCCGCCGCCGCGATCGCCGCCGCCAGCCCGGCGAGCACGCCGAACTGGATGGTCCACTTGGTCGGCGTGAACGCGAACAGGAGGAGGGTGACCCCGACGGCGCCGATGAGACGCCAGACGGGTCCCGGGTCGACTCCGCGAATCCTCGTGCGCCGCAACATGACCGCGACCGTGACGAACAGGCCGGCGAGCAGCAGGAGCAGCGGTACGCGACGGGTGAGGGCGCCGTCGTCGGTGACGACCGAGATGAAGTAGTACCGCAGGAACTCCTGATGCCAGGAGATGACCGGCCCGACCGAGTAGCGCAGCTTGATCGCTTCGAGGACGGTGGCCAGGGTCTGATCGCGGAACACCACGATGAGCACCACCATGCCGGCGGCGGCGATCGGCGCGAGGAGGGCGAGCGTTGCCGCCCAGCGGGATCCGTCCATCCGGTTCCGTCGGTCGATGAGGATGTGCAGCAGTGAGCGGGCCGCCACCAGCAGGATGGCCACGCCGACGACGCCGTGCGGGGCGAGCGCCAGGGTGAAGCCCGCGACTAGGGCGGCCAGTGCCGCGGGCAGGAGCCGCCGGGTCGCGATGGCGTATTCCGCTGCCCACCAGGTCAGTAGCGAACCGAGGACGATGATCCCCTCGCTGCGCAAGCCGCTGCAGAACGGCAACCAGAACGCGGTGAACGTCAGGGCGCCCGCCCAGATGGCCCACGAACTGCGCCGTACCGCGGGGCCGAGGCGTGGCAGCAGCACCCGGCTCAGGACGAACCACGACACGAGTCCGGCGACGAGTTGCGGGATGTGCATCCACAGCACGGACGGCGAGACCGACGACCACGCCGCGAGGAAGCTGTAGTACCAGTCGAACGGTGCTTCGGGGATGCCGTAGAAGCGGTAGTAGTTGGCGAGGTAGCCGAAACCGTCGGCGGTACGGCCCATGTTGAGGATGTAACCGTCGTCGGGCGAACCGGCCCCGAGGACGCTCCAAACCAGCAGGATCGCGGTGACGACCAAGTCGCTGGCCCGGGGTTTCAGTGAATGCCACCACGAGCGGGTGCGCGCGCCGATCCGCCGGTGGTACCCGCCGATGCGGTCGAGCAGCCCGAGCGCGACGACGGCGACGAGTACCGACAGCGCGGCGAGCACCATCACGATGATCTTGAGGATCGACGGGGACGACTCGTACCGGTTGTCGATGGCCACCTGCACGCGCAGGCCGTTACCAGCGGCGTCGCGTGCCTGTTCCGGGCTGAGGTTGCTGAAGATGCCGTCGACCTGCGGGCGGCGGTCCGGCGGCAGGGTCGTCGACTCGCCGAGCCCGACGAACTGCGCACCCGGGCCGGTGGGGGCGGAGAAGATGCGCAGTTCCGAGCATCGGCTCAGGTCGGCGCGGGAGGCGGTCGCGGCGAGACTGTTCCGGAAGGTCACGGTGATCGCGGCGTCGGTGGCGGTGACCCACAGCGACGAGGACTTCGAGCGTGGTGCGTTGGTCGGCATCGTGGCGAGGACCACGCCGTCCGGTGCCGACGTCAGCGTCGCGCACGGGATGCTCGCGTCGAGGGTCTGCGGGGTCTGCGCGATGAGCGGCGCCATCACCGACGACGTGTCGGCGTTCAGATCCTGCCCGGCCGGCCACTCGAAACCGGCGTCGACGGCCTTGACCGGCAGCAGCGGGGTGAGGGCACACAGCACGATGCCGGCGATCCCCGCCACGATCGCGATCCACCGGGAGGTGCCCGCGGAAATCCTGGTCCCGTGCCCCGACGATTCCGGCCCCGACGAGGACGGTTCGGCGGAATCCTCAGGCGAGGTCGGGGCTGTCACAGGCACGGTGCCTCATCGTAAGCGACGTCCCCCGGGGTACCTAGGGCCCACCCCGCGGCTCTGGAGGTTGGTGACGGCCTCCGCAGGCTCCGGTCTCCCGCTGGGAGCAGTAAGTGGGCCCGCTCCGAGCACAACAGTTCTTTCGCAGTCCACGACGGCCGTCAGGCCACAGCTGCTGAGGGGCGGCCGGAGCTTGCGGAGGGCGCGTCAACCCCCTGCTCCCTGAGGAGCGTCCGGAGCTTGCGGAGGGCGCGTCACGAAGGGTTCCGCACTGCAAAGACAGTTCTCGCCCGCGGGCGGACACTACCAGCAACCACCGACAATTTAAGGTGGCAACTCCGCGCAGCAAAGATTCTGTTGGACAACGTATTTCGAGCTGCCGTTTACCCTTCTTTCGTGTACAGTCGAACGTACATTCGCAGCACGGGTTCTCGGGGGAGGTGACCGTCATGTTCGATTCCCAGCAGGTCGACGGCACCGACACGCAGGCGCCCCGCGTGGTCGAGTTGGTGGCTGATCTGCATCGCACCCTGGACAAATTGCAGACCGTGGATCTGTCGCCGTGTACCGATGCCGAACTCGCTGAGGTGGCCGCGGAGACCGAACGCGCCATCGCGCGTCTGACCGTTGCCGGTGACCGGCAGATCGATCAGGTCGAGGCCCGCGACCTGCCCCGCAAGGCCGGGTGCCGCACCCTGATGCAGTTCATGACGCACCGGCTGCGGGTGTCGAACCCGATGCGCCGCCGTAAGCAGATGGACGCCACCGCCACCCGCACCAGCCTCGGCGGCGAGGTCCTCCCACCCGAACACCCCTGCCTCGCCGAAGCTTTCGCACAAGGCGCAGTCGGCACCGCCCACGTACAAGCCACCCTCGACGTCCTCGACCGCATCCCCGGCACCATCGACCACGACATCAAGGTCGCCGCCGAACGACAGATGGCGGAGATCGCCGAAGCCCACACCCCCGCCGAGATCACCCAGCTCGGTGCGCGGCTGCTCGCCCACCTCGACCCCGACGGCACTCTGTCCGACGACACCGACCAGAAACGACGCCGCGGCCTGTGGATCGGCCGGCAACGCGCCGATGGCACCGCCAAGATCTCCGGCACCCTGACACCCGCACTCGCCGCCCGACTCACCATGATGTTCGCCGTGTGGGGCAAACCCGGACTCAACAACCCCGACGACCCCGCCTCGCCCAGCGGGCCGGCCGGTGCCGCCGACCCCGACGCCCTGGCCACCGCAGCCGACCGCGACGGCCGCACCCTCGCCCAGTCCAATCACGACGCGCTCGACGCGGCACTCGCCGCAGGTTTCGCCGACGGCGCACTCGGCACCTCGCACCGCGGCCTGCCCGTCCAACTGATCATCAAAGCCGACCTCGGCGACCTCGTCCGCGAAGCCGGACTCGCGACCACCGCCACCGGCACCCTGCTGCCCATCCGGGACTTGATCGCGATGGCCGGTGACGTCCAGCCGTGGTTGGCGATCTTCAAAGACGCCACCACTGTGCCGCTGCACTTCGGGCGCGGCAGACGTCTGGCCACCCGCGAACAGCGCCTCGTCTCTTTCGCCCGCCCCGACGGGGAAGTGTGCTCGGCACCCGGGTGTGATCAGCCCGCCACCCAGGTCGACATGCATCACGCCCACAGGGATTGGGCCAAGGGCGGTCTCACCGACATCGACGACCTCGCCCCGGCCTGCCCGCGACATAACCGGATGGTCGGTGACCAGCCCGGGCAGTACACCACCCGCATCGCCCGGTCCGGACCCGACGAAGGCCGCTGCCTGTGGCGGTTGAACGCCGAACCTGGCGCACCGCCCAACCCCGAGCGCCTCAACCGCCGACCCGACATACCCCGGCGGTTCGCAGAACACCTGAACACCGTGCGCAACGACATCCACGGACCTGCCACCAGGCCCGGCGATGAGTCACGCCCGACCCTTCGTGACGCGCCCTCCGCAAGCTCCGGGCGCTCCTCAGGGAGCAGCGGGCGCCCCGACGCCGTCGGCTACGGCGACCGCGGCCTCCGTCTCGAACTCGCTTATCGCGAACTGGTCCATCCGCGAACACCGCCGGAGCACCTCACCAGCCCACCGCTGACCCCGGTCGAAGCAGAACTCGCACGCATACTCACCGACCACCGGTGACGGCAAAGCAGATCGCCTCGCCGACTACCACCGCGGCGACCGGGCCGCCTAACCGTCAGTGCCGCAACGGCGCGGGACTCCACAGTCCGCTGCGGGTGGCGGTGCCGGTCTCGATCTCGGCGAGCGTGTCGACGTCGCCGTACGGTTCGTAGCGTTCGAGGGCGCCCCAGTCGCGTCCGATGTCGGCCATCAGATAGGTCGGCACCGCCGTCGCCTGCTGGGAGACCTCGAGCCAGCCGAGCGGACCGCCGCCGAAGCGGTTCTGCCACGCCGACACCGCAGCCGCCAGATCCGAGCCCGGCTTGATGCGCCACTTCGGGATCTCCGCGACCCCGACGTCGTGGGTGAACGGACGTTGGCACGGGAACGCCAGGCCCGAGGTCCAGTCGATGTGGACCGGGTCGGTGCTGCCGACGACGTCCTGCAGGGTGTCCATCTGCGGGATCCGCGGCGGGGTGAGCACGATGAACCGGTCCTCGGCCAGGTTGTCGTCGGTGGCGACGATCCGCACGGCGGTGGTGTCCGACGGCAGCTCGTCGGTGTTGTAGCGGAGGTTGCGCCACGACGGCCGTGGGCCGGGATCGATCAGTTCGGTCTCTCCGGCGGCCTCGAGGTCGGCGTCGCGGGTGTCGGGACCGATGGGGTCCGCGGTGTACTCGAGCATCACGTTCGGGTTGTCGTACTCGCCGGCCACCGACATCGTGAGCAGCGGGCGGTCCCGCCAATCCGTCGGAAGCGCATACCACCCGGAGGTGAGGCGGGCCGGGACCTGGTCGAGCTTGGAGTAGCTGCCCATGACCGGGGTCGAGCCGGGATCGAGGAAGAACGGGAGCGCTGCGGTGCTGCCGTTGATCCCGGGTTCGGCGATCTCGCCGCCGCCGGTGCCGCCGGGGTTGGAGTTGACGATGTCGGGGGACTGCCAGACGTCGCCGGACAGGACACCCAGCGACCCCTCGCTGGCCGTCGACTCGAGTGCTGTCGGCACACCGTTGGGGAAGAATCCCGAGGTGGACGGCGCGCTGCCCGGTGCGGGCGGCGGTCCGCCGAGAGGGTTGGGCAGCGTCGGGTCGACCGGGCGGAGCATGTCGCGGTCGGGGTCGGACTCCACCCAGACCTTGTCGGCCATCCCGCACGGGTTGCCGGCGACGGCGGCGAAGTTGGACCGGGGTACCGAGTACGACGAGCTCTGGTGGATTCCGGCGAAGATCGCGGTGACGATCTGGAAGACGACCACCGCCATCGCCAGATAGGCCAGCGGGGCGGCCGCCATCGAGGCGACCAGTCGTCGGTACCACCGCTGATGCGCGGCGTCGGCGCCGGTGGATTCCTCGACGTGCGGATCGGTCCCGGTGAACGGCTCACGGAAGTGGAACCACAGCGCGACCAACAGCAGAGCGAGCGCGGCGTAGAGCAGCACGCTGCCGAGCATGATGCCGCCGATCTTGACCTGCTCGACGCCCCACGGCATGCCCCACGCGGAGTAGTAGTAGTACGAGTTCGGCGCGGTGAAGGCGAGACCGCCGATGAACAGGACGAGCGCGCAGAACAGGGTGCGGTTTCGCCTCGAGTGCATGGATTGCTGGCTGGCGGCTATGGCCGCGATCGCGGCGAGGGCGGCCGCGATTCCGGCAAAGACGCCGAAGTGGTGCGTCCATTTGGTGGGCGTGAACATGAGGAACACCAGCGATGCGAAGGTGATCGCGACGATGCGGCGGGTCGGGCCGATGGCGGTGCCGGGGATGCGGTTCTTGCGGACGAGCACTGCCGCCGAGACGACCAGCCCCAGGATCATGGCCAGTACCGCGAACCGACGGGCGATGGAACCGTCGGCGGAGAAGGCGAAGAGCGCCGAGTAACGACCGATCTCGTTGTACCAGCTCATCGACGGCCCGAGCGCCGACTTCATGCTCGACGCCTCGACGAACGACCGCAGGGTCAGGTTCGAGAACACGACGAAGACGACGAAGGTGCCGGCGGCGAGGATCGGCGCGATGAGCGCCACGAACGACCATCGCAGCGAGCGCTTGCGATCGCGGTCGGCGGTCTCGGGATCGCCGGATGCCGATCCTGCGGATTCGGTGTCTGTTGAGGACAGTTCGGCGACGACGCGGGCCCGCTTGATGAGCGCCATGATCATCGGGCGTGCGCCGGCGATCAGTGCCGCCACCGCGAGCAGGCCCGTCGGGCCGGCGGCGATGCTGAACGCTCCGATCAGGCACGCGACGGCGGCCGGCAGCATGCGACCGGTGGCGATGGCCCGTTCGACCGAACACCAGGTCAGCAGGGCGCCCAGGCAGATGATCGGTTCGGGCCGTAGGCCGTTGTTGAAGGGGAACCAGCACGCGAGGAACGCGAACGCCGCCGTCCAGGCGACCATCGGGCGGGTCAGTGCGGCACGTCCCAGGCGGGGAAGAACTTCGTGACTCACGATGAGCCACACCAGGATTCCGCACAGCAGTGCGGGCAGACGCATCCACGGACTGGCCACGGAGACGTGGCTGAGCAGTCCGAAGACCTGGTAGTACCAGCCGAACGGTGCCTCGGGTGCGCCGTACCAGCGGAAGTAGTTCGCGGTGTAGTCGCTGTCCTGAGCCACCCTCGACATGGTCAGGAGGTAACCGTCGTCGGAGGTGTTGGGCCCGATCATGTGCCACACGATCAGCGCGCCGATCACCACATAGTCGCGCGCATTCAGCCGCCACCACCGTGCCGGGAAGATCCGACGATGTCGCCGGCCGTCCGTCGAGTCCAGTGCTGCCAGAGCGGACAGGGCCAGCAGCGTCGACGCCACTCCGACGATCACGACCAGCCACTTCGAGATGGTCGGCGCAGTGTTGTAGCGCGAATCGATGGTGACGTGGGCGTCGAGTCCCGCGATGTCGGCCGCCGGCCCGGCGAGATCGGTGAAGAGGCCGGTCACCTGGGGGCGCTGGTCGGACGAGTACTTGAAGGCCTCTTTGTCCTCGGTCGTGCCGGCGAGTGGTTCGTCCTCACCGTCCTCGTTCCTGGTGCCGCTCGTCATGCCGACGAACTCGGCGGTCACCGCGTCGGAATCGGCGTGCACGACGATCTCGCGGCACCCCTGGTCGCGCATGTCCTGCAGCGTCGCCGACACGAGCGAGACGTTGCGGATGACCACCTCGACGCCCTGCCGGTCCAGGGGCGCATCGGCAGCACCGGTCTTGCGGATGAACAGGCCGCGCTCACCGGACTTCGGTGCCTGCTTGGGCGTGGTGGACAGCAGCACCGATCCACCGGGCGGCAGGTCGTTCACGGCAGTGCAGGGAATCGAGACGTCGAGGTCGACGGGCGTGTAACCGATCAGCGGGGACGACACCGAACCGATCTGACCGTTCTGCGGCCAGTCGATTTCGGCCGTTCGCTGCGACACCGGCATGAGTGGGGTCGCGAGAGCGAGCAGGAACCCGAGCAGACCGGTGACGATGGCGACGATCCTCGCTCGTCGAACGGTCTGCGCTGGCACAAAGAGAGATGGTAGCCGTTGGGATGTCCCGCCCCGGTGGGCGGCGGTGCGGGCACCACGGGCGGGTGTCAAAGGCCGCGCCGCGGCGACGCATGACCGCCGATCGCCAGGTCAGGGCCAGTATGGTGAATGCCATGTCCGACGCCGAGGTGCCCGACCGTCTGCCGATCCTGCTGCTCAACGGCCCCAACCTGAACACCCTCGGCACCCGGGAGCCCGCCGTCTACGGCTCGGACACCCTCGCCGACGTGGTCGACCTGGCCGAGCGCACCGCCGCCGAGCTCGGTTTCGGTGTACGCGCGGCGCAGACCAATCACGAGGGGCAGATGCTCGACTGGATCCACGAATCCGTCGGCGAGATCAGCGGCATCGTCATCAACCCCGGGGGATGGACACACACCTCGGTCGCCCTCGCCGATGCGCTCGTCGTCCCCGATGTCCCGATCCTCGAGGTGCACATCAGCAACGTCCATCGGCGCGAGGCATTCCGGCATCACTCCTATGTGTCACCGATCGCCGCCGGGGTGATCGCCGGTTACGGCATCCGCGGCTATGAGTTCGCGATCCGCCGGCTCGTCGATCTGGTCGGCTGACCAAGCGGCACGGTTCCCAAGAACCGTCCAGGTTTCTCCCAGGGAGGGAGCAGTGGGCGCCGATAGCTTTCGTCGTGTGCACAAGCGAACCTCTGCCTCTGCCTCTGCCCCTGCCTCTGATCCTCGCCGCGTGCACGTAGCCATCGTGTCGGCGCTGCTGGCCGGGGGCCTGCTCCTCGGTGGCTGCACCACCGACGCTCCCAGCACGTCATCGGCATCGACCTCTGCGTCTTCGTCCGTGTCCTCCTCGATCACCACCGAAGACGCGACAACCACCGCCACCACGATCTCGTCGTCCGCCGAAGCCGCTCAGGCGTTCCTGGCCACCCTGTCCGATGAACAACACGAGCAGGTCACCTACGACTACGACGACGAGACCAAGACGACGTCGTGGTCGAACTTCCCGGTCACCTTCGTCGACCGCGCCGGGGTGAACCTCGCGGATCTGTCCGACGAGCAGCGGGCCGCCGCGATGAAGGTCCTGGAAGCGCTCCTCAGCGACGAGGGCTACGCCACCGTCACCGGAATCATGGGCGGTGACGAATATCTTCATGAGAAGAGCAGTTCGACGGAGGAGTCGCTCGGCCAGTACTACATCGCCTTCTTCGGCGATCCGTCTGATTCGAGTGCCTGGGAGATCCAGTTCGGCGGGCACCATCTCGGCATCAACGCCACGATCGACGGTGCGGCCGGTGAGATCACCTTCGCTCCCACACATCTGGGTATCCAGCCGGCGGTGTACACGGATTCAGACGGCAAGGAGGTCCAACCGTTCGACGGCATCTACACCACGGCGTTCGCGTTCTACGACAGCCTGACCGACGAACAAAAGGCAGTCCTGTACCAGGGGTCGACCGTCGCGAACATGGTGTGCGCTCCCGGAAGCACTTGTGATTACCCCACGGGGACAGGAATTTCGGGCGCTGATCTGACGGATGAGCAGAAGAAGCTGCTGCTCGACGTCATCGCGAACTGGGTGGGCCTGTCCGACGAGGAGACCACCTCCGAGGCACTCGCCGAGATCGAAGCGACGCTCGACGAGACCTACATCAACTGGTCGGGAGCCACCGCCTATGACATGACACAGGGTGACGGTATCTACTTCCAGATCTCCGGCCCCGACGTGTACATCGAATTCGCCGCGCAGCAGGGTTCCGCCGGTGCCGATGTCGAGGGCATCACGACGTCGGGCTGGGGACACGTCCATACGATTTATCGCGATCCCGGCAACGACTACGCCGGCAGCGTGACCCAGCAAGCCGCCACCGGCATGGCCGGAGGAGCGGGCGGTCCCGGCGGGCAGGCTCCGGCTGGATCTCGCCCCGCCAGTGGTTAGTTGTCAGCCTCGGGCAGCCGCCGTCAAGCGACTCGCGAGTCCAGAACTCATCGACTAGCGCAACCGTAGGGTTGCAGAACCTCCGGATTACTGCAACTATGGAGTTGCAGCAATCAACTTAGGCGAGGGAGTATCGATGAGCGAGAACACAACCACACATGACGTGACCGATTCGGCGACAGGAGAATTCGACCGGATCGAGCGCGAGATCGCGATCGACGCACCCGCCGACCGGGTCTGGTCTCTGGTCAGCGAACCGGGATGGTTCATCAACGACAAGGCGATCACCGAGCACCGGATCGAACGCGACGGCGACCTGTCGACCATCCACGACCCGGTCCACGGCGCCTTCACCTTCCGCACCGTCGAACTCGACGAGCCGCGATACGCGGCGTTTCGATGGCTCGCCGATGCCGCTGATCCGCAATCGGATTCGACGCTCGTCGAGTTCTGGATCACGCCGGCGGACTCCGGCGTGCTCCTCAAGGTCGTGGAGTCCGGTTTCTCGTCGCTGCCGGGAACGGAAGCGGAGCGACGCGCACGGTTCGACGGCAACAACGAGGGATGGACCATCGAACTCGAGCTGGCCCGAACACATCTCGGCGGCGTGCATGCCTGACGTCGCTCCCGTCGAGGTCTTCGCCGCGCTGTCCGACGAGAGCCGATGGCAGATCCTCACGCGACTGGGTTCGGAACCCGCGTCCGCGTCCCATCTCGCGGCCGAACTCCCGATCAGCAGGCAGGCGATCGCGAAACACCTTCGGGTCCTCACCGAGGCAGGACTGGTGACGTCCTCACGTGTCGGCCGCGAGATCCGTTACGAAGCCGTAGGTGCACAGTTGTCGCGGGTTGCCCATCGGCTCGACACCATCGGCCGTGGTTGGGACCGCCGTCTGAACGACATCAAACTCCGCGCCGAAATGGGCTGAGCCGTCGGCCGCAAACCCTCTGCTTCCTGCGCCAGCCCCCGCTTCCTGCGCCAACCCCCCGCTCCCTGAGCGCGGCCAACCCCCGCTCCGTGAGCGCGCCAGCAGGGGGTGACGCTCGCATGCTCCGGGCGCTCCTCAGCTCAGGGAGCAGGGGGCGGGTCGTTCTTTCGGATCAGGGAGCGGCTGTAGCGGAGGGAGCGGCGGAGCTGATCACCTCGTCGATCGCCCTGGCGGTGTCGGCGGCGTGGGGTGCGCGGATCATCGAGATGTGGTCGCCGGAGACGTCGTGAAAGGTCACGGCACCGGTCGACATCCGCCGCCACAGGCCCGGGTCATCGGTATTGGTGCGGGCGCGGATGACACCGACGGGACCGCTGTACTCCCGGGGCCGGTACCGGCGGATCATCCTGGTGCCCAACCGGAAGAACACGATCCACTGCACCGGCGTCGGGAGCTCGACCATCCCGGCAGTGGGGACGAGGACGGCCAGCGCGAGCTCCTTCACGATTCGCTGGGGGAGTGGTTCGCGGGCGGGCGTGGGGTCGTCCCCGGTGCGGTCGGGCAGGGCGGTGTCGCGGGCACCGCCGCGCAGCGCACGCAGGCGTCCGACGATCCCGACCTTCTCACCACGAACACGCTTGGCCAGTGCCGGGTCGAAGAGCGAGTCCAGCACGACGACCGGATCGCATGTCTCGCCGGCCTTGGTCAGCTGCGCCGCGACCTCCATCGCGACGAACCCGCCCAGAGAGTAACCGCCGACCTGGTACGGACCGTCGGGTTGCACCGATCGGATGTCGGCGATCGCGCGTCGTGCCGCGGCGCGCACGGAATGATCAGCGCGGCCGCGCTTTTCGACGCCACGCGACTGGATCGCGTAGACCGGCCGGTCGGTCTGCAGTGCTCGGACGACCGGGGTGAGGCTGGTCGCCAGGCTACCGGCGCCGGCCACCAGGAAGATCGGCCGGCCCGTGCCCTGTCGCAGCGGGATGAGGGTGGCCCCCGACGCATTCGCCGACCGCTCCTTCGCAGCCGACTCGATGCGCTGGGCGAACAGCGCGATGGTCGGCGCCTCGGCGAGCATCGCGGTGTTGACGTCCAGTTGGAGGTGATGCTGCACCTCGGCCAGCATCTTCGCGGCGGCCAGCGAGTCGCCGCCGAGTTCGACGAAATCCTCGTTCCGGCCGATGGATTCGAGGCCGAGGATCTGGCACCAGAACCGGTGCAGCGCCATCTCGGTCATCCCGCGGGGCGGTTCGTGATCCGGACGTGCGGGCGGAGGCGGCAGGGCCGCCCGGTCCACCTTGCCGCGCTCGTTGCGCGGAAGTTCGGCGAGCACGATGATGTCGCGCGGAATCATCCACGGGGTCAACGTCTTCCCGAGCTCCTGCCGGATCTCGGCCGGGGAGGGTGACCACTTCTCGGGGTCCACGGCGACGTGGGCGGTCAGCCGTGCTTCGTCGCGGTTGGCGGTGACGACCGCGTCGGTGGTCCAGACCAGCGCGCGGATGGCGGCTTCCACCTCGAGCGGTTCGACGAGGTACCCGCGGATCTTGATCGCGTCATCACTGCGGCCGAGGAGCGCGAGTTCGCCGGACTCGTCGAAGCGTCCGAGATCACCGGTGCGATAACGTGTCCGGCCGTCCTGCAACCCGATGAACCGCGTCGCCGTCAGCTCCGGATTCTGGTGGTAACCGGACGCTACATGGCCGGATTCGACGATGACCTCGCCCGTGCTGCCGACCGGCAGATCGTTGCCGTCCGCGTCGATGATCCGGACGTGCTTGTCCGACGCCGGCACGCCCACGGGGATGGCGCCGGGCTCGACGTCCCGCTCGGGCGGGAACAGGTTGAAGGCCAGGTTGCCGACCTCCGATGCGCCTGCCCAGCAACAGAAGACTCCGTCGGTCAGGATCGTGTCGCGGGCCAGCTGGATGTCGGCGCGGTGCGTCGGCTCACCGCAGGTGGACAGCAGTCGCAGGGATTCGACGGCGTCGTCGGCCGACAGCTCACCCAGCCAGGATCGCAGCAGCGACGGGGTGCAGTGCGCGGTGGTCGCCTCCTGTGCGACAAGCCAGTCCCGAAGCCCGGTCGTGGTGCGGCGGCGGACATCCCAGAGCAGCATGGTCGACCCGTTGAGCAAGCTCATCGCGAGCGCGTCGAGGCCGCCGCCAAACTGAGGGGTAGCAGGACGACGGCGCGGTCGTCGGGTCGCATGCCGAGGAAGCGACGGCCGTCCCGGGCGTGATTGACCGGCATCTTCTGCGCCAGCACCACGCCTTTGGGGGTGCCGGTCGAGCCCGAGGTGAACAGCAGGACCGCCGGATCCTCAGGGCCGGGCTGGTCCGCGATACGCGTCTGACCTGGTTCTCGGGCATCGGCTGCGGTGTCCAGGACATGGGCACCGGACCGTTCCAGCACGACGTCGCGTCGGTCCGGCGGCAGGAACGGGTCGAGAAGGACGAGGGGGCGTCCCGAACACAGCGCCGCCAGCATCCCGATCACCGAGTCGATGTCGGATTCGATCTCCACCGCCACGGGTCGGCCCGGATCGGTGGTGGCGACGATCGTGCGCGCGAGGTCGTCGACCCGGGAGGCGGCGTCGGCGAACGTGATGGACTGCTCGGGGGTCTGGAGTGCGACGGCCTCACCACGTACCGCGGCGACGGCTCGCCATCGGGCCGCTGCGGTGTCGGCGGCGCCGACGCCCGGAAGGTCGGTGACTGCCGTGGCGCCGGTGGGAGTCACCCGGACTTCGGGAGGGTTATGGCTGTTCATGTCCTCAAACTTCCGCGGAGCGGGAAACGTCGACGGTCATGGACGGGCCAGGCGAACTCGAGCCCGGGCAACGGTGCCACGCCGCGCGGGACTCGGCCCCTCCTCCGGTCCCGACAGCTTGCCTGGCAAACCTACCCTTAGTCGCGCGAAGGAGCACGATCGGAGCGGGTGGGAGTAGGGAAGCGGCCTGGTCGGCCGGGCATGACACCGGAAACGGAGACATCCGGCCGGTCGGCGGTAACGTGTTCACCGGTCGTCGGACGGTGTGGTCCTGCATCGCCGTCCGCGACTACGGGTGTTCGAGGCGTGCGAGGAGAGATCGACGATGCAGTACGACGAAGTGGTTCTGGGACGTCGCAGTACCCGCGGGTTCACCTCCGACCCCGTGCCTCGCGAGCTCATCGAGGAGATCCTCACCCTCGCCATGCGAGCCCCGTCGTCGATGAACACACAACCGTGGAACTTCCACGTGATCACGGGTGAACCGTTGGATCGCATCCGCGCGGGCAACACCGAGCGCAACCTGGCCGGCGTTCCCCATTCCCGAGAGTTCCGGACGGGCGCGGAGAAGTTCACCGGGACGCACCGCGACCGTCAGGTCCAGGTGGCGAAGCAACTGTTCGGCGCGATGGGCATCGCCCGCGAGGACATGGAGATGCGGCAGGACTGGGTGCTGCGGGGGTTCCGCCAGTTCGACGCCCCGGTCTGCGTGATCGTGACCTACGACCGCATCCTCGACGGCAGCGACGACACCCCGTTCGATTGCGGCGCGGTCTCGAATGCGCTGGTCAACGCCGCCTGGTCGCGCGGTCTCGGCGCGGTCATCAACAGCCAGGGCATCATGCAGTCGCCCGTTGTTCGCGAGCATGCCTGGATCCCCGACGATCAGGTGATCATGAAGAGCATCGCGCTCGGCTGGCCGGATGAGACGTTCCCGGCCAATGCGGTGGTCTCCGAACGCAAGTCGGTAGCCGAGGCCGCGACGTTCGTCGGCTTCGAGTAGCGGTGGGACCGGTCCTGGCGGAGCTCAGCGCGACAGCGCCGCCCGCGCGGCCGCGGCAACACCGCCGCGATCGATCGGGCCGTGACCGGGAAGCAGAATGTCGGCATCGAGCTCGGTGAACCGTTCGACGCTGCGTCGCGCGGTGGGTTCGTCGTGCTGGAAGAGCGACGGGATGCACTGCGGCCCGGTGATCGACGAGATCTCGTGTCCGCTCACCAGTGCGTCGCCGGACACCAGGGCGCGGCCGTCGGCGACGAGGTAGGCGCTGTGGCCGTCGGTGTGGCCGGGGCTCGCCACGGGGACCGGTGCGCCCGGGAGGTCGAGCGGGCGGTGCCCACCGGTGGAGAACCCCGACGCCTGGGCGAGACCCGCACGACTGAGGACGCCGAGCGGAGTGGTCTTGGCCAGCCACGCCCACAGGCGGGGGTTCGCCACCTGCGGGGCGAGATCGAGCGCGTTCGCCTGCTGGAGGTGACGGCGCAGCGCGTGATCCACCTCGACCGGGTCCATGTAGACGTCGAACCCATACTTCGCTTGCAGCTTGACGAGACCACCCAGGTGGTCGACGTGAGCATGGGTGAGGAGCGCGCCACGTACGTCCTCGGGCTTGCGGCCGATCCGTTCGATGGACTCGACGACCTGGGCGGCCTGGCCCGGATAACCGCCGTCGATGAGCGTCAGCTCGCCGTCCTGCTCCAGCAGCACCCAGTTCACGACGTCGGTGGAGACGAAATGGGTTGTCGACGAATCGCCGTCGACCCGGGTGATCGTCATCGGTCGCGCGGTACGGAACGGGAGTCGCATCACCATCACTTCCGGACGACGAGCACGAACGGGCCGCGCTCGGTGACCTGGAAGCGCGGGTCGTCGAACACCGCCGGGTCGAAGGTGACCGTGTAGCGCTTCACGTTCGGATCGTTGGGATAGACGTCCTCGGCGAGGCGGAGCGTGTAACCGTCTGCGCTGTACCGGAACAGGAAGACATTCGGCGGGGTCCAGGGGGATCGGTCGAGCGCGTCGACGAGCTGGTCGGCGTTCTCGCTCTTCGCCCAACGCTCGATCGCGGCTGCGCGCTTGTCGAATTCGGCCAGCGGATTGGCGTAGTGGGAGGTGAGTCCCTGGAATCCCCAGTACGGGTAGATCGACAGGAACCCGAAGTCGGCGGTGAGGACCACATTCTCGGTGCGCGGCCGGCCGGTCTGTTCACCGATCAGCTTGTCCAGCTCCGCGAAGTACGACTCGGCGCCGGCCGGGCGGGCGTCGGCGCGTTCGCCGTATCCGTCGGTGTCGGTGTAGGCGGTGGTGATCTCGGTGGCGAGATGACCCGGGATGCTCTGTGCCATCGCGATTGCCGAGAGGACGGCGAGTGCACCGACGACCACACGAACGTCGCCGAAGCGCCGTACCGCCGCATGCGCGAGGTCGACGACACCGAAGACGCCCGCCGCGCTCAGTGTGGCCACCAGGATCGGCTCGAGACGGAACGAGAGCAGGGTCGTGCCCAGGGCGGTCATCAGCATCGACAGCAGGCAGAAAAGATAGACCGTCACCACCGTGACGCCCATGGCCAGTGCGACGGTGCGGGTACGGAATCGCAGCAGAATCCAGAGGAGGCCGATCATCGTGATCGCGCCCACGAGGTTCAGCCCGAACATCGGCAGCGGCAGCACCGAACCGCGTTCGGGCAGATAGTGTTCGGCGGTACCGCCGCTGGCGGGCGTGTTGGTCAGGCGTGCCCACAGGTAGGGCGCCCACACCAGCAGGGCGATCAGGCCGGAGATGACCCCGACGGCGACCAGACGACCGATCACCGCGAGCACGACACCGCGCCGGCGGCTGGTCACCGTGGCCGACGGAGTGGCCTTGTTCGACGCGCTCAGCCAGCCTTGGACGGCGAAGTAACCGGCCAGCAGGACAGCTGTGAGGGCGAACAGTCCGGTGTAGAGCGTGTAGGTGGCGGCCGAGATCCCCAGGAACACACCGGACGCCGCCACCGCAGGCCAACTCGTCGCGCCGAAGAGCGGACCCGCGGGTCCGTCGGCGGCACGGGTTCGTCCGCGCAGCGCGTAGGTCAGCGTGATCAGCATGGGTACGCCGATCAGCACCAGAATGGCCGCATACGGCTCCGGCGAGGCGTACAGCAACGTGACGGTGGTGACCGCGAGGCCCAGCGCGACACCACGATCGGCGCCGAACATGCGGATGAACAGGATGACGCCAACGGCCGCGGCCACCGCCATCGACACGATCGCCCAGGTCTTGTAGGCCTCCCAGCCGGGTTGGCCGAGCAGGTTCGCGAACCGGCCGCCCCACCAGAACCAGCCGGCCGGGTAATAGGGCGGCAGATCGGTGTAGGTCATGTCCGCGAGGTGCGGGCTCGACGTCATGCGGGTGAGGTATTCGGTGCGGAACTCCTGGTCGACCGAGAGTCCGAAGAGGTAGAGACGTGTCGCGCCCAGCGGCATTCCGATGGTCACCGTGACGAAGCCCGACATCGCGGCCGCCGACAGCACCGGCACCAGCAGTCGGCCTTTGCCGTAGCGATAGAGCAGTGCGGCGATCACCAGGATGGCGATCGCCAGCACCTGTCCGGCGGTCGTCAGCGACCGGGTCACGTTGGAGGAGTTGAACGCCGGCCACTCGACGGTTCCGATGGCCGTCAGTCCCGCCATCGACACCAACCCGCCGACCACCACGGCGATCAGCAGCGACAGAACGGCCCGCCCGTAGCCTGTTGTACTTCGAAGGTCGGCCGGCGAGGCTTCCCCCGCTCCCTGAGGTGCGGTTGGCGACTCTCCCCCGGCTCCCTGAGGTGCGGTGGGCGACTCTCCCCCCGCTCCCTGAGGAGTCCCGGAGCTTGCGGAGGGCGCTTCGCCTTCCGCTCCGTGAGGAGTCCCGGAGCTTGCGGGGGGCGAGTCCTCTTCCGCTCCCTGAGGAGTCCCGGAGCTTGCGGAGGGACGTCTCGAAGGGTCAGGTCGGTTCATCACGTCCACTCAGACTCTGCTGTTCAGCGATTGGGCGATTCAGCGATCAGATCGGCAACTTGCGGAAGATCGGACGCGGGATGTGGCGGAGCACCATCATGATGTAGCGGAACGGCCCCGGCACCCAGACGATCTCCTTGCCCTTGGTGGCCGCGGCCACCGCCAGGCGACCGACGTCCTCCTTGTCGACCGTGAGCGGCGCTTCCTTGACATGCGCCGACAACCGGGTGCGGACCTGGCCGGGGCGGATGACGAGGACGCGAGCACCGAAGGGGCGCAGCGCCTCTCCGAGCCCGAGGTAGAAGCCGTCGAGTCCGGCCTTCGTGGAGCCGTAGACGAAGTTGCTGCGGCGGACGCGCTCGCCGGCGACGGAGCTCATCGCGATGATCTGTCCGTGGCCCTGCGCCTTGAACTTTTCGCCCAGCAGAACACCGACGGAAACCGCTGCGGTGTAGTTGATCTCGGCTTCGGCGACCGCGAGGCCGTGGTCCTGCCAGGCCTGCTCGTCGTCACCCTGGATGCCGAAGGCGACGATCGCGACGTCGACGTCACCGTCGGCGAACGCCTTGTCGATGACCGCCCGGTGGGTGTCGGTGGCGCGGGCGTCGAAGTCGATCTGCGTGACCTCGGTGGCGCCGGCGTTCTTGGCCTTCTCCACCGCCGCGGCGGCGGTGGGGTCACCCGGCAGGGTGGCGAGGATGACCCGCGCGGGGCCCTTGCTGAGGTACTCCGCGGTGATGGCGAGCCCGATCTCGGAGCTGCCGCCCAGGACCAGGATGGACTGTGGGACGCCCACGGCGTTGATCATTATGTACTCGCTTTCGGTGACGTACAGGTCGGGTGCGCGTGCGGCGCGTCGAAAAGGGCAGTCGGTCAGGCGAGTTCGAGGCGCCGACCCATGTCCGACATGAACACCCGGTTGGGGTCGATGCGACGACGCGTCGCGATCCAGTCGCCGATCTCCGGGTACATGGCGTGGAAGTTCTCGGCCGAGGTGCGCGAGTCCTTGGCGGTGTAGAGGCGGCCGCCCATCGCCATGACGCGGCGGTCGAGCTCGTTGAGGAACTCGGCGAGGCCGGCCTTGACCGGGAAGTCGAGGCAGACGTTCCAGCCCTTGAACGGGAAGCTCAGCGGCGCCCGGTTGCCCTCGCCGAAGAGTTTGATGACGTTGAGGAAGCTGACATGGCCCGACGCCTGGATGTCCTCGATGAGCGCGGTGAACTCGCCCTCGTTGCCGGTCGGCACGATGAACTGGTACTGGCAGAAACCACCGCCGCGTCCGTAGGCGTTGTTCCAGTCACCGAACACGTCGAGCATGTGGTAGAACTGCGCGAGATTTTTGACCTTGCCCTCACTGGGCGGTCCGATCCGGTAGTACGCCTCGCCGACTGCGGAGAAGCTGAGCTTGTTCGCCAACCCGCGCGGGAAGATGTCGGGGAACCGGACGAGTGGCTTGTTGTTGAACGACAGCGGGTTGTCGCGGTACTTCTCCGGCAGTTCGTCGACGCGGGCGAGATTCCCCCGGGAAAACGTGCCGCGACCGAGCTTCGGCGGCGCGCTGATGGTGTCGAACCAGCCCGAGGCGTATTCGTATCCGTCCTCGAATCCGTCCTGGAGATGCAGGTCGAGGGTCTCCTGCAGCGAGCCGGTGCGCGCGGTGTCGGCGATGAAGTAGGCGCTTTCGGTGCGCTTCATCTGGATCTTGGCGCGCAGCACGATGCCCGTCAGTCCGATGCCGCCGATGGTCGCCCAGAAGAGTTCGCCGTTCGGGTCGTCGGCCGAGCCGCCCGGGGTGAGGGTGAGGATGCGGCCGTCGGCGACGAGCAACTGCATCTCGACGACGTGGTTGCCGAAGCTGCCCTGGCTGTGGTGGTTCTTGCCGTGGATGTCGTGGGCGATCGCGCCGCCCACCGTCACCTGTCGGGTACCCGGGAGCACCGGGACCCACAAGCCGTGGGGGAGCGCCGCCTGCATGAGCGTGTCCAGGGAGACGCCGGCGTCGACGTCGACCGTGGCCGACTCGTCGTCGATCGCGTAAATCCTGGTCAGTGGGGTCATGTCGATCGTGAGGCCGCCACTGTTCTGGCCCGACTCGTTGTACGAGCGGCCCAGTCCGCGGGCGATGACGCCGCGCTTGAGGTAGTCCGGCTTGTCCGCGTTGTCGTCAGCCACGCGGGCCACCGCCTCGGCGATGACCTCTGGGTACGGCGTGGACAGGACGTGACCCTCGATCGGGGTGGTGCGAGACCAGCCCACCAGCTTGCGGGTCGTGATCGGCAGCAACTCTTCAGTAGACATCGCTAGAGAGGTTACCTGGGCGGGGTTCACAGACCGACCGTCATGCCGGGGACGCGGAGTCGTACCCATGACCTCCAAGCGCTCGTCGATGCCATCGAGAAACGCACCATTGACTGATGGCACGATACGTGGTGGCATGCATCACAGACGTACTACCGCGCACGACGAGGAGCCCGGCATGGAAGCGCTCAGAGATGTGACCCGTTCCGACGACGGAATCGACGAGGTGTCGCAGCGCTTGCTGGCATCTGCCGCGCGGTTGTCGCGCAATGCGCTGACCGAGATCGACTGGGATGCGCCGCTCGAGAAGGACAAGTACGGCTGCAGCCCGGAGTGGTCGACTCTGTATGGAACGGCCTACTGGAATGAGATGACCGAGCAGCAGCGGATCGCCCTCACCCGGCACGAGACGGCGTCGATCATGAGCATCGGCATCTGGTTCGAGATGATGCTGCAGGAGATGGTGATCCGCGATCAGTACCTCGGCGACTACCATCGCCCGGAGTTCCAGTTCGCCCTGACCGAGGTCGCCGACGAGTGTCGGCACTCGCTCATGTTCGCCAAGACGTCGCACAAGCTGACCGGGACCAGCTACACGCCGCATCCGCGCCTGGGTCGCTTCGGCAAGTTGTTCATGCGGGTCGCGGGCAGCGAAGTCGCCTACGCCGGAATCCTTGCCGCCGAGGAAGTCCTGGACGTGCTGCAGCGTGGCTGCATGCGTGACGATCGGGTGCTGCCGCTCGTGCGCACCGTCAACGAGATCCACGTCCTCGAGGAATCTCGCCACATGCGTTTCGCGCGAGAGGAGGTGCGCCAGTCCATGGCGGACGCCAGTTGGATTCGGCGACAACTCAGTTCGGTGATCACCGCGATGGCCGTGTCCTACATCCTCGTCAGCCTCGTCCGCCCGAAGGCCTACGCCGACGCCGGTCTGGACCACCGTCGGGCGGTCGGAGAGATGCGCCGCAACCACCATTTCCAGTCAATGGTCCGCTCGGGTTGCGCGCACTTGATGGGCTTCCTCGACGAGGTGGGTCTGCTCACCCGGCCCGCGGCGCGGATCTACCGCAAGGTGCACATGCTCTGACGGGCCGATGCCGAACGTCCCCCGGCGATCACGAATCCTGGTGCGGGGGAGTGATGATCACGGCGTTGACCAGCGAGAGCAGGTCTTCGATGCCGGTGCCGTCGGGCAATTGGTCGGCGAAGTCGGTCTCCAGTGCGGCCAGGCCGTGCGCCATGGCGAAGGTTGCGACGGCGATGAGTTTGCCGGGCACGCCGCCGCCCCAACCGTGGTCGGCGGCGTCGGAGACGGTGCGCGTGTGCAACTCCCATCCGCGCGCCCGTGCCGCGACCAGGTCGGGCGCCTTGTTGTCGACGAGTCGTGAGCCCATCATCAGCGTGACCGTGGCGCGGTTGTCACGCGCGAATCGGACGTAGACCTGCCCCAGCGTGGCGACGGCCTCGCCGAGCGGGGCGTCGTCCGGCAGTTGCTCGAGAGCACGCATGTGTTCGGTGTGGAGGTTGTCGAAACCGCGGACCGCGACCGCCGTGAACAACGCCCGACGATCGGCGAAATGGTGGGCCACCGACTGATGCGTGATACCCACCCGGCGGGCGATCGCACGCAGGCTCGCGTTCTCGGGTCCGGCCTCGTCGAGTTCGGCGACAGCCGCGACGAGCAGAGCTTCTCGGACCTCGGGCGCGGTCCGGCGTCGGATCGGGCAAGCCGGCTTCTGCATGCTCGCGATTATGGATCACGGCGTTCGTGACGTGGCCCGACCTCGCCCTCATGTGCGAGCTGGGCGGCGGGTCGGCCAGGACGTCGGCTTCGGATCTTCATGGTCTGCATTCCGATCTGGGCGGCCAACAGGCGATTGGTTCTGCGACGATGGGTGCCATGGAGCCAGCTCACGCCAGCTCAGTCGACGGCACTCGATGAGAACGACGGTGCTGGGTGTGCCCAGTAGTGCCGGCGCCTACTGCGTGGGTGTAGAACGAGCGCCCGGCGCGTTGCGAGCTGCCGGCCTCGTCGAACAGCTGCGGGCGTCAGGCACGGACGTCGTCGATGCCGGCGATCTGACGACACGGCTGTGGTTTCCCGACCGTGAGCGACCGTTCGCGCAGAACCTCGGCGAAGAGGCGGATGCACTCGTCGAGCTTTCCACCGCTGCGGCGAGCCTGCTCGCAGCTGACCAACGTCTGCTCGTGCTCGGCGGAAGCTGCACAGTCGCCTTCGGACTCTGTGACGCGATGGCACGTGCCGGAGAACGGCCCAGGCTCGTCTACATCGACCGGCATCTGGATCTCAACACCCCCCGCTCGACGACGGAGGGCTCGCTGAGTTGGATGGGGATGGCGCACGCGCTGGGTCTCGAGGGGGCCGCGCCGGAGTTGGTCGATCTGATGTACCGCACACCGTTGTTGCGGCCGTCGGAGCTGGTCTACCTCGGCGTTGATCTGAGTCGAGAGACAACTGATTGGGAACGCGGACAGGCTGCAGAACACAGAATCGCGGTCGTCGATCAGACCGCGCTCTGCGACGACCCCCGTCGTGCGGCCGCCGACGCCCGCCGGATTCTGGCGTCCGGACCGTTCCTGGTGCATCTCGATGTCGACGTACTCGACTTTCTGGACGCGCCGATCGCCGAGAACGTGAACGGCCGAAACAGCGGGCCGACCATCGCGATACTCGGACAGGCACTCGGCGCGCTGCTAGAAGATCCCGACTGCTGGGGAATGTCGATCGGGCAGCTCGACCCGGCGCATGCGTCGGCAGATCGAACCGCGATACCCAGGCTCGTGTCGGTGCTCGTTTCGGCACTGAGCTCCACCTAGCCTCGTGTGGTGACACCCGCTCACTCGTGTCTGTACCGGCTCGATCCGCGGTGAGCTGATCCGGCCGTGTCCCGAGTCACCGACCCATGGAATAGAACTCGTGATTGGGTGCCACCGCCGTCAGGTGTGCGAGTCGGTTCGACGCGGCGAAGAACGCAGTGATCGCCCCGACGTCCCAGATCTCGTCATCGGTGAGCCCCGCTTCCCGGGCGCGGGCCATGTCGCTGTCCGCGAACAGTTCTGGGGTCCTGGTCAGGGCGAGGGTGAGATCGACGATTGCGCGCTGACGCTCATCCAGGACCGCTCCGGCAGGGTTGGTTGCCACGTGATCGGAGAGGTGTGCGTCCTTGGATCGCACGCGCAGGATGGCGCCGTGGGCGACGACGCAATAGATGCAGCGGTTCGCTCCGGACGAGGCGACGACGACCAGCTCGCGTTCGGCTTTCGACAGCGGACCGGGGCCCTCCATCAGGACGTCGTGGTAGTCGAGAAAGGCTCGCAACTCGTTCGGGCGGTGACCCAGTGCGCGAAAGATGTTGGGGACGAAGCCCGACTTCTCCGCAATGGGTTCGATGCGTTCACGGAGGTCAGCCGGTAGGTCGGCGAGTTCGGTCAAGGGGAATCGGCTCGTGGTCATGGCAAGGCCTTCCGTCACAGGGGCGCACCCTGCTCGCTTCGCGAGGAGCCCATGGTCGCGCCTCGCGACGTGACTCACCACCCCCGGAAGAAGGGGTCACGGCCATCACGCATGGAGTTCATGGCGGAGGTCCGCGTCGGATGGCTGTCGAGACAAGACGCGGGCGTTCGGTGGACCTTGCCAACGTGCGATGTCACATATAGAGTCCCTGCCACTGGCAGGCTGAACGCGGCTCGGCAGGCATAAGGCCAGGTCGAGACGCGGATGTCTGATGTCGATGGGGGTCCGATGAAGAAGTCCGTCGCGTACGCAGGCTCGTGGTGGGTCGTTCTGGTGGTCATCGCGGTGATGTCCGTGTCGGCGTTCTACGTCGGCAAGCTGCGCCTGAGTGAGATCCCCGACCGGGCGATCGGCCACTCGCCGGCGGCGCCTGAGGCGGGCGTCGTGCGCGACAAGTCGATCGAGTACGTGGTGACCGGCCCGGCGGGCTCGTCAGCGCGGGTGTCCTACATCGAGCCCGGGGGACGGGTCGTCGACGACAAGGTGTCCGTTCCGTGGCGAGTGATTCTCCGTACGCGGGAACTGACGTCGTCTGTCGGTGTCCTGACCCAATCGTCCGGTCGAGGAGCGCTGTCATGTGCGGTGCGGGTCAACGGATTCGAGCGGGTACGTCAAACGGGGTCGGGCTCCGATGGCAGTACGGTCGCCAATTGTCTGGTCCCGGTGGCGTAGATGAGCGCCGAGGACGGGGAGCGATCGATGACCGCACGTGAGCGGTTCGCTCGACTCAGGCGTGGGCTCGCCGCGGAGGTCCGGCGGCCGGTGCATCGTGAGGTACTGCGCGACAAAGATTCTGCTCGGCCACGTTTCGCACGATTTCTCTACGCGTGTTCGGTACCGGTCATCGTCATCTGGCTTCTCATCGCAGGTGGTCTCAACATCGTTGTACCGCAACTGGAATCGACGGTCACCGAACATGCGCAGTCCTTCCTGCCCGACGAGGCGTCGTCCGTGCAGGCGCTCGTCAAGATGGGTGAGTACTTCGGCGGCGGGGGCAGCAACAACTTCGTCTACGTCCTGATGGAGGGCGACGAACCCCTTGGGCCCGAATCCCGTACGTACTACACCGACCTGTTGGCCGAGTTGACCGCGGACACCGAGCACGTCAACTCTGCGATGGACCTGTGGTCGAACCCCGACCTCGCCCCGGCCGCGCAGAGTGCCGACGGCCACGTCGCCTACGTCCTGGTGAACCTCGCCGGCAACATGGGCACCGCGCTCGCCATGGAATCGACCCAGGCAGCGCGTGACACCATCGCCGCGTCGACGCCGCCACCCGGCATCGACGTGCACGTCACCGGGCCGTCGGCCGTCGTCAACGACGAGATGGTCGCGATCAACGACTCCATCATCCTGCTGGTGTCGGTGTTCGCGTTGCTGGTCGGTGCCGTGTTGCTGCTGGTCTACCGGTCCGTCGTCACCGCGATGGTGCCACTGCTCGGGGTGGGGCTGGCGTTGGCCGTGGCCCGCGCAACGATCTCCTTCCTGGCCGAGAACGAGGTCATCAAGGTCTCGATCTTCGCCGCGGCGCTGTCGGCGGTGATCGTCCTGGGCGCGGGCACCAACTACGGGATCTTCCTGGTGGGCCGATATCAGGAGGCGCGCCGAAAGGGACGTGACCCCGAAGACGCCTACTACGACGCACTGGCCGGCGTACAGCACATCGTCGTGGCGTCGGCGCTGACAGTGGCCGGTGCGATGGCGTGCCTCGCGGCAACGCGTCTGGCGATGTTCAGCACCTCGGGATTACCCTGCACCATAGCCATTCTCATCACCCTCGCGGCTGCGCTCACCCTCGGCCCCGCGGTCCTGGCCCTCGCCACCCGGCTCGGGTTCGTGGAGCCTCGCGAGTCGGCGTCGCCACGCCGCTGGCGCCGGATCGGGACCACGGTCGCCCGCTGGCCCGGCCCGATACTCGCCGCGGCACTCGCTGTTCTCGCCGTCATGATCATCCCGCTCGCGATGTACGCGCCGAGCTACAACGAACGTCGCGCCCAGCCGGCGGACTCGCCGGCGAACGTGGGTTTCGCTGCGGCAGAAAGGCACCTGCCGCCGAACATCATGGCGCCGAGCGTGCTCATCGTCGAATCCGACCATGACATGCGCAATGCGGCGGATCTGATCGCTCTCGCGCAGATGACCGATGCCGTCGCCTCGATCGACGGCGTGAACGCGGTGCAGGGGATCACCCGACCCCTCGGGGAGACCCTCGACCAAGGCACCCTCACCTCGCAGGCGGGGTACATCGGCAACCGCTTCGGACAGATGACATCGCTTCTGCGCGACCGCATCTCCGAACTCGACGCAATCGGTGCAACGGTCGATCGCCTGGACACCGCCATCGACGGCCTCGACACCGCGCTGCAGCAAGGGGCGGCCGGCGCGGGCTCATTGTCCGATGCCACTGCGCAATTGCAACGAACGAGCGAGTCGACACTCACCAAGGTCGACGAACTGTCGGCGGGGATCGCGCCGGTGCGTGGACTCGTCGAATCGGTCCCGCAGTGCCGGGGTGTCGACGCGTGCCGTACCGCGCTTACCGGACTTTCGGTGCTCGATGACGTTCCCGCACTGCGTGATTCCGTGCGGGAACTGGCGAGCGGCACTCGTTCCCTGGGCGATGCGCTGCCCACTGCGGCCGCGCAGATCCCGACGCTGCGCGCGACGGTCACCGAGATCCGCGAGCTGATCGGCCCGCTACGCACGACCCTGGGGGCCCTGCTGCCGCAGATCGGCGAGATCACCGACTTCCTCGACGAGGTCAGCGGGGCGTACTCGGCGGGCAGTCCCGCTTCCGGCGGGTTCTTCCTACCCAGCCAGGCGCTGGAGAGTCCGCTCTTCCAGAGCGGCATCCCCTACTACTTCTCCGACGACGGCAAGGCGACCCGGATGATCGTCACGCCGCAGCGCGAAGGTTTCAGCCGCGACGCGATGGACGTCAGCGCGGAGGTGATCCCGACGTCACTGGCGGCGATCAAGAACACCTCGCTCGCCGGATCGACCGTCAGCATCGGCGGGCCGGGCGGCACGCTGCTGAACATCGAGTCGTTCGCGCACGAGGACTTCATCGCGATTGTCGTCGCCGCGTTCGCCTTCGTGTTCTGCGTCGTCCTCTTCCTGCTGCGCAGTCTGGTCGCCGCGCTCGCGGTGATCGGGACCGTCGGGCTTTCCTATCTGTCCGCGATGGGTGTCTCAGTCTTCCTGTGGCAGGGCCTCATCGGCAATCCACTGCACTGGTCGGTCGCACCCATCGCGTTCACCTTTCTGGTCGCCGTGGGTGCCGACTACAACATGTTGCTGTTCAGTCGTTTTCGTGAGGAGTACGGCGCGGGCGGTGGAACCGGTCTGATCCGCGCGATGGTCGGTACGGGCAGCGTGGTCACCCAGGCCGGCCTCACCTTCGGGATCACGATGCTGGCCATGCTCGCCAGCTACGCCCACAACGTCGCGCAGATCGGCACGACCGTGGCGATCGGACTGCTGATCGACACCCTTCTCGTCCGCACGTTGGTGATGCCGGCGATCGCGCGACTGTCCGGTCGCTGGTTCTGGTGGCCGACGCCGTTCGTGTCGCTACCCGCGCGAAAGGCGGATCGGGCGACGACGACCATCGCCGATGACCGTCCCCTCGCCGAGATGCGCTTGTAGGGCCCCGTCGACGGGTTTGGCGCCTGGCTCCGACGGGCACGCGGATATCTCACGACCCCGACGACAGGAGCGCGCAGATGAGTCACAAGCCACCGAAGGACGTCCAGGAGGCTGCCCAGCGCGCGGTGCGATGGATCGACGACGGCAAGGCGGGTAAGGGGTTCACCGACACCGGCCGTCATCGGGCCCATCAGTTGGCCGACGGCAAGGACGTCGACGACGACCAGATCAAGAAGATGCGCAACTACTTCTCTCGTCACGAGGTGGACAAGAACGCGACCGGGTTCAACAACGGCGAGGACGGCTTCCCGACAGCGGGACGTGTGGCCTGGGATGCGTGGGGCGGCGACCCGGGACGCCGGTGGGCGAATGCGCAGAAGATCGATGGGGACTGAACCGGATCGGGTCGATGATCACTGGTCCACCGCCACGTCGAAGCGAAGGATGTCGCGGACCAGAGTGGGGAGGCTGTCCGCACGAGATTTCGTCTTGATCCGTGTGCGGTGCACATCGACGGTCTTGACGCTCATGCCGAGTCTGGTCGCGATCTGCTGGCTGGGAAAGCCTTCGACGACCAAGCTGAGGATCTCCCGTTCACGCGGGGTCAGGATCGCCAGGTTCTCTTCGATCTCTCGCTTCTGCCGGAAGTTGGCGAACCTGTCCACCGCCGCATTCACGCCGCTCTCCACCGCGTCCAGGAGTTGCTGGGGATCGTAGGGCTTCTCCAGGAAGTCGAGCGCACCGGCACGCAGGGTCGTCACCGACAACCGGATGTCTCCGTGTGCCGAGACGAAGATGATCCCCACGTGTGGTGCGATCTCGTTGAGACGTTGCTGCAGCCTGGTGCCGCTCATTTGGGGCATCCGCACATCGAGGATGATGCACGCCGGATGCTCCCCGTCGTAGCGGGCCAGGAAGTCGTCGGCGGACAGGCAGATCTCCGGCGTGATGCCGATGGTCTCGAGGAGCAGCGCCACCGAATCGCAGAGGTCTCGGTCGTCGTCGACCACATAGACCTGCGGTTCTGGCGACTGGCTCGTCGACGGTCCCGGCATGTGTTCATCCTAAAGCGGTCCGGGGACGGTGGCGCGCGCTCAGGTGCGCCGCCGCCACCCGGTGCCGCTGTGGGTCATACCCGCGATCCCGCGTCGCTCGGTTCGTGCGCATCGCGAACCTGTCGGCGGATCGGAGCGGTCTCGGGGAGCACCAGCAGACACAGGAAGGACACCACGAGCAGCGCCGCGAGGTAGTAACCCACGTACTGTCCATTGCCGGTCTCGGCGATGATGCGATTCGCCACCAGCGGCGAGATCCCGCCGCCGAGGACCGCGCCCATGTGGAACGCGAATCCGAGGCCCGACTGGCGCTGCTCCTTGGGGAACAGCTCGGCGTAGAAGGTGTACATGGGTCCGAACAGGAAGCCCGTGGCGATGAAGCCGATGAAGATCGCCGTGTTCACGGCCGTGACGGTGCCGGCGGAGGTGATCTGGAACATGAACAACGCGGAGAAGAAGGACGCGACCGCGCCGAAGATCATGACGGGCTTCCGTCCGATCCGGTCGGACAACCATGCCGCGAACACGTTGACCACCGCGTGTCCGGCGAGGGCGAGCAGGGTGCCCTCGACGATGGGCTGACGTGAAAGCCCGAGGCCTTCCGGCGCGTCGGCGGCGGCGTAGGACAGCATGAAGGTCGCCAGCGCGAAGGTCGAAGCGTTCAGACCGATGTTCACGCCCGCGGCCAGCAGGAGGACACGCCAGCGGCGCCGCAGCACATCCATGAGCGGGACCTTGGGCAACTCGTCGGCCGGCTCGCCCTCGATCTCTTTGAACGCGGGGGTCTCGTCGACGCCCTTGCGTACCCAGATCCCGAACACCAGCACGACGCCGCCGGCGAGGAACGGCAGTCGCCATCCCCAGTCGGTGACCGCGTCGTCGGGCAGGAGTAGGACCAGCGCGAAGGCGAAGTTGGCCAGGATCAGTCCGATCGGCGACCCGATGGCGACGAAGGAGCCGTAGAGGCCTCGACTACGGTCCGGCGCGTGCTCGATGGCGAACACCGCGGCACCCGCGTTCTCACCGCCTCGAGCCAGCCCGTGACACAGGCGCAGCAGGACGAGGAGCAGGGGTGCGAGGATGCCGATCGCCGCGTATGTCGGGAGCAGCCCCATCAGGAGAGTCGATGCGCCCATGAGGCCGAAGGCGAGGAACAGCGACGGGCGGCGGCCGTAACGATCACCGATCCACCCGAACAGAACCGCACCCACCGGGGCCATCAGAAAGCCCAGAGCGAACGTCGCGAGGCTCATGAAAGTGGCGAACCATGCGTCGTCGGTCTGGAAGAAGATGTGCCCGAAGACGAGTGCGGCCGCAGTGCCGTAGATGGCGAAGTCGTAGAATTCCAGCGCTGTCCCGACGCCGGCGGCGAGCCCGACGCGGACTCTGCTGCTCTTGGTGTGGTGGGGGCTTGATGTCCGAGTCTTCATGTAGACCTTTTTCGTGGGGGCTGTGAAGTGCAATCCGTTGCGATCGGGCTGATCGATGAGTTGCATCTGCACAAAAATGCTAGGAACTACGCGAGTCACGGGCCATGAGGGAAGAGTGACAGGACCTAAAGGTTTCCCCTAGCGGCCTGAGTCAATCCCCCGACGGTTGGGTAGTCGGAATCCGAACTGGGAACCGACGGACAGGCGTCTCGCCCAGATCTGACCGCTCTGACGTGTGATGATCCGGTAGCTCAGCGCCAACCCGATGCCATTCCCGTCGGGCTTCGATGTGAACGATTCGGTGAAGGGATCGCGGGTGATCCCACGGCCTCGATCCTCGACGGTGAAGATCCCGGCCTCGTCGGCACTCCGGGTCGAGACGGTGATGGTGCGGACGTCTCGTTCGCTCTCCGCCATTTCGTCTATCGCGTTGAAACACAGGTTCAAGACGACCTGTCCGGTCAATACGCGCTCGCACCACACCGATACCTCGGTCGGTGAGATGTCTGTATTGACGGTGACCGCAGAAGCCTCCGCCCTCAGTCGGACGAAGTACAAGCACTCGTTCACGATGACGTTCAGATCGATTTGTTCCTGCGAGTGTTCGAGGTGCCCGACGAAGCGTCGCATGCTGGCGATCACCGCCGAGGCCCGGTCGACCTGCTTCTGGGCCCCCTGTAGGCCCCGGGTCACCGAGCCCGCAGCGATGTCATCGGCGACATGGCCGTTGGACACCGACGCCAGCGCGGCGGCGATGAAGTTTCTTGCCGCAGTCAGTGGTTGGCCGAGCTCGTGTGCGACGGCCATCGCGAGATCGCCCATGACGTTATAGCGGGCCTGATAGTTCTGCTGCTCCACATCGCGGGTGCGCTGCTGCTCGCGACGAATGCGATCGGAGATGTCGTAGACGGTGAGCAGCAGTTCCTCGTCAGGTCTGCCGGCCACGCGTTCGAGGGTGCCGCCGAGGAACGACGGGCCGCGTTGCAAACCGATTCGGACGGGGATCTCGAACTGCACGGTCGCGATCGGATCCATCGCCGCGACCGCGGCGCTCCACCCCGAGGCGTCATCGTCGGATCGGACACTGACGAACTCCTCGATCCGGTGATCGATGAAGGCGTTGCGCCTGATCCCGAACTGTTCCAGTGCGCGGTCGGTCGCATGAAGGATCGTGCCGTCGTGCGCCAATACGAGGAGACCGGCAGCAGTGTGCCGGCTCAGCGTCTCCACGTAGGTGGCGGTCAGCGACACCTCGTTGGGCTCCGCGTCCAGAGGTCCACGGTTGTCGACTTGGACCAACCAGCGCGCTTGTCCGTCGACGACGACGTCGACCACCGTCGCCTCGACCGAGGGGCCATCCTCGTCGTCGGAGGCGACCGTCGCCGACGACCCGGCCGGCCCGCTCGTCGGCGCGACGTGACGGTGCACCCGAGCGTTGGAGTACTCCGACGCGCTCTCGTTCGCCCAGGCGACACGGCCGGAGCTGGGCTCGGCGAGGAGTACGACTGCTGGCGACGCGCCGAACAAGGCGTCCACTTGGGACGAGTTGAGACGAATGATGCTGTCCACGGGTCGAGGCTAGAGTCGCCGGCAGCGGGACGCCACAGATACGTGGTTCGTCCCCGACGGTGCGCTCGCCACCGACCCGCGGGTTGAGCGAGCGGGTGCGGCGGTTGGCCGCCGAGCACGGCACTGTGCGCTGAGGGAGCCAAAAGTTTGTCCTAGCGCCCCATTACCGCGGCACATCGAGCGCATCCACACCCAGGACCGCCGCCGCGGCGTTGCGGCCCGGGATACCGCTGACCCCGCCGCCGCGTCGAGCGCCCGCGCCGCACAACAACACTCGCGGGTGAGGGGTCTCCACACCCCACCGGCCCACCTCGGATGCGGTCTCGGCCCACGGCCACTGCAGCGGTCGGTGGAAGATGTGACCACCGGGTAGCCCGACGGCACCCTCGAGGTCCTGCGGCGTCTTCGCCTCGATGCACGGCCGCCCGTTCTGATCATGCGCGATGACCGACTGAATCGGTTCCTCCAGAACCGAATTGAGCGATGCGAAGGTCGCGCCGACGGCGTGTTCGACGGCGCCGGGTTCGTCGAACACCTCGGGCGGCATGTGCAGTCCGAACAGGGTCAGCGTGTGTTTGCCCGCCAGTTCCGGTCCGAGGATCGACGGGTCGGTGAGGGTGTGGCAGTAGATCTCGCATGGCGGGACCTCTGGCACCTCACCACGATTCGCTTGCCGCCACGCGTCGTGCAGCTGGGTGGCGGTCTGGTTGATGTGGAAGGTCCCGGCGAACGCCGCAACCGGCGAGACCGACGTGTCGCGGAGTCGGGGTAGCCGGTCGAGCAGCAGGTTGATCTTCAGCTGCGATCCGCGGACGTCGGGCTCGCAGGGGATCGGCGTCCCGTCGAGGAATGTGTTGAACACCTGCGGCGCACAGGCCGCGTACAGCATCGAGCCGCCGAAGGTGTCGCTCGTCGTCTCGACTGTCCCGTCCGCCGGATCGATGCCGGTGATCTCGACACCCGTTCTGATGTCGGCGCCCGCCGAGGTCGCCGCCTGATAGAGCGCACCTGAGACGGCCCCCATTCCGCCGACCGGGACATCCCAGTCCCCGGTTCCGCCGCCGATCACGTGATAGAGGAAGCAGATGTTCTGGCGCAGGGACGGGTCGTCGAGGTCGGCGAAGGTACCGATGAATCCGTCGGTGGCGGCGATGCCGCGCACCAGATCGTCGTCGAAGTACTGGCCCAGGAGTGTGCCCAGCGGCAGCGTGGTGAGCGCCTCCCACAGTTCGGCGGTCGACGTGTCGGTGGTGGACTTGCCTGGGCCGACGACGAGGTCGTGCATGTCGGCGGCGGTCCGCAACGGCTGGGTCATGGTCGGGAAGACGCGGTCGGCGACCACGCCGAGCCGACGGTAGAACGACTGCCATGCGGTGAAACCGATGTCGGAGCCCGTCACGCGGCGGAAGGACGCGGCCGTCCCGTCGTCGTCGAGGTTGTCGACCAGGATGCCGCGCGCCGGGTCAGACGGCAGCGGTGTGTACGACGAATAGCGGCGTCGGATGAGTGTGACGTCGAGGTCGAGGTCGGCGATGATCTCGCGCGGCATCAACGAGACCAGGTACGAATACCGCGACAGGCGCGCGGAGAGACCGGCGAACGGCGTCGCCGACACCGTGGCGCCGCCGACGTGGTCGGCCTTCTCGAGGACGAGCACACGCCGGCCGGCACGAGCGAGGTAGGCGGCAGCCGTGAGGCCGTTGTGTCCCGCGCCCACCACGATGTCGTCGTACGACGCGTCGTCTCCGGTGCTCATCGGTCAAGCGTTCCAGATCGACCGGCGGCGCAGGATGCGGTTGTCGACATATCCTGATGCGGTGGACATCCCCTCGGTCGAGCTCAGCAACGGCACCTCGATCCCCCTGGTGGGGCTCGGCACCTACAACATGCTCGGCCAGCCGTGTGTCAGCGCCGTCGGCTCGGCGATCAAGTCCGGCTACCGACTTCTCGACACGGCGCCCCGGTACAGCAACGAGCTGAGCGTCGGGATGGGGCTGCACGGCACCGGCGTCGCCCGCGAAGACATCGTCGTGCAGACCAAGCTGGGCGGCGGCGACCAGGGTTTCGACGAGGCGATCAACGCAGCCAAGGAGAGCGCCCGGCGGCTGGGCGTCGCACACATCGACGTCTACCTCATCCACTGGCCCTGCCCGAGCCTCGGCCGCACCGTCGACTCGTGGAAGGCGCTGCTCACCCTCGCCGACGAGGGTTACGTCCGTACCCCAGGGGTCTCGAACTTCAAGCAGCATCACCTGCAGATGCTGTTCGACGAGACGGGACGGTGGCCGGTTCTCAACCAGATCCAGTGCTCGCCCGTCCTGCAGCGAACTGAGCTGCGGGAGTTCATGGCGAGCAAGGGTATCCACGCGCAGGCCTGGCAACCGACCGGACGCAAGGAGGGTCTGCTCGCCGACCCGGTCGTCCTCCGGATCGCACGCAAGTACGGCAAGTCGCCCACGCAGGTCGCGCTGCGGTGGTCGGTGCAGAACGGGATCAGCGTCGTCCCGAAGTCGTCGCACACCGGACGGCAGCTCGAGAACGCCGACCTCTTCGACTTCGTGCTCGACCCCGCCGACCTGGCCGAACTCGCCACCCTCGACCGCGGCGAGCGCGCCGCCCGTGACTCCGACGTCGACGAGGAGTTCTGACCCCGCCCGTCGACTGGGCGTCCGCTTTCGTTGACCGTGCGTTCTCGGGTCAGCGGATCTTGAAGATGACCATCCGCTGGACGACGAAGTTGATGACCGTCGCCGTGCCTTGGGCGACGACGTACGCCGCGAAGCTGTACAGCAGCGTTTCCTGCCAGGCATGTGACAGAAGCGTGTAGATGCCGACGTTGACGAAGTAGGTCACCACGTAGAGCGCGACGACCGACACGAACCGCGCCATGCTCGGTTCGGCTCGGAACGTCCATCGACGGTTCAGTAGGTACGCGACGGTGGTGCCGAGGATGAACCCCGCGGATTTCGCGGGCCAGAACGGGACGTCCAGGCCGTATTGCAGGAGGATCGTCAGCCCGAAGTCCAGAAGTCCGGAGAACCCGCCGGTGATGACGAAGCGAACGAGCTGGGTCTTCAGACCGACGTTCGTCGACGCCTCTTCGTCGTCGAGGGGCAGCTCGATCGGCATCGGCGCATGGCGCGTGGCGAAGTCCTCGTGGCTCGGTTCTTCGTCATCGCGGACGTGGTCACCAGGGTCGGGTCGAGACACGCTGACACCCTAGCCGACGACGTCCTGGCTACCGTGCCGACGGGCGTTGCGGGTTTCGACGCACAGTCGACGAAAACCAGCACGCAGTCGACGAGATCGGACGCACAGTCGACGGGTCAGGCCCGCTGCGGGACCTCCGGTGGGATGGCCGCGAGCAACGCGCGGGTGTAGTCGGTTGCGGGGTCGTGGAGGATGGTCGACGCCGGTCCACTCTCCACGACCTTCCCATACTGCATCACCGCGACGGTGTCGCTGATCTGCTCGACGACGGCCAGGTCGTGCGCGATGAACAGATAGGTCAGCCCCTTCTGACGCTGGAGCTCGGCGAGCAGGTCGAGGACGCTGGCCTGCACCGACACGTCGAGCGACGCCGTCGATTCGTCCAGGATCAGGACCTCCGGGTCGGACGCCAGCGCACGGGCGATGCTCACCCGCTGCCGCTGGCCGCCGGACATCTCGTGCGGATAGCGGTCGAGGAACGACGCGTCCAGGCTGACGTCGGCGAGCAACTCTTCGGCACGACTCCGCGTGCCGTCCCGGCCGTCGGTGAGGCCGTGCGTCCGCAGCGGTTCGGCGATCGACGCCGCCACCGTCATCCGCGGATCGAGCGAGGCGGCCGGGTCCTGGAACACCATGGCGACGCGGCGTCGGAGCAGGGCTTCGTCGGCGCCGCGCGCCCCGATGGCCTCGACCCTCCGGCCGTCGAGGGTGATGGTCACGCTGCCGCGCACCATCGTGCCCTGGGCGGACGTGATGAGGCCGGTGATCACGCCGGCCACGGTCGATTTCCCCGAACCCGATTCGCCGACGATCCCGAGCGTCCGGCCACGAGCGACCTGCAGGTCGACCCCGTCGGCGGCGTGCACCACCCGGCGCCCCGACGGGCCGCGGACCACATAGTCGACGCCCAGCCCGGTGACACTCAGGAGCGGCTCGTCGTCGACCCGCTTCTGAAGGGGCGACGCGCCACCACGTTCGGTGACCTTGCTCAGCAGCGGGCGTGAGTCGAGCAGCGTGCGGCTGTACTCGTCCTGCGGGTCGTCGAACAGCGTTGTGACGTCATTGCTCTCGACGATCCGGCCGGATCGCAGCACCATCACCCGGTCGGCGATCCGCCCGATGACGCCGAGGTCGTGACTGATCCACACCACCGCCATACCGCGTTCCCGCTGTAGTTTCGCGACGAGGTCGATGATCTGTGCCTGCGTGGTCACGTCGAGTGCGGTGGTGGCCTCGTCGGCGATGAGGAGTTCCGGATCGCAGGCCAATGCGATCGCGATCATGACGCGCTGCCGTTGGCCGCCGGACAACTGATGCGGGTATGCGCGCAAACGGCTTTCGGGGTCGGGCAGGTTCACGTCGCGCAGCAGGGTCAGAGCCCGTTCGCGCGCCTCGCCCCGCGAGAGGCCGAGATGCCGGCGCGGGCCCTCGGTCAGTTGTTGTTCGACGGTGAGCAGGGGATTGAGGCTCGACGACGGGTCCTGAAAGACGAAGCCGACTCGCGAACCTTGTAGGTCCCGGAGTTTCGCCGGTGTGGCGCCGACGATTTCGGTGTCGCCGAGGCGGGCCGACCCGCGGACGTACGCGCTGGGCGCGTCGAAGAGCCCGGTCGCCGACAACACGCTCAGTGACTTGCCTGAACCGCTCTCCCCGACGATCCCGAGCGTCTCACCCGGCGCGACCGAGAAACTGATGCCGTGCACGATCTCTCGCGGACCGACACCGACGACGAGATCCTCCACGCGCAGCACCGATCCGTCGGTGTCGACGTGTTTCGCGGTCGACGGTGTGGTCACCGTCGGCGACTTGCGTTCGTACCCGCGGTTGCGCAGCAGCGTGCGCTGGCGCGGGTCGAGCACATCGCGTACGCCGTCGCCGACGAGGTTGAAAGCGAAGACCGTCACGAGGATCGCCAGACCGGGGAACACACCCATCCACCAGGCGGTGGTGATGAACCCCTGTGCGTCGAAGAGCATCCGGCCCCACGACGGGTCGGGCGGTTGAACACCGAGGCCGAGGAACGAGAGTGCCGCCTCCGACAGGATCGCGAACGCCAGCGAGATCGAGGTCTGGACGATGACCGGTCCGGAGATGTTCGGCAGCACATGGCGTGCCAGGATCGCCGGTGTCCCCACCCCCATCGTGCGTGACGCCTGGACGTACTGGGTCTGTCGCACACGCAGGGTGTCGGCGCGCGCCACCCGGGCGAAGATCGGTATGTAGACGACGCCGATCGCGATCATCGCCGAGGTGACTCCCGGTCCCAGGATGGCGACGATGGCCAGCGCGAGCAGCAGTACCGGGAAAGAGAAGACCACATCGACGATCCGCATGAGCGCGGTGTCGAGGACGCCACCGGCGAAACCGGCGACCATACCGAGGATCACGCCGACGGTGAGGGAGATCGCCACTGCGATGACCGCCACGCGCATGCTCACCGACGCGGCGAGCACCACCCGGGAGAAGACGTCGCGACCCAGGTCGTCGGTCCCGAAGAGATGGGACCAACTGGGTGCCTGCAGCGCATTCGGGACGTCGATCTCGTTGGCGCCGTATGGAGCGATGAGCGGACCGAACACCGCGCACACGAGGACGACTGCGATGATGATCAGCCCGATCACCGAGGTGCGGTTGCGTAGCAGCAATCGCCAGGCCGAATCGGTCGACGTTCCGCTGTTGAGCTCGGTGCCGGCCGGTTCGTCGTCGACTCCGGTACCGGGCTCCGGCGGGTCGGGTGAGGTGAGGGTCATGACAGTCGAATCCTGGGATCGATGACGGCGTAGAGGATGTCGACGACGAGGTTGACGACCAGGAAGATCACCGCGATGAGCAGGATCGCACCCTGTAGGACCGGGTAGTCGCGCGCGGCGACCGAGTCGTAGACCAGCAGACCCAGTCCGGGCCAGGCGAACACGACCTCTACGACGATGACACCGCCGAGCAGACCTGCGAACTGGATACCGGAGATGGTCAGCACGGGTACGAGCGCGTTGCGTCCGACGTGATCGAGGAGAACACGCTTGGTGCTCAGCCCTTTCGATTCGGCCGTCGTCACGAACGGTGCGTTCGCCACGTCGAGCACCGACGAGCGCACGTACCGCGTCATGATCGCCCCCGTCACGACCCCGACCGTGATCGCCGGCAGCACGAGGTGTTCGAGCCAACCGAGTGGGTCGTCGGCGAAGGGCTGATACCCGGCCGACGGTAACCAGCCGAGCGCGGTGGAGAAGAGACCGATCAGCAGGATGCCCATCCAGAAGTCGGGCACGGAGATCCCGAACTGGCTCACCACGCGGATGACGTTGTCGGCCAGCCGACCTTCCCGCAGCGCGGCCCAGAAACCGAGTGGCACGGCGATGAGCAACGCGACGACGATCGCCGCGGTCGCGAGTGTGATCGTGGCGGGAAGCCGATCGAAGAGCATCGTCGTGACCGGTTCGCTGTTGCGGAAGCTGACACCCAGGTCACCGGTGAAGGCACTGCCGACATAGTTCACCAGCTGCGCTGCCAGCGGCTGGTCGAGTCCGGAGGCGCTGCGCAGCGCCTCATACGATTCCGGGGTGTAGCGGGTGCCGAGCGCGATGCGGACGGGATCACCGGGCACGACCTGCATCAGGAAGAACACCGCGACGATCACGCCGAGCAGGACCGCGACGGTGTAGAGCAGGCGCACGACGATGAAGCGCGCCAGCGGCGAGTGCAACGCGGTCATCTCAGCTCCTCTCCAGCCGGGCATCGCGGAATCGGATGGCCTTGTCGGGTCGGACGACATATTCCCGGAGCTGCGTCACAAAGGCCTGGGTCGACGACGGGTTGTAGAGGTAGAGGTAGCTCACGTCGTCGGCGATGATGCTCGCGGCCTCGGCGTAGATCCGCTTGCGGGCATCGACGTCGAGTTCGGTTCGACCCCGGTCCAACAAGGCGTCGACCTCGGGGTTCGAGTACTTCTGCGAGTTCGACGTGCCCTCGGAATGGTGTTGGGCGTAGTAGAAGTCGTCTGGGTCGATGTTGCCCAGCCAACCGAGCAGCAGGGCGTCGAAGTCGCCGGCGGCCTGGCGATCGAGCCATGCGCCGAAGTCGAGTTGTTCGATCCGCACGTCGATCCCGACGTCGGCGAGGTTCGACGCGATCACCTGCGCCGCCGTCACCGTCTCGGGATACTCGGTGGTCACCATCAGGCGCATGTCGAGTCCGCGGATGCCGGCCTGCCGGAGCAGGTCTCTGGCCTTCGCGACGGCGGCGTCGCGGTCGAGTCCGGCGGTATAGCGGTCGTAGGGTGCGAACCAGGGACTGGTCGCGGGGATCGCGAGCTCGTTGGGCGTCGCGGTCCCGTACCCGACGACCTGCGCGATCGAGTCCCGGTCGATCGCATACGCGACCGCCTGGCGGACCCGGGTGTCGTCGAACGGCGGGGCGTCGAAGTTCATCGTGACGTACCAGTAGTCGTTGGCGACCACGGTCCCGACATCGAGTGCGTCGTCGCGGCGCAGGATGCTGAGCTGCTGGGCGGGAATGGCGTCGGTCCAATCGATCTCACCCGACCGTAGTGCGGACACCGCGGTCGTTCCCTGTGAGATGAAGCTGTAGCGCACGCCGTCGACGGCGGGCGCCCCACCCCAGTAGTCGGGATTCGACGCCAACACGATGGATGCGCCCGGCGACCGGGAGACGAACGAGAACGGCCCGGTGCCGATCGGCCTGGTCGTGATCTCACCGGATTCGACGTTGCGGCGGTTGACGATGGCCAGTCCCTTGAACCCGCCGATGCTCGTCAGCAGATTGGGGGTCGGCGCGCTGACGGTGAACCGGACCCGACGGTCGTCGAGGGCGGTGATCGACGCGATGGCCTCGAGTTTGTATGCGTTGGACAGTTCTTCGTCGATGATCCGCCGAAAGGAGTATTCGACATCGGCTGCGGTCAGCGGGTCGCCGTTGTGGAACGTGACCCCGTCGCGCAGCGTGAACGTCCATTGCAGGCCGTCGGGGCTGACCTCCCAGCTCTCGGCCAGTGCCGGCCGCATCTGGAGTTGCTCGTCGGGTTCGACGAGGGTGTCGAAGACGTTCTCGAGTACTTCGAAGGTGAAGTAGGAACTGGACTTCTGCGGGTCGAGCTGGTCGGGTTCACCGGCGATGGCGGCCTTGATGGTGTTGACGGTGTCCGACGACCCGCCACCGCATGCGGCCAGCACGGACGTGCCCAGCAAGGCGGTTCCGGCGACACCGGCGACGCGAAGGAACCCGCGGCGATCGAGAACGTCGGGTCTGCGCGGCGGAAGCTGCTCGCGCACAGATGAATACACCGACCCGCTCGGCGAATCGGTCATCACTGTCCTCCCGCCCGGCGAGTGTTCGCCTCGGAGTCTCACCGCACGTCGGCCGCGCCACGGCATGCGTGAGGCGCCCTGCTGTGCAGTGTGCCCCAGCGGTACAGGTGGTGCAACCGTGCCATACCTCCGCGGACGGAGAAATTGCGGCAGGAGGACAGGATCAGCTGTTGACCTTCGCGATCACGTTGTCGGCGTACCAGTTCAGATGGTCGATCTTGGTCTGCAGCGGCTCGGTGTCGTCGCCCATGACATACGGCAGCCGGAAACCGACGATCACGTCGGTGATCCCCTTGTCTTCCAGCCGCTTACATCCGTCGACGGTGTAGGCGTCCATGGAGATCACGTGGATCTCGAACGGATCGTTGGTCTTTCCCTCGGCCTTGCGGATCTCGTTGATCCGGTCCAGCAGCGTCTCGAGCTCCTCGGGCGGACCGCCACCGTGCATCCAGCCGTCACCGCGGATGACCGCACGACGCAGCGCGGCGTCGGCGTGGCCGCCCACGAGTAGCGGGATTGGTTCGGTGGGCGCGGGCGTCATCTTGATCTTGGGGATGTCGTAGAACTCGCCGTGGAACTCGAAGTACTCGCCGGTGGTCAGGCCGCGGATGATGTCCATGCACTCGTCCATCCGCTTGCCGCGGCGCTTGAAGTCCACGCCCATGAAGTCGTAGTCCTCGGGCCACGGACTCGTGCCGACGCCCATCGCGAAGCGGTTGTTCGTCAGGTACGCCACCGAGCTGGCCTGCTTGGCGACCAGCGCGGGCGGGCGGACCGGCAGCTTCACCACGAACGGGGTGAAGCGGATGGTCGAGGTGACCGCGCCGAGCGCCGCGGCCTGGATGAAGGTCTCGATGAACGCCTTGCCGTCGAGGAACTCGCGATTGCCGTCGGGGGTGTACGGATACTTCGCGTCCGATTCCTCCGGATAGGCCAGCGAGTCGGGAATGGTGAAGCCGGCGTACCCCGCGGCTTCGGCGGCCTGCGCGAGCGGCGCGTAGTACGACGGATCGGTCATGGCCTCGGCATACGTGAACCGCATCATGCTCCTCGGGACGGCAGTGAAACTCCGTCCACAGTAGAACACGTTCTAGTTATTCGACATGGACTTCGTCATCGTCGCAGGTCTCCAGCGCGCAGGGGGATGGCAATTGTTGGCTGTGTCGGCCCAGGGTCAGCGAAGCCCCGCGAGGGGATTGTCCGTAGTCGCGCCGGGGCCCGGGTGTACCCGTAGTTCGCCGGTGCCGATTCGCTCGCCGCATGCCGAGCATGTCGGCTCGACCGTCATCGTCTGACCGCAGGAGTGTGTCGACACCACTGGTGCGCCGTCCTCGGCGGTCCACCGGTCACCCCACTGACGTAACGCGGCCAGAACCGTCCAGAGGTCCCGGCCCTTCTCGGTGAGGCGGTAGTCGTAGCGCACCGGGTTGTCCTGGTACGGCTCCTTCGCCAGGATCTCGTGTTCGACGAGGGTGTCCAGTCGCTGGGTCAACACGTTGCGCGCGATGCCGAGCCGCGACGAGAACTCGTCGAAACGCTTCACGCCGAACATCGCGTCCCGAACGATGAGCAGCGTCCACCATTCACCGACGACCTCCAATGTCTGGGCGATCGAGCAGTTCATCTCGGCGAACGAGGCGCGGCGCATGAAATCCAGAGTAGTGGGTTGCGTGACGCAACTCAACCTGCTTGCATGAGTTGCGTGAAGCAACTCAGCAGGCACAGCCCTGTCGACGACGGATTGTCGGACAGTTTCGGAGCGACCCCGACCGGCGATGGCCGTTGGTCGGCGACCATCGACCCCTCCTGGTGGGGGAGGTCGGGTCCGCACGGCGGTGCGATCGCGGCGTTGGCCGTCCGGGTCGGTGCCGATGCGGCGCCCGACGTATCGGTGCGCGCTCTCGATCTGCGGTTTGTCGGCAAGCCGGACGGCGGGGAGTTGCTCCTGACGCCGTCGGTTCGGGAGGTCGGTCGGTACACGAGGGTCGTCGACGTCACGGTCACCCAGGCGGGTGTCGACATCGCGTCGGCATCAGTCACGACCGGGCGGGTCGGGGAACGCGCACCCACCGATGTCATCGACCGGGTCGCGGGCGTTCCCGGCCCGGAAGGGCTCGACCCCTTCATGATTCCCCCGGAGATCGTGCCGATGGGCGCGCAGCTCGATGTGCGACCGGTCGACGGTCCGCTCGCGCTCACCGGAGCCGACGAGGCCTGGATGCGGGCATGGATCACCACCCGAACCCCGATCGCCGTCGACGCCGGTTACCTGGCCCTGCTGGCGGATTGCCTACCGCCCGCCGTCTTCCCGATTCTGACTGCGCCGCTTGCCTTCCGACGGTGGCCTTCTCCATGCATGTGACGGCGCCGCTGGACGACGCCACTCCGGCGCCGATTCTCGTCCATACGCGTAACACCTCGACGTCCGGCGGCTGGTCGGTCGACGACACCACGCTGCGCGACCGCGGCGGCCGGCTCCTCGCCTCCGCGCGCCAGAGTCGCCGGGTTCTCGGATGGCCGGTCCGATGACGGTCACTCGAAGCGGCCCGGCAGCGCCGGCGCCGACTGTTGCGCGGCCCGGCCTCGTTCTGCTGATCCTGTCCGGGGCAGCGTTCATGGCCAGTCTCGACGTCTTCATCGTCAACGTCGCCTTCGACGACATCGGCGCCGACTTCACCGGCGCGACCCTGTCCCAGATGTCCTGGATCCTCAACGCGTACGCCATCCTGTATGCGGCGCTCCTTGTTCCGGCGGGCCGGATCGTCGATCGGTACGGCCGCAAGGGCGGCTTCCTGCTCGGTCTCGCGATCTTCACCGCGGCGAGTGCGGCATGTGCCGCGGCGCAGGGCGTCTGGTGGCTGGTGGCATTCCGCGCACTGCAGGCACTCGGCGCGGCGATTCTGACCCCGGCGAGCCTGGGTCTGGTCGTGGCGACGTTGCCGCCGGAACGTCGGGCCCGGTCGGTGCGCATCTGGGCGGCCACCGGCGCCCTGGCCGCGGCCTTCGGGCCGGCCGTCGGCGGTCTTCTCGTCGAGGCGTCGTGGCGCTGGGTGTTCCTGGTCAACGTGCCCGTCGGTGTGGCGGCGATCGTCGCCGGGGCGATCGTACTGTCCCGCCCCCAAAACGTCTCGGCCAGTGGCTTTCCGGACGCGTTGGGCGCGCTTCTCCTGGTCGTCTCGGTGGGGGCCTTGACACTCGGTCTGGTCCAGGGGAGTGAGTGGGGTTGGACGGACGCGCGGATCACCGGTGCGTGGATCGTCGCCGGGGTAGGGCTCGTCGGCTTCGTCCTCAGTTCGGCGCCTCATCCCGAACCGGTGATCTCGCCTGCACTGCTGCGGATCCGGGCCTTCTCGGTCGCGAACGTGACGATGCTGCTGTTCTCCATCCCGTTCGCCGGCGCACTTCTCGCGAACATCCTGTGGTTGCAGCAGGTCTGGGATTTCTCGCCGATCGTGACGGGTCTCGCGGTCTCGACCGGACCGCTGATGGTGCCGATCTTCGCGGCCGTGTCGCATCGCCTCAGTGCGCGGGTCGCGGTGGGGCGACTCGTTGCGTTCGGTTGTGTGCTCTTCGGTCTCGGGTCGGCCCTCATCGCGCTGTCGGTCGACGCCACACCGGGTTTCGCCACCGAGTTCCTGCCGGGCTGGCTGATCGGCGGTGTCGGAGTGGGCTTTGCGTTGCCGTCGATCCTGTCCTCGGCGACCGCCGACCTCCCCGCGGATCAGGCCGCCACCGGAAGCGCGGTGGTCAACATGAGTCGTCAGATCGGCATGTCGCTGGGTGTCAGCTTACTGGTCGCGATCATCGGCACCTCGGCGGTGTACGCCGATGTGCACAACTCGTTCCTGACCGCCTGGTGGGTACTCGCGGGAATCGCTGCGCTGGGGGCTGTTTCAGCGTTGGGGATGACCCCGCGGCATGGTGCTCCCTGAGGTGAGAGGAGTGCAACCTCAGGGAGTGGAGCAGGAGCAAGCCCTCAGGGCCGCGTGAACCGCTCTCGGCGACCGAGGCCGCGAAGACGCACCCACTCGGCGAAGCCCTTCGGATCACGTTGCTGCACAAGGAAGAACCAGCCGAACCGGGCGTACTCCTGGGGCAGCAGCCTGCGGAGTCCGGGCTGGCTCATCAGGTAACCGCGGTTGCGGTAGGTGAAGAACCGCTTGGTGTCGTTGTCGGGGTACTGGGTGTGCATGCGACCGCCCAGGATCGGTCGGAATTCCGCCGAGCCGTCGGGGTGGAGGTATCCCGCGCGCAGGCAGGTACCGAACCGCACGCCCGAGCGAACCAACCGACGGTGCACCTCCACCTCGTCGCCGCGGAAGAACAATCGCAGGTCCGGCACGCCCACCTGCTCGAGGCACCGTGCGGAGAACAGAGCGCCGTTGAACAGCGACGCGATGCCGGGCAGCAGATCGTCGTCCTGGGTTTCACCGTCGGCAAAAAGCTCGGACCGCTTACGGCGCCACACGAGTCCGCGTCGCAGCGGGAAGGCGAGCGTGTCCGGGTCGTCGAGGTTGGCGACCACCGGTGACACCTCGTCGAGATCATGCCGTGCGGCGCAGTCGAGCAGCGTCGAGAGGACCGTCGGACCGTCGGGTCGGCCGTCGTCGTCGGCGCACCAGACCCAGTCGGCGCCGAGGGCGAGCGCGTGCAGCATGCCGAGGGCGAAGCCGCCGGCACCGCCGAGATTGCGCTCCGATCCCAGGTACGTCGTCGGAACGGGCTGCGCCGCAACGAGTTCGGCGACTTCGGGTTCGTCGGCGTTGTCGACGACGATCAAGTGGTCGACGGGCCGATCCTGTCCGGACACCACGGCAAGTGACTCCGCCAGCAACTCGACGCGACGGTGGGTGACCACCACTGCGATCACCTTCTGGCCGGCACCGGCGTCGGTCACTCCGGCTTCCCCTGCGCGTCGGACCTCTCGAGGTCGGCGATCACTTTCCGGACATGCGCCGCGGCGTCGGGTCCCTCATACGCGCCGACGACCTCTTCGATGCCGCCTTCCATGCGGACCTGTCCGTGATCGATCCACAGGGCGCGGTCGCACAACTGGGCCAGGAACTCATTGGAATGGCTGGCGAACACCAGGATTCCCGACCGCTCGACGAGCGCCTGGAGCCGACCCCGCGCCTTGCGCATGAAGTCGGCGTCGACGGCGCCGATGCCCTCGTCGAGGATGAGGATCTCCGGGTCGATGGAGGTCACCACGCCGAGTGCGATGCGCACCCGCATACCGGTGGAGTAGGTGCGCAGCGGCATCTGCAGGTAGTCGCCGAGCTCGGTGAACTCCGCGATGTCGTCGATCTTCTTGAGCATCTCCTTGCGCGTCATGCCCAGGAACATGCCGCGGATGATGATGTTCTCGTAGCCGGAGATCTCCGGGTCCATGCCGACGCCGAGGTCGAAGACGGGTGCGACGCGGCCGTGCACCCGGCACGCGCCGCGGGTGGGTTCGTAGATGCCGGAGAGCAGGCGCAGCAGCGTCGACTTGCCTGCGCCGTTGTGTCCGACCAGGCCGACCCGGTCGCCGTGCTTCAGATGCAGGTTGATGTCCTTGAGCGCCTCGACGACCACCACGTTCGACTCGGTGGAACCGATCACGCCGCCGGCGGCGCCGATGACCGACTTTTTCAGCGAGCGCGTCTTGGCGTCGAAGATGGGGAAGTCGACGCACGCATCCCACGTGTCGACCCGGACCCGATCGTCGACGGGGTTGATGTTCTTGGCCATCTCGATTCCGTCCCTACACCCAGTACGCCACGCGGGCCCGGTAGTTGCGCATCACCAGCATCGCCAGCACCCAGCCGACGGCGGTGCAGCCCAGGACGACGGCCCAGTGATAGAACTCCACCGGCTCACCCAGCAGCGGCCCACGTGCGATCTCCAGGTAATGGAACATCGGGTTCAGCTCGACGAGCTTCAGCCGCGACGACGTCTCGCCCGTCGAATTGCCCAGGCTCTGGGTGGTCCAGATGATCGGCGTCATGAAGAACACCAGCTGCACCACGGTGGTCAGGAGTTGGCCGATGTCGCGGAACCGCGTCGACAAGATACCGAAGACGATGGTCACCCAGATCGAGTTCAGCACGTAGAGCACCAGCGCGGGGACGATCAGCGTCACCGTCCATTTGAGCGGCGGCGGAAAGATCAGGAACAGGATGACGATGATGACGACGTTGTGGGCGAAGATGATCAGCGCTCGCCACACGACCCGGTAGACGTGCACGCTCACCGGGGCCGGGAGCTGCTTGATCAGGCCCTCGTTCTTCGAGAAGACTTCCGCACCCTCGAGGATCGAGCTCGAGATGAAGTTCCAGAAGATGAAACCGAGTGCGACGTACGGCAGGAACACCTTGATGTCCATGCCGAACAACTCGCCGTAGAGCAGGCTCATCGCGATGGCGGTCACACCGGTTGCGATGACGATCCACAGCGGTCCCAGCACCGAACGGCGGTAACGCTGCTTGATGTCCTGCCAACCGAGATGGAACCACAGCTCGCGGCTTGCGAAACCGTCGCCGAGGTCCTTGACCGCGCGCGCGAAGCTGCGCGAATCGGACCCCTCGGGACGCGCGGGAATCGCGTCGTCGTCTACTACCGCTGACACGAGGAGTCAGCGTACCCGTCGGCCCCTTTGCTGCTCCCCGCTGGTTGAGCAGGCGACGAGCGCAGCCGCCGGCGCGAGCAAGCGGCCAAGAAGCGCGTCGAGGTCGAGGAGCCGTGTCGAAGCCACTCGACCCGACCCACAGCTGTCAGAGGTACTGCCCGGTGCTGTGACCTGGACCGCCGGGCGCGGGCATCCCGGGCGGAAGCGCGCCCTGACGCATCTGCTCGAGCTGGGCGCGGGCGGCCATCTGCTGGGCGAACAGCGCGGTCTGGATGCCGTGGAAGAGTCCCTCGAGCCAACCCACGAGCTGGGCCTGGGCGATGCGGAGCTCGGCGTCCGACGGGGTGCCCTCGTCGGAGAAGGGGAGTGCGAGACGTTCGAGTTCTTCGCGCAGCTCCGGGGCGAGGCCTTCTTCGAGTTCACGCACCGACGATTGGTGGATCTCACGCAGGCGGTTCCGCGACGCGTCGTCGAGAGGAGCCGCACGGACCTCTTCGAGGAGCTGCTTGATCATCGTGCCGATGCGCATGACCTTGGCGGGTTGCTCGACCATGTCGGCGACGCTGGTCGATTCCGACGACTCGCCGTTCGTCTGCCCATCCGTGCCCGCGCCGACGACGATCACGTTGTCGGAGTCGCCGGCCGAGCCGAACGGTCCTGAGGTGGGGCCGGGTCCTGGAGTGCCTTCGATAGCCATGCGTCCCATTGTGCCCGGACACCGCGAAACGGCAGATGGCCGACGTCTATCCTCGTGCCCATGGCTTTCGACGTCGCCTACGTGCGTGGATTGATTCCATCGCTCGGCGACGGCTGGATCCATCTCGACCCGCAGGCGGGGATGCAGATCCCCGATTCGGTCGCGACCGCCGTGACCACCAGTTTCCGCTCCCTGTCCGCCGCCCCGGGCGGGGTCTACCCGTCGGCTCGCGCGAGCGCGGAGGTGGTCGACGGTGCCCGGCGCGCGATCGCCGATCTCGTCGGCGGAGACGCCGCGGGTGTCGTGCTCGGACCGTCGCGGTACGTGCTGCTGGCCGGTCTGGCAGAGGCGCTCGCGCCGCATGCGTGGCTGCGGGGTGACGTCGTCGTCACGCGTCAGGACGACGAGCCGAACATCGTGCCGTGGCTGCGCGCGGCGGATCGTTACGGCGGCCGGGTTCGCTGGGCCGAGGTCGACGTCGAGACCGGCGGACTACCGGCCTGGCAGTTCGGCGATCTCGTCACACCCGATACGGAGGTCGTCGCGGTGACCCTGGCGTCGTCCACGACCGGGGCCGTCACCGACATCAGCGAGATCGCGCCGCTGGTCCGCGAAGCCGGCGCGCTCCTGGTCGTCGACGCGACCAACGCGGCGCCGTACATCAGCCTGGACATCCACGACCTGGGTGCCGACGTCCTCGTCGTGTCGGCCGAGCGGTGGGGTGGTCCGCGCATGGCGGCCATGGCATTCCGCGAACCCCACCTGATCGACCGGCTGAAGCTGATGTCCATGAACCCGTCCGCGCGCGGACCCGCCCGGCTAGAACCCGAACCGCATCAGGGCGCGATGCTCGCCGGATTGGTCGCGTCGGTGGAACATCTCGCGGGACTCGACGAGGCCGGGATCGGTAAGCGTCGGCGGCGTCTCGTCACATCGATGGACGGTGTCTACGAGTATCTGCAGCGCCTCAACTATTACCTTGGCACGACGCTGTCCCAGCTCAACCATGTGAACCTGGTGGGGACCGAGGAGAACCGGATACCGCTGGCGAGCTTCACCGTGGAGTCGGTGGGTGCCGACAAGGTCGTCCGGCGCCTGGCCGACAACGGTGTCTGCGCACTCGCCGACCTTCCCAACCGCGCACTGGCACGGATGGGTGCACCCGACTTCGGCGGTGCCGTCACGGTCGGGCTGGCCCCGTACTCGACGCCGTACGAGGTCGATCACCTGGTGCGAACGCTGGGTTCATTGGCCTGAAGCGCCCGGCAACTCTTCCGAAATTCACTATGGTGTTGTTTGGGTTAACGACAATGTATGTTGTCATGCTGTGTCGGCAAAAACGATTGATGGTCCAGAGAAGGGCCCGCCCCGGTCGCTCACCGCTGCGGAGGCCGAGAGCTGGATGAACCTCGTCGACGGCGGCTGGGCGCTCTTCGCCCGCGTCAACGACGAGTTCGCGAAACGCGGTCTCTCGGTATCCGATCTGCGCATTCTCGAAGCGGTCTGTACCAACCGGCAGTTGAGCGTCAGCGAGGTCGCCGACGCCGTGCACATGCGGGTCAGCACGGTGTCGCGCATGATCGGCCGGCTCAGCGACGACGGCAACATCCACCGGTTCGAGTCCAAGGCCGACGGCCGACACCGACTCGTGCGTCTGACCGATCACGGTCGGCGCACCCTCGCCATTCATGTGAACGCCCGAGATCAGGTGATCCGGCAATTCGTCGTCGACGCGATGACCCCGGAGGAGTTCACCGCCCTCGGCGTCGCGTTCCGCAAGATCCGGGAGGCCGTCGACGCCGCAGGGCCCGCGGCTTCCGACTGAGCCCCCTCAGCCCGCGACGCTCAGCAGCACCTTCCCGACCACGTCTCCGCTGTTGAGATGGTCGTGCGCGGCGTCGGCGTCGGCGAGCGGGAACACGCGATCGACGACGGGTACGACCGTGCCCGCCTCGATCAAGGGCCAGGTCCGGGTCAGGGTCGACGCCACGACCTCGGCCTTGCCGCCGGGGCCGTGCACGGGTCGGGCACGCAGCGTCGTACCCATCACCGACAGCCGTTTGGCGAGTAGATGTCCGAGATTGATCTCGGTCGTGGTGCCGCCCTGCATGCCGATGATGACGAGGCGCCCATCGGTACGCAGCGCCTTCAGGTTCGACTTCAGATACTTCGCCCCGATGATGTCGAGGATGACGTCGGCGCCGCCGGCGTCCTGGAGGATCTCGGCGAAGTCCTGGCTCGAGTAGTCGATGAGGATGTCGGCGCCGAACTCGCGGCAGCGCTCGAGCTTGTCCTGCGTGCGGGCGGTCACCGCGACGCGAGCGCCCATCGCGTGGGCGATCTGGGTGGCGTGGGTGCCGATGCCGCTGGACCCGCCGTGGATGAGCAGCAGCTCGCCGGTGGTCAGATGCGCGGTGTCGAAGATGTTCGACGACACGGTGCACGCCACCTCGGGCAGAGCCGCCGCGGACACCAGGTCGACGCCCTTGGGCACCGCGAGGACCTGCTCGACCGGGACCGACACCTTCTCGGCGTAACCGCCGCCGGCGAGCAGCGCGCACACCTCGTCGCCCTCCGACCAGCCGCTGACTCCGTCGCCGAGGGCCGAGATCCGCCCCGAGACCTCGAGTCCGAGGGTGTCCGACGCACCGGGTGGCGGGGGATAGTTGCCCGCCCGCTGCAGGATGTCGGCGCGATTCACGCCGGCCGCGACCACATCGATCACGACCTCGCCGGACGCGGGAGTCGGGTCGGGCACATCTGACAGGGACAGGTTCTCTGAGTCGACGACGATGGCTTTCACCTCTTCGATGGTGTCACAGCGCACCGCAGTGCCAGGCGAGGTCCGGTCCGGCGCTCGTGTGTAACCTTGCTCGTCAGGGAAGCGTGGCAGAGCGGCCGAATGCACTCGCCTTGAAAGCGAGCGTGGGTAAAACCACCGGGGGTTCAAATCCCTCCGCTTCCGCCAGAAGTGTTACTTGTTTGCGCTTGTTTGCGCAGGCAGCCAGCCGCCCGAGTCCGCGCCACCCGTGCCCTGACTGCTCGACGCCGGCAGATGCCTGACGGTCTGCGGCGTTGACGACGGCCTTCAGATCATCGTCCAGCGGCATGACCTGCATCAGGGTGTTTGAGCAACAGTCTCTGTCGCGACCGTCGATGCGGCCCGCGAGTTGGCCTCACCTCACTGCATCGGTGCTCGCCGGACCCGCTTTCCAGGGCTGCGGCGAACCTTGAAATTGACGGGGCCAATTTCAAGGTTAGTGCGTTAACCTTGAAATCACATCGTTGGTTTTCAAGGTTGGATCACCCAGTGGATCTCGAGAGATTGAGAAACAGCCCGGTCGGGGAGCTAGTGCCCATCAGGGGTCACGACCCTCGGTTCAACGAGGAGTACGAGTACTTCGGCTACGTCCCCAACAGACTGCCTGCGGGTTTCGAGTTGCAGGCGTCGACGTACTCGGTCGTTGTCGAAGCGACCGCAGCGCTCGCCCGAGCAGATCAGGCTTCTTCGCTGCTCCCCAATCCCACACTGCTGGCGCGGCCGGCGACGCGCCGCGAGGCAGTCAGCACGTCGGCTCTAGAAGGGACTTACGCGGCTCTGTCGGACGTGTTCGAGGCGGACTTCCTTGACAACGACGAGATGACCAGCTCAGTCAGTGAAGTTCGAAACTACGTAACCGCAGCGGAGCGCGCTTACGAGATGATCGGTCAAGGCCGATCGATCTCCATCCGAATGCTCGAAGACCTGCAAGTTGAACTACTCCGAGGCACACCCAGTGACGGTGCACACGCCGGTAGCGTGCGCACCTCTCAGGTCTTCTTAGGTGTCGGCAACCGGCGTGTGGATTCGGCCCGCTTCGTTCCGCCTCCAGCGGACCATCGTTTGACCGATGGCTTGGAAGCGTGGCAAGCGTGGATACGCGAGGTCAACGACGTGCCCACGATCATCCGTGTTGCTGTGTCTCACTACCAGTTTGAGACGCTCCACCCGTTTCACGACGGAAACGGTCGCTTGGGTCGGCTCGTCGCGACTTTGCAGCTCATGTGCGCGGGCGAGTTGCGATACCCCATCCTGAACTTGTCTCCATGGCTTGTGCAGAGGCGCTCTGAGTATCAAGACGGATTGCTTCGCGTGTCACAGACGGGGGACTGGGACACGTGGATTTGCTTTATGTCTGCAGCAATTCACGCCGAGGCTCTCGAGGTTGTGGCCCGAGTCGATCGGCTACTCGCCCTGCGCGAGAGCTTCCAGCTGACACTGCGCGGGTCGAAGGGTGTCGCACTGCGCATCGCTGACGACTTGGTGGGGTACCCAATGATCACGGCCACCCTCGCTTCGAAGTTGTACGGCGTTTCGTACCAAGCAGCGAACTCTGCGATAGCGAAGTTAGTGGACCTGAAAATTCTTCGACAGCGTACCGCTGGCCGGTACGACCGGATCTTTCAGTGCGATGCCGTCCTGACTGCCCTGGAGTACTGAGCGACACCGAGGCCAGAGGAGAAAGATGATGAGCACCGGTGGATTCACCGTTGCGTCGTTCAATGTCAACGGGATCCGCGCCGCGCGCCGTCGGGGGTTCGACGCCTGGCTCGCCGGACGACAGCCCGACGTGGTCGGACTACAGGAACTGCGGTGTGGCATCGACGACGTCGGTGAGTTCGACGGTTACCACGCAGCGGTCGACGTCGGCTCCATCGCGGGACGTAACGGCGTCGCGGTGCTCACCAGAAATGAGCCGGCCGCGGTGCGCACCTGGCTGACCCATCCGCCGAAGGCTCGCGGGCTGTCCGCTTTCGCTCACGAGGGTCGCTACGTCGAGGTCGATCTCGCCGATCGTCCACTGACGGTCGCCAGTCTCTATCTGCCCAAGGGTGGACTCCCGGCCGAGTTGCAGCGTCCCGGCTCGATGCGCGAGGCGCCCGACGGCGGCGCCAAATACGCACGCAAGCAACGCTTTCTGGCCGGGTTCACCCGTGAGCTCGCGCGCAACCGGCTCACCGCCCGCCGCGCCGGCCGAGAGTTTCTACTCCTCGGCGACCTCAACGTGGCACACCTCGAACACGACGTCACCAACTGGCGCGCGGCCCGCAAGATGGAGGGCTTCCTTCCCGAAGAACGCGCCTGGTTCGGCGAGATCACCGGTCCGCGCCGGCTGGTGGACGTCGTACGCGCCCTGCACGGTGACCGTCCCGGACCGCTCACCTGGTGGAGCTGGGCGGGGGCGTCGTTCGTCAAGGACGTCGGGTGGCGCATCGACCACCAGCTCGCCTCGCCCGCGCTTGCCCGGCGGGCGCGCTCGGTGGTGGTCGACAAGGAGGCGTCGCCGGACCTTCGGCTGTCCGATCACGCCCCGCTGGTCGTCGAGTACGCCGAGCTGTGATCCGGGGCTCCCGCGTCCCTGATCGATGGTGGTCGCCGAGTGGCTTCGACTCGGCGCCTCGCTGGCGCTCGGTGCCGGCTCAACCAGCGGTGGTTGCGGTTGCGGCTGCGGCTCACCCAGCGGTGGTTGTAGCTCACCCGACCGGCTCAACCGGCAAGAGGTGGCGCCGGCTCTACCAGCAGTGGGGAGGCTGCGATGACATCGTATGGACAGTTCTGTCCGGTGGCCAAGGCGATGGAATTGCTCGACGAGCGCTGGACGATCCTCATCGTCCGCGAACTACTCTTGGGCAGTCGGCATTTCAACGAGTTGCGACGCGGGGTGCCGAAGATGTCGCCGGCTCTGCTCACCAAGCGCCTGCGCAGTCTGGAACGTGCCGGGGTGATCAACCGCAGCGTTGTCGGCGGTCGTTCGGTGTACACGTTGACGACGATGGGCGAGGAGCTCGCCACGGTCGTAGAGGCACTGAGCGCGTGGGGAATCCGCTGGATCGGCGAGCTGGGCGACGCCGACCTCGACCCGCATCTGCTCATGTGGGACATGCACCGCACCGTCCCGGTCGACCGGTGGCCGCGACGACGCACCATGGTGCAGTTCGTCTTTCGCGATGTCATCGGCAAGGCGAGCACATGGTGGCTGGTCGTCGCGGGTGGTGAGGCGCAGGTGTGCGACTTCGACCCCGGTTACGAACTCGACGCCACCGTGATGACCGATCTGCGTACTCTCACCGAGATCTGGCGGGGCGACATCGACTGGCGTCTGGCGCTCGCCGCCGACCGCGTCGAGATCCACGGTGCCGCGGAGGTGGCACGAGACGTGCCGTCGTGGATCGGGCAGAGCCTCTCGTCGGCGGTCCCGCGACCGGCGTGAGCGCCGCGGGCACCGTCAGGCGATGTCCCGGCGGAACGTCGTGTAGCGACCGATGACCGCGAACGCGGCGATGTAGGCGAGCATGACGAGGGCGCCGGCCCATTGCGGGAGCAGGTCGTCACTGCCACCACCCATCGTGGCGAAGAAGCTGGAGCCGACGAGGGCGTCGGCGGCGGACCCGGGCAGGAACTTCGACACCGACGACGTGACGTCGAAGGTCGCCAGCGCGATGCGTGCGATCGGTTCCACGAGCTGGGTGAAGGCCAGCAGGATCACGATCGCGGCGACCTGGTTGGACACCACAGCGCCGAACGCCACCCCCATCGCGGTCCACAGCACCATCACCAGCATCGACAGGCCGATCACCTCGAGGGTGGAGCTGTCGCCGAGAAATGCGCCGTCCCCGACCGTCGCGAGGATCGGTGCCGCCGTCGCGACGACCGCGAGAGTGCCGAGGACGCCGTAGAGGAGACCCATCGGGATACCGGCGATCAGCTTGGCCACCAACAGGATTCCGCGTCTCGGTTCGACGAGCAGGCTCGCCGTGATGGTCTTGTGCCGGAACTCCCCGGTCACCGCGAGGCTGCCGATCACCAGGGCGAACACGTAACCGATCGGGCTGGTGAGGGCGTAGATCGAGCGGGCCAGATCAGCGCCGACGAGGGTCGTGGGTTGTTGCATGGCGTTCTCGGTCGTCATCGAGAACGCCAGGGCCGCACCGATGAACCCGAGGTAGGCGACCATGGCGATGAGCAGGACCCACCACATCCGCGTGGAGGTGAACTTGCGGTACTCGGCGATCAGGGCGGCCCTCATCGGACGGCCCCCGGCGACGTCGGTGCCCCGTTCGGGCCGGGATCGGCTGACCCGCCGGAGAAATGACTGGTCGGTGCGTCCGAAGACTTCGTGAGATGCAGGAAGACCGCCTCGAGGTCGGCGCCGACGTCGGCGAGCTGGTGCAGTTCGATGCCCGCGGTGAAGGCGGCCGTCCCGACCGTGGCCGCACTCACGCCGGGCACCCGGAAACCGTCGTGCGTGTCCTCGAGGTGCCACCCGCGTTCGCCGGCGAGTGCGACGAACGACGCGCGCGACGGAGTTCGGACGACGACCGCGTGCTCGGCCAGCGCCTCGAAGTCGGCGAGCGTGGAGGCCCGGACCAGTTTGCCGTTGCCGATCACCACCACGTCGTCGACGGTGCTCCGCACCTCGGCGAGCACGTGGCTGGAGACCAGGACCGTTCGACCCTCGTGGGCCAGTGACCGCAGCAGCCCGCGCAGCCACACGATGCCCTGGGGGTCGAGACCGTTGGCCGGCTCGTCGAGCAGGATGATCTGCGGATCGCCGAGCAGCGCGGTGGCAAGGCCGAGGCGCTGCCGCATGCCCATCGAGTAACCACCGACGCGGCGGTCCGCGGCCTGAGCGAGTCCGACGAAGTCGAGCACTTCCCGGCACCGCGACGTCGGGACCCCGACCTGCGGGGCGAGTGCCTTCAGGTGCCCGAGTCCGGTGCGCCCGGGGTGAAAGCTCGACGCCTCGAGCGCCGCGCCGACGTGCTGGGCGGGTCGCGGGATCTCCCGGAACGGGCGGTCGCCGATGAGTGCCCGGCCGGCGGTCGGTTCGACCAGGCCCAGGAGCATCCGCAGGGTCGTGGTCTTGCCCGAACCGTTCGGTCCGAGAAACCCGGTGACGCGACCGGGGGCAACGGTGAACGACAGGTCGTCGACCGCGGTCAGGCTGCCGAATCGCTTGGTGAGACCGTCGATCGTTATCGCGGGTGACTCCATCGGTGCCTTCCGTCGGTGGGCTGGCCCATACGCTATCAAACGCGCACGTGGTCAACCGCTTTCATGTCGAAACCCGCCGTGTACGAGTCACACCCGTTGCAGGACAACACATCCGACGACGCGGTCACAACCAGTCGCGTTTCCGGAACGACAGATAGAGTCCGACGACCACGACGACGATAAGCGTCGTGCTGGTGATGAAGCCGAGTAGTCGCTCGAAACCGGGAAACGGCACGTTCTGTCCGTAAAAACCGGTGATGGCCGTCGGCACGGCGATGATCGCGGCCCACGCGGTCAGCTTCTTCATGACGGTGTTGAGTCGCGCGTCGGCGAGGGTCAGGTTGGTCTCGAAGACGGTGGTGATCATGTCGCGCAACGATTCCGTCCACTCCGACGCCCGGAGCGCGTGGTCGTAGAGGTCGGAGAAATGCGGGTCGAGTTCCGGCGGCGCGTGGTTGTCGAACCGCCGTCGTTGGATGCCGGCGATCACCTCGCGCATCGGCAGGACCACCCGTCGCAGGACGACGAGGTCCTTGCGCAGGTCGTAGGTTCGGCGTTGCAGTTCGCGGCCGGGGATGCGCTCGTCGAACAGCAGTGCCTCGAGGTCTTCGATCTCGTCGTCGAGGCGTTGCACGGCGTCGAAGTGTCCGTCCACGACGACATCGAGCAATCCGTGCACGAGCGCGCCGATCCCGTATTGCGTGGCCCCGCTGTCCGACCAACGCCGCATGACCTCGTCGATGTCGAGCGCCGGGGTCGGTCGCACGGTGATGAGTGCGTTCCGTTTGACGAAGATCGAGATGCGGTGCAGGTCGAACATCCGCGCCCGACCGTTCGCGGAGGCGCGGAAGTCGGTGGCCGCGGAGCCGACGTCATCATCGTCGTCCCGGTCGTCGGCCGGCGACTCGCCGTCGTGCAGCGACACCGCGTAGACCATCACGAAGGTGTGCCCGGTGTAGGTGACGGTCTTGACCCGTTCGGCCGCCGCGACCGTGTCCTCGATCGCGAACGGGTCGAGGTCGAGTTCGGCCGCCAACTGGGACAGTGTCTCGTGGGTGGGGCATTCCAGATCCGCCCAGATCAACTTCTCCGGATTGTCGAGACAGGTGGAGATCTCCTCGAGGTCGAAGCCGTCCACCGGGTCGCCGTTCCGCCAGATCTGACCACGGATGCGTTCGACGCCGCGAGGTCCCGACACATCCGAGGGAACTGTCATGTGGCCATCGTGACACCGGTGGGGGTGTTCCGTCGGTGCGACAGGCAGGCGAGACGTCGACCACACCGGGTGGTCGTCGCCCGCGGGTAGCATCGAAATCGGTGTCTGTGGACGGGCGCGGACACCGATTCTCCAGGTAAGGCGGCGGCATGGTCGACAGCAGTTCCCGCGGACATCGCTTGATGCCCGCGCGCACGAGCGAACAGATCCGCGAGTGGTGCGATCGTTCGGCGGTACCGGGCGAGCGGCGCGAACTGTCGGACACCGCGGCGCTGCTCATCGCCTCCGGATACCTCACCCCGGGTGGTCGTGCCATCGTGGTGCGCCGGATCTCCACCGGTCGGCCGATGCCGTCCATGTCCGCGGGCTTCGGCGATCTGCGCCGCTTGCAGCGCGCGATCGTCCAGATCGAACACCAGTTGTCGAGTCCGGTGGTGCCCGGTGTGGTCGCGGCCGTGATGCGTAACCGGCTCAACGGCCTGCAACGACGCCGCGAGGACGCACGCAAGCAGATCGTCGCCGGTAAGGGTGTGTTCGCGTCGGGGACCCGGGCGATCCGACGCGAGCGGCGGGAGAACGTCTATCTCGAGATCGAGGAACGAGACCGGTTGTTCTCCGGGCTGCTGTGCACCCCGACCCCCAACGTCAACGCGTCGAGCTATGTCCGTCGCGCCGGCACCGCCGCGTTCGACCGGATCGCCGGCGTGGTGGGGCAGGTCGCCGCGAAGTCGGGCAACTCGCAGGCGGGGCAGTGGGCGGACCAGTTCCTGTCGGGCGTGTGCGAGGCGCCGGGCGGAGCGACTCAGGCCGGCGCCCCCCGCACCGCGGCGTTCGTCGACGGTTACGAGACGCTGCTGTTCATCACCGGTCACTACTACGACCGCATCCTCGGCAACCCCGCCTGGCGCTCCGACCATTTCGAGGTCCAGCGCACCCAGGTGAACCTGCACGCGGAGGTCGCCGAGATCGCCGCCGACGTCATCGCGTTGCGGGCGGTACGCATCGACCTCGACCGGGCCAAGCGCAACGGCGGCTTCGACCGCACCTTCGCCGCGCAGATCGATCAGCGTGAGACGACACTGCGACCGGTGTGGACCGAACTCATCGACCGTGTCCAGGCGCTCGGCGAGGTCGCGCATGTCGTCGAATCCGCGGCCGTCGAGCTGCAGGTCCTCGCCGAGTACAACAAAGCGGCCACCCTCGACGACCGCATCGACGCGTTGATCGCGCGGTCGGGCGACCGGGAGATCTCCGTCGACAACGCCAAACGGCTCACCGAACAGGTCCGCAGCGGCGAAGAGCAGTTGCGCATCTATCGAGATGTGTTGCAGGGCAACATCGCGCGGATCTCGCCGGCGGTGCCGCGCGAGTTACCCGCCCGCTACGAACCGTCGTGACCACGTGCTGAGGTAGTCCTTCTCGGTGGGGGACAGCCGCCGCAGGGTGTGCTTCTCGATGTCGACGACGGCCATCTGCGTGCTCGCGACGCATGCCGGCCGACTGGCGTCGTCGGCAACGCCGCTGCGGATCTCGTAGCCGATGGTGAAGTCCACCGAACGGAAACCCTTGATCCACATCCCGATTCGCAGCGGCGAGTCGTCGTGACGCAGCTGGGCCTGGTATCGGATGTCGACGTGCACGATCATCGCGCTGGTGATCAGCGGGGCGTAGTCCTCGCCGGCGCTCAACAGCCACGCGATGCGCGCCTCCTCCATCAGCGTGACCATCCGCGCGTGGTTGATGTGTCCGAACGCGTCCATGTCCGACCAGCGCACCCCGACCTCGGCGACGAAGGCGAAGTCGTTCGGACCGAGTCCCGTGGTCGACGGTGGTTCGTGCCGCTGGGAACGCGCGTGGTGAACAGAAGGTGAAGTGGGCATCGTCGACTTTCCTCGGAGGTCCCGGTGCCCGTGAGATGCCGTGGTCACGACCTTCCACTCGGCTGAACGCCGGGTAGTCTGGAAGTCTAGATGTCCGCGTCGGGCCGATCCGGTCGGCGCGGACTCGCACGTGGTGACACGACGAGGTCCCGGGTGCACTCCGGGGGGATTGTCGGTGAGGGAGTTGGCGAGATGTCAAGGCGATTGATCGCGGGTCTGGTGTGCCTGATGGTGGGGATTCTGTCGACCCCGGCCATCGCCGACGCCGCTCCCAAACAGGTGGCGCGCATCGCCAAATCCGAGAAGCTGAGTGCGCTGCGTACCGACATCTGGGTCTTCTCACCGGCGATGAACGAGCGGATCAAGCTGTCGGTCCTCACCCCGGTCGGCGGATCGACGCCGCGGTCGACGGTCTACATGCTCGACGGCGCCGGCGCCGAGGGCGAGGTCAGCGACTGGATCACGAAGGGTCGCGCCGGACGCTTCTTCGCCGACAAGAACGTCAACGTCGTACTCCCCACCGGAGGAAAGGGCACCTTCTACACCGACTGGCAGAAGAAGGACGCCGCGCTCGGCAAGCCGATGTGGGAGACGTTCCTCACCAAGGAGCTGCCGCCGCTGATCGACGACCGGTTCGACGGCAACGGCCGCAACGCGGTCATCGGGCTGTCGATGGGTGGGCAGGCCGCGTTCTCCCTGGCCATCCGACACCCGGAGATGTACACCGGCGTCGCCTCGCTCAGCGGCTGCCCGCCGGTGTCCGGTCCCGTCAACGAGGCCTACGTCCGTACGACGGTCGGTCGCGACGGCGGCGACGCCACCAACATGTGGGGCCCGTTCGGCTCCGCGGGCTGGCGCGCACACGACCCGAGTCTTCATCTCGACCGGTTGCGCGGGAAGAACATCTTCATCGCCGCCGGGTCCGGCGCCATCGGCCCCCTCGACCTCCAGCGTCAGATCGAGCCGGACGAGGGGCCGCGCGACGTCGTCACGGCATCCTCGTCGGCGCTCGAACTGGGTGCCTACCGCTGTTCGCTCGAGTTCGCCATCACGATGCGTGCCGCGGGGGTGCCCTACACCGACGGTTTCCGCCTCATCGGAACCCACACGTGGGCGTACTGGGAGCGCGACCTCGCGGCCCTGTGGCCGACCATCGGCCGGGGGCTCTGACCGGCGACCGGCTCGGTCGGCTCGCGGTCCAGGATCAGCTCCGGGGACCGTCCCAGCCCTCGGCGAACCGCAGGAACACGTCGTCCTCGGCGGCGTTGGTGACGGTGACCCGCACGCCGTCGCCGTCGAACGGGCGGACCACCACCCCGGCGTCGACGCAGGCGCGCGCGAAGTCCATCGACGCCGCTCCCAGGTCGAGCCACACGAAGTTGGCCTGCGAATCGGGGACCCGGTAGCCCGCGCCGCGCAGTCGTGCGGTGACGCGGGCACGTTCGGCGACGACCGCGTCGGTGCGGGCCAGCAACTGGTCGCCGGCGTCGAGGCTGGCGAGCGCGGCGGCCTGGGCGACGCTGCTGACCGAGAACGGAACGTGAACCTTGCCGAGGGCGGTGATGACCTCCGGATCGGCGATCGCGTAACCCACGCGCAGCCCGGCCAGCCCGTACGCCTTCGAGAAGGTGCGCAGCACCACGAGGTTGCGGAACTCGCCTCGGAGTTCGAGTGCGTCGTACGCCTGACTCGACGGCAGGCGCAGGTACTCGAAGTACGCCTCGTCGAGCGCGACGATGACGTCGGACGGCACGCTCTGCAGGAACTCCCGCAGGTCGGCTGCCTCGACCACGGTCCCGGTCGGGTTGTTCGGATTGCACACGAAGATCAACCGCGTACGGTCGGTGATCGCGTCGGCCATCGCGCGCAGGTCGTAGGTCAGATCGCCGGTGAGCGGGACCTGGACCGGTGTCGCGCCCGCGACGCGCGTCGCCAGGGGATAGGTCTCGAAGGACCGCCACCCGAAGACCACCTCGTCGCCTGGTCCGCTGGTGACGAGGATGAGATTCTGGCAGAGGATGACCGACCCGCATCCCACCTGGACCTCGTCTTCGGTGACCCCGAGGCTCTTGGCCAGCGCTGCGGTCAGCTCCACCATCCCGTTGTCGGGGTAGCGGTTCACGGCTGCGGCCGCCGCGCCGATCGCCTCGACGACGCTCGGCAGCGGACCTTCGGTGACCTCGTTGCTGGCGAGCTTCACCGCTCCCGGAAACGTCTTGCCCGGTACGTATACGGGAAGGTCGTCCAGGTCGGGGCGGATTCGCAGGCTCACCCGACCAATGTAGGCCGCGACCCCGATGAGGCAGAAACCGGCTCTGACCAACCGGTTTGCTTGTGGACGCGAAGGGTGTGTAACCTTTCGACTCGGCAGTTCGAAAGGACTCCGCCAAGGAGGCGTGCCAGAGCGGCCGAATGGGACTCACTGCTAATGAGTTGTCTCGCTAAAACGGGACCGGAGGTTCAAATCCTCTCGCCTCCGCCACCGCAGTCGGCCGACGGCGGTACAACTGAATAGCACGCGCCCGTAGCTCAACGGATAGAGCATCTGACTACGGATCAGAAGGTTTGGGGTTCGAATCCCTACGGGCGCACCACAGAGGCCCGTCACCGATCCCGGTGACGGGCCTCTTCTGTGTGCACCGGAACCCTGGGTGGGTGGACGAGGTGCCGGTGCTGTCTTCCATCCTCGCCGGCGCCCGGGACGTCGACACGAGTACGGCACTACCCCAATCGGTGGTGGGGTCTACGTGCGGAGGATCACCAACTGCTGAGTCGCCCGGGTCATCGACACGTAGCGGTCGACCGCGCCCTCGGTGTCCGCGCCGAAGGCATCGGGGTCGACGAGCACGACGAGGTCGAACTCGAGCCCTTTGGCGAGGGTGGGGGTGAGCGACCGCACGCGGTCGGTCCCGGCGAAGCCGGATTCGCCGATCACACAGGCGATTCCGTCTCGATGGGTCGAGATCCAGTCGTCGACCACGGTGTCGAGGTCCGCGCGGTCGCCGTAGGTGACCGGAATGCCCGCGCGCCGAACCGAAGTCGGCACGTTCGCGTCGGGGAGCGCCGCGCGGATGACGGGGGCGGCCGCATCCATGATCTCTTCCGGGGTGCGGTAGTTGATCGTGAGTCCCGCCGAGGTGACGTCGCGCAGACCGACGCGACGAAGTCGCTCTGCCCATGACTCGGGGAATCCGCGTCGTGCCTGCGCGCGGTCGCCGACGACGGTGAAGCTCTTCGACGGGCAACGGTCGATCAGCATCTGCCACTGGGCGTCGGTGAGTTCCTGCGCTTCGTCGACGACGATGTGCGCGAACGGCCCGGACAGTGGGCGGGCGGTCTCGCCCACGAACCCGTCCCCGAGGTTGTGGCGCAGGTTCTCGTGCCGGAGCATCGTCATGAGTCCCTCGCCGTCGTCGTGGACCTCGGCGGCGATCAGGTCGTCGACCACCTGGTCGATGTGCTCGCGTTCCCTCGTCAGGTCCGCGCGCTGCCGGCGACGTCGGGCCGACGCTGCCGGGTCCCCGATCCGGCGGTGGGCGCGGTCGAGGATCGGCAGGTCGGCATCGGTCCAGGCGTCGGGGACGCTGCGCTGGAGTGCGCGTACCTCGCCGGGCGACAGCCACGGCGCACACATGCGGAGGAAGGCCGGCACCGACCACAGGTCACCGACGATCTCGGCGGCGTCCAGGATCGGCCATGCCCGCGAGAAAGCCGCCGCGAGTTCGTCATTCGCCGCCAACGCACGACGCAGTGCGTGCTGGGGCACGTCGTCGTCGTGTCGCGACCCGATGATCGACACCAGTTCTTCCCACACCTCGTCCCGCGCCTCGTTGTGTGCGGTTCCGCGCTCGGCTGCGTCGAAGGCGTCCGCCCAGTCGTCCGCGGTCAGAGTCGTCTCCGTCCAGAGTGTCTCGACCACGAACGGCGTCGTCGGCGGTTGTTCGTAGAACTTGACCGCCGGATCGACCGCCTCGACCATCCGAGCCGACGACTTCAACCGTGCCACGTCGACGTCGGCTTCGGTTGTCGCCGAATCACCTTCGACGACGAGGTCGGCGAGAGTGCACGTCTGGACGCTCTCCTCGCCGAGGCTCGGCAGCACATCGGCGACGTAGGCGAGGTACGGCCGATGAGGTCCGACGACGAGCAACCCGCCCCGATGACCGGCGAGGCGCGGATCGGCGTAGACGAGGTAGGCGGCACGATGCAGCCCGACGACGGTCTTGCCGGTTCCCGGCCCGCCGTCGACGACGAGGGTCCCGTGCGAGTCGGCTCGGATGATCGAGTCCTGATCGGTGGCGATGGTGCCCAGGACATCTCGCATGCGCGGGGAACGACTGGCGCCGAGGTCGGCGAGGAACGCGGACTGCTCGTCGAGCGCCGCGTGCGAGGTGAGCACCGCGGGGTCGTCGACGAAGACCTCGTCCCAGTAGTCGGTGATCCGGCCGTGGGTCCAGCGGTAGCGGCGTCGGCTCACCAGTCCCATCGGGTCGCGGCGGGTGGCGGCGAAGAACGGCGCGGCCAGCGGGGTGCGCCAGTCGACGAGCAGGGTCTCGCCGGCGGCATCGGTCAGCCCGAGCCGGCCGATGTAAAGGATCTCCCCGCCGTCGCGGACCAGCCGACCCAGGCACAGGTCGAGACCGAACCGCCGCAGCGATCGGATACGTGCGCCGAGCTGGTGGATCTCCATGTCGCGGTCGACGGCCCGGCGACCCCTGCCACCGGCTTCGCGCCAAAGCTGCTGCAGGCGCTCGTCTGCGTCGGCCAAGTTGCGTCGAAGGTTCGTGGTGATCGAGGCGAAGTGTCGGGTGTCGTCGGCGACGAGGGCCGGATCGTTCTTCGGGGACAGGCTGTCGGGGAGGGCGAACACCGCGGTGGTCGTTGACGTCGCGTCGTCGGGGACTGAGGTCTCAGGGACTGGGGTTTCGGGGACTGGGGGCACAGAGATGACTCCGAATCAGCAGGTGGCAGGGGTGGTCGTCGCAGGTGAGACAGCGATTCTGCACCGGATAGGGGGTCTTGCGGCAAGCCCCTGTCCAGGGCTTATGGTGAAAGGGGCAGAGATCGGCGGGTGCGCAGGTGAAACGGACCCCGATATCACTTGTCCTGGACGTCCGCGCAGCTGTTGCAGCCCGCGGTGCTGTATGTGAAAGTACTTTCAGTTCACTACGGTGAACTCTTTTCGGCGGGGCCTGTCAGGGGGCTGCCGCCCCCGAGGGCACGGGGGTGGGGCGGCAGCGCGGCCACGGTTTCCGCGTCTCCGTCATTTGATGTTCGGGCTCATTCGACCGACTGGTTCGCTGTCGTCGCGGCATCGTCGTGGCCTGCGGTTTTCCGATCGTCGAGGTGGGCTCCCGACTTCGCGCCGTAAGGTCGGAGAGGGAATGACGCGCGCCGTCGAGCCGGATCGTAGGTTTCGGTCGAGGCCGCGCCGCGTCGACGACGACGCTCGAGAATCCGACCGGAGGCCGACGATGGGACAGCCGTACGGGGGGCCGAACCCCGGTGCTCACGACCCTCGACGCCGCGACGGGAGCGGTGGTCAGACCGGCGGGTCGCTTCGCGATCTCTACGGGCAACCCGTCGCACCGCAGCTTTATCCGCCGCTCGGGTACGCCGTGGACGGGACCCCGATGTTCCGCCCCGGTCAGCCGACGAACACCGAGATCACCATGGCCGAGCGCGCTGAGCGTGCCGAGGCCGAACGCGTCGCGGCCGCCGAGCGGGAGGTCGAAAGCGCCGACGGCCGACCGGGTTCACGCATCCGCAAGGTGCCCACCGCGACCCTGATCCTGACCCTGGGCGTGGTGGTGCTGCTCGTGGTGGCTTTCGTCGGGTTCCTCGGGCTGCGGGAGGAGGCACCGCAGGACCGCTTCGCCGACTCGCCGCCGGTCACCGACACCATGCCGATCCCACGCACCTTCGAACCGCCCAGCCTCACCCCGCCCGACCCGGGACAGCAGCTTCCGGGCCAACCTGGTGAGCGCATCGATCCGCAGAACAAACCGGTGACCTACGAGGCGACCATCGACGGGCAGGCCACCATCCTCTACGTCGACGACAACGGCCTGCGCTCGGAGTTCGCCCCGACGAATCCGTGGACCGTTCAGTTCACCGGCGGGGTCAACCCGCTGCGCCTCTTGGTCATCGCGGGAACGGGTAGCTCGGTGAGTTGCTCGATCACGGTCGCGGGCGAGGTGGTGGTCGAAGACACCGTGACGCCGTCATCGACCCGCCGGACCGCGTCCTGTATCGCCTGAACGGTCACGTCTTCGGGGTCCCGGACCGGGTGATCGGTCGGGTGACCAGGTCGTCCGATGTGTGATCGGGGCGGTTGCTCGCTACCGTGGTCACGTGAGTTCTCCGCAGACAGCCCCTGACAGCGGTCAGTCCTCCGCCACCAACGACGAGTTCAAGACGATGCTCACGTGGCGAGGCGAAGACACCGATCGACTGGAACAGGTCCGCCTGGTCGTGTCCGGCGCACGACTCAAGGCCTATGGACGGATCATCGCCGCGGCGACCGCCGACCACGAGGCGTTCTCCGCGTCCTACGAACTGCAGACCACCGATGCCGGTGTGGTCAAGCGGCTCACCGTCCACCTGGTACGCACTGACGGTGAGACGCAGTTCGGCATCACCCGCGACGACGAGGGCACGTGGCTGATCCGTCGTCCCGACGGTGAGACCACCCGTTCGGACTTCGACGGCGCCGAAGACGTGGACCTCGCATTGTCACCGATGTTCAACGCCTTGCCGATCCGGCGACGCGCTCTCTCGGCGTCGACTCCCGGTGCGGTCGAGATCCCGGTCGCGTACATGTACCTGCCCAGCGGAGACGTGAAGCCGGCGACGATGTCGTACACCCCGGGCACGGACGGATTCCGTGTGGTGTCGCCGCTTGCGACCACCACCATCACCGTCGACGAGAACAACTTCGTCGTCGACTACCCGGGTCTCGCACGCCGGGTCTGACGTGTGCGGGCGGCCCCAGGGACGCGGCGCGGCGGTCAGCCCACCCACACCCGGCCCTGATGGGCCTGCCGGCGTAGTTCCTGCTGCCACCCGTCGTCGCCGACCGTCACCCCGGAGATGACCTCCGCGGCGCCGGAATGCAGTTGCTCGTACGCCTTTCGCGCGCGGTGCCCGTCGTCGACCAGCACTTCGGCGGTTCCGTGGTCGCGGAGTTCGTCGCGGACGGCGGTGAGGCGGTCGATGGTCTCGCTGAGGACGTTGAGCACGGCGATGCCGTTGGCCTCGATCATCGCGCGCTGCAGGGCGGGTGCGGTGCCGGCGACGCGGGTGCCGTCGCGAAAGCTGCCGGCGGCCAGGCGTAGGGCGAGGTCGCTCTCACCGGCCCCGACGGCGGCCGTGGCCGCGGCGGTCAGGTGTGGCAGATGCGAGATCGCGGCGACCGCCCGATCGTGCGCGTCGGGTGCGACCGGCACCACTCGCGAGCCGACCGTCACGGCCAGCGCGGCCACCGTGAGCCAGTCGTCGGCCGGGGTGTGGTCGGTGGTGGTGACCGCCCACATCGCCCCGTCGAAGAGGGTGGCGTCGGTTGCCGCCCAACCCGACGAACTGGTCCCGGCCATCGGATGCCCGCCGACGTATCGACCTCCGGGATGCAGATCGGCGAGTAGGCGCTCGACTTCCTGCTTGACGCTGATCACGTCGGTGACCAGGAGCCCGGGCGCGTTCTCGGCGATGGCCGTCACCAGGGGGCCGATCGTCGTCACCGGTGTCGCGAGCACGAGCAGCGCGTCCGACGACGCCGCACGCTCGAGTGTCGCAACGAGATCCGCGGACGCGTCATAACCGTCGCCGATGGCCGCATCGACGGTCGTGGCCGACCGGTTGTAGCCGAACGCCTCGTGCCCGGCGTCGTGCAGGGCCCGCAGCAGCGAGCCGCCGATCAGGCCGAGACCCAGCACACAGACCGGCGTGGAAAGGGCGACAGCGGGGGACGACGGCGCGGCAGTCACCCTGACACGTTCCCATACCGGTCATGCCCGGTGAACCGGGACTTGGGAGTACCGGTGATAGGGGCTACGGTTTGTCGCATGGCCGGTGCCGGATTTGGGAAGTCGGGGTCGAACGCGCAGGACGTGGACGACGACATCGACGGTTTCGCCGTGGCGGTCGTCCGCGACGAGAGCGGTTGGAAGGTCACCGCGATGAAACCGTCGGCGCTCTCCGATCTCGAGGACGCCGAGACCCAGTTGCGTGAGCTGCGTTCGGCGGGCGCGGTCTTCGGACTCCTCGACGTCGACGACGAGTTCTTCATCATCGTCCGGCCGTCGCCGACCGGGGCGCGTCTGCTTATCTCCGACGCGACCGCCTCCGTCGACTACGACATCGCGGTCGACGCATTGGACGCCCTCAACATCGAGGTCCCCGACATCGATCCGGACGAGCTCGATCAGATCGATCCGTGGGAGGAAGGGGACCTCGGGTTGCTCGCCGACCTGGGACTGCCCGACGCGGTCATGAGCATCATCGTCGGGGACACCGATCTGTATGCCGACGAACAGCTCGGCATGATCGCGGCGCGGCTCGGTTTCGCCGACGAGCTGGGCAAGGTCCTCGACTCCCTCGGCCACTGAGTCCGCACGAAGCCGCGCGATGAGTGCGCCCGCCTGGGAGGCCATGGTCCGCTCCGCGCTCGACGCGGCGGCACTGTCGGGCACCGACGACGTACCCATCGGGGCAGTCGTGTTCGACCCCGAGGGCGTCGAACTGGCCCGCGCCGCCAACCGTCGCGAGGCCGATTCCGATCCGACGGCCCACGCCGAGGTGCTTGCGCTGCGTGCCGCGGCGCGGGCGTTCGGTGATGGATGGCGGCTCCCGGGATGCACGATCGCGGTGACCGTCGAACCGTGCACGATGTGTGCCGGAGCGATCACGCTGTCCCGGGTCGACGCCGTCGTCTTCGGGGCGTGGGAGCCCAAGACCGGTGCAGTCGGTTCGCTGTGGGACGTCGTCCGCGATCCACGGCTGTCGCATCGCCCCCAGGTGAAGGGCGGCGTCCTCGAAGCCGAGTGCCGCGCACTCATGGTCGACTTCTTCGCCACCCGACGACACCCGTGACCGTCGTCATCTCGGGGTCGTGAGGACTCAAGATCGGTGAGATCTCAGGGTGCGGACCGGTGGTCGGCGGCGGGCGGTCCTGGCAGATTGGACGTCAGCATCCCCGATCCGCGAGGAGTAATCATGACCGATCCGTCCGACAAGGTGACCGCGGCCTTCGACACCGCCAAGGCCAAGATCAACGAGCTCGCCGAGAGCGGCAAGGTCCAGGAGGCGCTGGGTACCGCGCGCGACAAGATCGACGAGTTCGTCGAGAGCAAGCAGGTCCAGGATGCGCTGGACACCGCCAAGGACAAGCTCAACGATCTCGCCGAGAACGAGAAGGTCCAAGAGGCGTTCAGTACCGCCAAGGACAAGATCAACGAGGTGTCCCAGAAGTTCAACAGCCGCTGACAGGTCACTGACCTGCGGTCATGCAGCTCAGTGCACACCTGTGGCACGGTGGGATGCGGGAGTCCGCTCCCCAGGCGGCGCCAGTGTCGAGCAGCCGGCGCGTCGGTCGTCGCCGAGTTCTTCCACATCGGACGGCACCCGGCCGCGCCGAACCTCACCGAGGAGGCTTCATGGGAACCACGGACGACGCCAAGAACAAGGCCGAAGAGCTCAAGGGTCGCGGCAAGGAAGCTGCCGGCAGCCTCACCGACGATCAGGACCTCAAGAACGAGGGCAAGGGCGACCAGGCGCAGGCCGAGGGCAAGCAGAAGATCACCGACGCCGCCGACGCCGTCAAGGGCAAGATCGACGACGTCAAGGACAAGCTGACCGGCCACTAGTGCAGCCGGCCGCTCGACGAAGCCCGCCTGAGCAGCCGATTTAAGTCTGACCGCGGGTCTGCGGTACAGTCTTCGGCGGTGGCGTGTCCGAGCGGCCGAAGGTGCAGCACTCGAAATGCTGTGTGCGGTAACCCCGTACCGAGGGTTCAAATCCCTCCGCCACCGCCAAAAATGGCCCCCCCATCCTCACGGGTGGGGGGCCATTTCGCATCTCTGGGAGCGGTGGTCGGTCAGCCCATGCTGAACGGCTTTCCGTACACGGCGATCGACTGCGACACGTTGTCGGTGGTGATGCTCACCTTGGCGTACGACCGGGCCTGCGCGTAACCGGCGCAGCCGTTCACCATCATGGTCTCGTTGGTGTACGCCAGTGTGCCCTTGCCGCCGGAGAAGCTGATCGACGACGAGTGGCCGGCCGCACCGAACGCGTCTTTGTACTCACGGTCGTTGATGACGTAGTTGACCGCTTGGCCGGGCCCGATGGTCACGCCGGCGCCGGTCTCGGCCGTCGTGGTCGCGCTCTGGAGGTCGAAGTTGGGTGCGGTCGCGCCGGCCCTGCTGTTCGAGTTGCCGCCCAGTGTCAGCTGGCAGCCGGCGATGTAGCCGGCGCCGACACCGATCTTCGCGGCCGGGTCGGACGTGGTCACCACATACTTGCCGGACACCCAGGCGTTGCGGTGCAGGGGCGTGGCGCCCATCGACGGGGTGATCCGCGCGGACTCTTTGCTGCGCGTGATGGTCACCGTCGTACCGTCTTTCAACTTCTTCGTGACGGATTGCCCGGGGAGTTGGACGGTGGTGTCGGCGTGTGCGGGTGCGGCATCGAGGACGGGTATCAGTGCCGCGCAGGCGACTGCGGTCGTGGACGCGATGATCCGGGTGCGCGTGGCGCGGCGCTTGGTGACGGTCATGGGAGCTCCGATTCGGCGGGTCATGGTGGTGGACAACGGGTTCGCGGTCAGCCGATGGAGAACGGCTTGCCGTAGAGGTTCACCTTCTGGTGCACCTCGCCGGTGGTCTCGATCGTGGTGAATGCTCGTGCCTGGGCGTATCCGCCGCAGTTCTGCACGTCGATCTGCGCGTCGTCGTAACCGAGGTGGTAAGTACCGGCCTTCTCGACGTTCTTGGTGTTCAACACCACGAACGTGACGTCGCCGGCGGCCAGCGGGACGGTCAGGGTCCCCGACAGGGAGGGTGCGGTCGGGGTCAACGATCCGGACAGACCGCCCTGCAGGCCCTTGATGTTCACCTGGCACCCGATGATGTAGCCGGTGGACAGGGTGGCCGCGGCGCCGTTCGTGGCGGTTCCGTTGCTTCCGGGCAGGGTGGTCTCGCCGGCCGCGCCGACGCTCGGTCCTGCCTTCGCCGGTTTGAGATTCGGTGCGTACAAGGTGATCTGGCCGCTGACCCAGGTGGTTCTGGACACGCCGTTGGCAGCCATCGACGTCGAGACCCGCGCGCTCTCCTCGGATCGGACGATCTGGACGCCCTCACCTTTCGCGGTGCCGCCCGGAAGCCGGACGAATGTGTCTGCGCCCGCCGACGCGGCGCCGGCGAGCAGCGCGGCAGTCACCGATCCGCCGATGAGTGCGGACAGTCCGACGGCCCGCAGGGTTCGTTGTGTCATCTCGTGCTCTCCTCGTGTCATCAACCCGTTCGGAAACGGGGTGTCGCATGAACGTCGGGACTCATCGCAGGGGGAGACCCGACAGCTGCGGCAGGGTGGGATCGTAGGTGAACGTACCCTAAACTCGATATGAGTGAAAAACTATGTAGGGGGTTGACACCGACCCGCTTGGTAAAGGTAGCCTAACCTCTGCAAGGTGAGGGTCTCATGCCGGTGCGAGACGGTGGAGTCGCCCGCGAGTTCCACGAGTTCGGCTGCACGGCAGACGAACTCGCTACGCATACGGGGATGTGTGAGTCAGACGTCGGCTTCATGTTCGCTGCTGAGCGGCGCCCACGACACCCATGGCTCGCTGCCCGCGGTGCGCACCGGTGACGCCGTCATCGACTTCGAACGGTTCTACGAGTCCGTGGAATGGATGGCCGAGCAACTGGTCTCCTGCGGGGTCCGCGCGGGCAGTCGGGTGGGTCTCGTGATCCGCACCGGCTGGGAGTTCGTGCTCGCCTGGTATTCCTTGCTGGAGGTCGACGCCGTCACGGTTCCGATCGTCCTCGGCCCAGCGAACGAACCGGCACATTCGTGCGAGATCGGTTTCGTGCTCGCTCATGTCGATCAATGCACCGAGGTCGAGGATCTGGTCGAAGCCGCCGTGCCCCGGAGCCACTGTCGTCAGATGTACCGCGTCGGCGACGAGTTCGTCCTCGCTGCACTCCGGACGGCGGACATGCTCCGGAACGAGGGCGGCCTCGTCGACCTCGGACACGAACCACAAGCCGCCACCGGCCAACTCATCGCCGAAGCGGAGCGGATGGTGGCGGACGTCGGGCTGCGTCGTGGCGAGTATGTGTCTTTCGAAGGCGATCTCGGTACTCGCGACACCATGGTCCGGATCCTCGCCTGCGCGTCGGCCGGCGCATGCGTCGCGGTCGACGCCCCGTACGGCGAGCCCCACTGGGGTGCCCCGAGCACTCGCTGACCGATGCCCGACGCTCAGCGCAGTGTGGCCGCGACCCGGTCCGCGAGGTCGGTCTCGCGACGCCTGCCGAGGAGCTCGACGACGTCGTTGATTCCGGATTGCGTTGGCAACCACAGTGATTCGGCGAGCACCTGGAGGAGTCGGGTTCTGGTGAGCCGGGCCGGCTGCCGCCCGATCCGGGTCAGGATGTCCGCGGCGGACGACGCGGTTGCCTGCTCGGCCCGTCGAACGGTGAAGGTGTGCGGCCCGAAGTCGAGGAACACGGGCGTACCCGGTTCCAGTTCGAGCTCATCGATGAACCGCTTGATCGAGCCGGATCGTGCCTGAACCGATGCCCACGTGAAAGCCTGTGTGCCCAGCGCGGTCTCGAGTGTGACCGGTGAACCGGGGCCGATGCCGAGAAGTCCGGCGAGTGCGCTGGGTATGTTGAAACCCGTTCCGCGACACTGCGCGGGAGTTATCGTCGTCGCCCAATGCACGACGTCGTCTTCGCGGTACAGTCCGCGCGTCCGTCCCGGCGTCCGCCGCGGCCGATGTGGTCGTTCGCGTCGGGTGACGATGCCGTCGCGGATCTGGAATTCGCCGGCACCGGCATACGAACGGATTGTGGCCTCGCTGACGTCGTGACGACCGCGGATCGTCGCGATGACGTCGTCGAGGGGCACGGCCCCGTCGTGGTCGGAGAGAATCGCATCGATCTGCAGATGGACCGGCTCGTATCGTGGAAGGCCCCATTTGGCAAGGCCGTAGCGGGTGCGGTCGGTTCTGACGATACGCACGTCCGAGGCGAGCGCGTTTCGAATACTGTTGTGGGCACGCGGGATCGCCGAAGTCGCGTCGATGATGTCGTCGAAGGTCAACGGCGCGCCGCGGATCGAGAGCGCTGCGACGACGATCTCGCCCGTCGTCGACCGGGCGGCGATCGCGTGGCCGTCGAGTAGTTCGTATCCCGCCCGCAGTAGCCACCGTGCGGCCGAATCTCCGGACAGGCCCAGGTGATCCGCGATGGTGATGACCGAAGCCGCCTCGCCGGGGCGCGCCGCCGCCTCGACCGCCGACTTCGTGAACTCGGCGACCGAGCGCAGGCTGCCCCGGATGATCCAGTTCTCGCTCGTGCGCAGACCCGACGCCGCGGCCACCACCCGCCAGCACGGGGCCTCGACGCCGCCCACCGGAGTCCCGGCGAGCGTCGAGTCGGCCATGAGCGCAGCGGCGTCCGCGACCGGAGCGGCCCGGCGGTTGATCATCGCCGACAGGTCGGCGAGGGCCGGGTCCGCCTCGATCAACGAGCGCAGGCGGTGTCGTGTGGAGCGATCGATCTGGGTGACTCGCTCGCGGGACAACCCGAGAAGGTCGGCGACCTCCGACTGGGTGCGAGGGCTGGCAGCGTAGACGCGCTCGGTCAGCACCCGCCGCTCCTGGTCGGACAGTCCGGCGTCGAAGGCGGCGACCGCGTCGAGCGCGCGTCCGTCGTCCGGCGACCGTCTCGACGGTAAGGGTCCGTTGGCGTGCGCGGTCATGGATGGTGCTTCCTCGGCGGTCGGGTGACGTCGTGCAACGGTGGCCCGCCCAGGGTTCGCCGAACGCTCGCGAGGGCCTGCGCAGAGCACCTCACACGCTACCGGGACCCCGCGCACGCAGAGCTCGACCGGACCGACGACGTCCGGTGTCGGATTGTCCCCCGAGCACAAAGGTCTCGAGGAAGTCTGGCCTCCGCGACCGTTTCGGTTCGGCTCCCGCTTTCATAGTGTTCTGGATCACATCAACCACGACGATCTCGGAGGCAAGCCCGGTGACCAGCACGTACTTCGCATGGGACCTGACCCATCGCGCCGACGCCCCGTGTGTTCGCGATGACGTGGTCGCCCTCGACTACGCCGGATTTGCGCGTCGCGTCGAGGGTGTCGCCGAACAACTGGGCCGTGCTGGCGTTCGACCCGGGGACGTCGTGGCGACCTTTCTGCCCAACCGGATCGAACTGCTGGTCACGTTGATGGCGGCATGGCGGATCGGCGCGGTCGCCACTCCGGTCAACCCGGCATTCACCCCGGAGGAAGCCGAGTACCAGCTGGCGGATTCGGGAGCACGGGTCGTCATCGGGACCCGCGCAGCAGAACTGAGGTCCGACCGTGCCCGGTTCGACGTGGAGGAACTGGCGACGGCGCCGAGCGCGGACTGGCGGGGCTCACTGTCACCGGCCGCCGGCGACGACGCATTGCTGATCTACACCTCCGGCTCCACCGGCAGACCCAAGGGTGTCCGACTGTCGCACGACAATCTGCACTACATGGCGTCGACCATGGTCACGCATTTCGGTCTCACCGCGGCCGACCATGCCCTCCTGGTGCTGCCGCTGTTCCACGTGAACGCCATCTGCGTGAGCTTCCTGGCGCCGATGCTCGCGGGCGGGCAGCTGAGCATCACCGGGAGATTCTCCTCGTCACGGTTCTTCGACGACGTCGCACGGCTCACCCCGACATACTTCTCCGCCGTACCGACCATCTACGCGCTCCTCGTGTCGCAGGACGGTCTGACAGCTGGGGCCACCGGGTCTCTCCGGTTCGCGGTCTGCGGGGCCGCCCCGATCTCGAGAGAACTGCTCGACCGGGTCGAGGGCGCCTTCGGGATACCTGTCGTCGAGGGTTACGGCCTGACCGAGGGCACCTGTGCGTCGGCCTGCAATCCGGTCGTCGGAGTACGCAAACTCGGGACGGTGGGCCCGGCGCTTCCGGGGCAGCGGATCTCCATCGTCGACGAACAGGGCACGGAGGTGCCCACCGGCGAGATCGGTGAAGTCGTCATCAGCGGGCCGAATGTCATGCGCGGCTACCTGAACCGGCCGGAGGCGACCGCGTCGACTGTCATCAACGGCCGGCTGCACTCCGGGGATGTGGGCCGCCTCGACGAGGACGGCTACCTGACCCTGGTGGGCCGCATCAAGGACATGATCATCCGTGGCGGGGAGAACATCTACCCCAAGGAGATCGAGAACGCACTGGCGACGCATCCCGACGTGCTCGAGTGCGCGGTCGTGGGAGCACCGGACGAACTCTACGGCGAGTTGCCCGTCGCGTTCGTCGTCGCCTACCCACACCGTGCGGTCGATGCGGGAAAGCTGGCTGACCACCTCGCCGGACGGCTGGCGAAGATCAAGCAGCCGAGCACAATCCACGTCGTCGACCAACTGCCGCGCAATCCGGTCGGGAAGATCGACAAACCGGCGCTGCGTTCCGGTCTCCACAGTCCGCAGCCCATCTGATCCCCCGATTCGGCCCGATTTCGACGTCCCACGGCGGACGCCGAGCCGATGACCCGCGCGCCGAGACCGGCGATGCCGGTCCCACACCCAACCCACCCACACCTCAACCGACCCATTCACACGACAAGGAGTGCGCACCAATGGGACTCACCCAACCAGACTTTCCCCAAGTGGACCCGGAGACATTCCTCCAGCGGCCGTTCTTCGATCGGATCCGCGTGCTGGGAGCCCACTGGGCCGATCACGGCTTCGGCACGCCGAAGATGGTTCATCTGATCTATCTGATGAAAGTCTTCGTCTTCTACGGCGGTGTCGGGATCGTCCTCGCGACGCTGACGTCCGGACTCAACCCGCTGCACGTGACCGAGTGGTGGAACCAGCCGATCGTCTATCAGAAGCTGGTCTTGTGGACCGTGCTGGTGGAGGTCCTGGGCATCGGAGGGTCGTGGGGGCCGCTGGCCGGACATTTCAAACCGATGACCGGCGGCTTCCTGTACTGGCTGCGGCCACAGACGATCCGGCTTCCACCGTGGCCCGGCAAGGTGCCCTTCACCAAGGGTGACTCCCGCACCGCGTTCGACATCGCGGTCTACGCGCTCATTCTCGCGAATCTTGCTGTCGCGATAGCGCTCCCGGGTATCGCGTCGAACTCGCTTGACTCGGTGGTGGCCGACAACCAGGGATTGGTGAACCCCGTTCTGATGTACCCGCTCATCGCGCTGTTCGTGGTGATCGGCCTGCGGGACAAGGTCATCTTCATCGCGGCTCGCTCCGAGCAGTATCTCCCGGCGATGATCTTCTTCGGCGTCCTCCCGTTCGTCGACATGATCCTGGCGCTCAAACTGCTCATCGTGTCGGTGTGGGTCGGTGCCGGGATCTCCAAGCTGGGACATCATTTCTCGATGGTGATCCCGCCGATGCTGTCGAACACCCCGTGGTTGCCGAGCAAGAAGATCAAGCGGGCGCACTATCGCGACTTCCCCGAGGACATGCGGCCGTCGAAGCTGGCTGGCGGCGTCGGGCACGTCCTGGGCACCATCGTCGAGGTCGTCACCCCGCTGGTCTTGCTGTTCTCGACGAGCAAGTCGCTCACCGTGGCGGCGGTCGTCCTCATGGTGTGCTTCCACTTCTTCATCCTGTCGACGTTCCCACTGGCCGTTCCGCTCGAATGGAACCTGCTCTTCGCGTACGCCTCGGTGTTCCTGTTCCTCGGATTCCCGGCCTGGGACGGTTACGCGCTGACCGACACGTCGATGCCGTGGGCGATGGTGCTGATCGCCGCGGCGCTCTGCTTCTTCCCCGTGCTCGGCAACCTCCGTCCGGACCTGGTCTCGTTCCTCCCGTCGATGCGCCAGTACGCGGGGAACTGGGCGTCGGCCACGTGGGCTTTCGCGCCCGGTGCCGAGGAGAAGCTCGACCAGCACATCGTGCGGCCCGCGAAGAACACCCGCACCCAGCTCCTCGCTTCGTACCCGGCCGAGGTGGCCGATGTCGTGATGCACCAGCTGCTGGCCTGGCGTTCGATGCACAGCCAGGGGCGCGCGCTGTACTCGCTGATGATCCGTCATCTCGGGTCCGATATCGACACCTACACGCTGAGGGAGGCGGAGTTCTCGTGTAACTCGTTGGTGGCCTTCAACTTCGGTGACGGGCATCTCCATGACGAGCGGCTCATCGCGGCGCTGCAGAAGCGGTGCGGCTTCGCGCCGGGCGAGTTCACGGTGGTCTGGATCGAGTCCCAGCCGATTCACCGGGGCACGCAGCGGTTCAAGGTGATCGATGCGGCGCTGGGCGTCATCGAGACCGGGACCTACCGGGTGGTCGACGCGGTGAACGAGCAACCGTGGCTGCCCAACGGGCCCATCCCGTTCCAGGTCGACTGGACTCTCGACGTTGACGCTCGCCGCGCCGTCACCGATCCTGAGGTGGTGCATGAACCGAAGATGCGCTCCGATGACCGCAGCGCGACAACGGTCCGGCTGACCGATCAGGCGCCGCAGTGACCACAGCTGTCGTGGTCGGCGGCGGGCCCAACGGGCTCGCCGCCGCTCTGCACCTGGCGCGCAACGGTGTCGACGTGCAGGTCCTGGAGGCGGCCGAGGTCGTCGGTGGTGGGGCCCGGTCGGGCGAACTGACGGTCCCGGGCGTCATCCACGACCACTGTTCGGCCTTCCATCCGCTGGGCGTGGGATCGCCGTTCTGGGCGGAGGTCGGTCTCGAGCGGTACGGGCTGGCGTGGAAGTGGCCCGACGCCGACTGCGCGCACCCTCTCGATTCCGGCGACGCCGGATTGCTGTTCCGGTCGATCGGTGCCACGGCGGCGGGACTGGGCGCCGACGGATCGCGCTGGCAGGCGATGTTCGGTGATCTGGCCGAGCATTTCGACGATCTCGGCGACGATCTGCTCCGCCCGGTCGTGCACGTGCCCGGTCACCCGATTCGCCTCGCATCGTTCGGCCCGCGAGCCATCCTGCCTGCCACCGTGCTCGCGCGCTGGTTCCGTACCGAGCGTGCCCGTGCGCTGTACGGCGGGATCGCGGCACACCTGTTCTCCCGGTTGGACCGTCCGCTCACCGCGTCACTCGGGCTCATGATCGCAGCGAGCGGGCATCGTTACGGATGGCCGGTGGCCGAGGGCGGTTCGGGAGCGATCACCGCGGCGATCGTCGGCGCACTGCGGGATTCGGGCGGCAAGATCGAGACCGGTGTCCGGGTGAGCTCGCGTGCCGACCTGCCGCGGGCGGACATCACGCTGCTCGACCTGTCCCCGGCGCAGGTGCTCTCGATCTTCGGCGACGAGATGCCGGCTCGAATTCGCCGCTCGTACCGGCGTTATCGAATCGGGTCGTCGGCCTACAAGGTCGACTTCGCGATCGACGGGGACATCCCGTGGTCGAATCCGGACTGCCTGCGCGCCGGGACAGTGCACCTCGGCGGGAGTTTCGCGGAGATCGCCCACACCGAGCGACAGCGCGCGGCCGGTGTGATGGTCCCACGGCCGTTCGTCCTGCTCGGTCAGCAGTACATCGCCGATCCCGGTCGCAGTGCGGGCGGGGTCAATCCGATCTACGCGTACGCGCATGTCCCTCGAGGTTTCGACGGAGATGCCACCGAGCAGATCGTCGCGCAGATCGAGAGATTCGCACCGGGATTCCGTGATCGGATCGTGGCGACGGTCAGCACGGGTACCGAACAGCTCCACTCGTCGAACGCCAACTTCGCGGGTGGGGACATCATCGGCGGAGCGAACGACGGCCTGCAGATGGTCCTGCGACCCCGTGCCGCGCTCGATCCGTACGCGATCGGCGTACCGGGCGTGTACATCTGCTCTCAAGCGAGTCCACCCGGTGCCGGTATCCACGGGTTGTGCGGATACCACGCCGCCGAGTCGGCGTTGCGGTACGCACGGTCGCGACGATGACCGCGTCGCGACCGTCGCGTGCGCTGTGGACGGCGGGGGACGCCGCGCGCGACCGGTTGGCCGGAGTGCCCGCGGCGGCCGGGTCCGAGCTGCTCGAGCAGGCGGCCATGATCGCGAAGACTCTGCACGAGAACGTGTCCGACATCGTCACCGAGTTGAGCGCCATGATGGCCCGGGAGATCGATCAGCTCGACACCGATCCCAAGCTCGTGGAGTTGCTCGAGGCGAGCGTGCACGGCAACGTCTCGACGATCATCCACGTCCTGGCGAACGACATTCCGATCGAACACCTGCAACCGACCACCGCCGCAGTGGAATACGCGCTGCGTCTGGCGCAACGGGACGTGCCGTCGAACTCGCTCGTGCGGGCCTACCATCTCGGGCAGAACAGCGTGATGCGTGAATGTTACCGACTGGTCGAGGATCTCGACCTCGACGCCGGACAGTCGATGGCGTTGACCCGGCACATCTCCGATGTGTTGTCCGGATACATCGACTGGATCTCCCTGTACGTGTTCGAGGCGTACGAAGACGAACGCCGACGGTGGCTCGGCGTCGAGGGCAACGTGCAATCAGCGGCCATCCACTCGTTCCTCGACGGCGCCGAATCCGATGAGCGGGCCTTCGAGTCCGAGACCGGTTACGCGCTCGACCGCAGGCACCTCGCGCTCATCCTGTGGTCATTCGACGACGAACCCCGCGAACTGGTCGCGCTCACCCACGCGGCCCGCGAACTCGGTACCCGGGTGGGCGGAGGCTCCCCGCCGATCGTCACCGCGATCGACCGGTCGACGGTCTGGGCCTGGATTCCACTGGTCGGACGGGACGTCACCGACGGTTCGTCGGTGACCGCGGTGCGCTCGACCGTGCCGGCGGGAATCCGAGTCGCGGTGGGCCTTCCCGCATCCGGGGCACGGGGTTTCCGGAGAACCCACGAGCAGGCACTCGCCGCCTACTCGGTGGCGACCATGCCGGGTGGTGCGGCGAGTCGGGTGATCGGATTCGGCGACCGAGGTGTGGCCGTGGTGTCCCTGCTGGCGCAGGACCTCGAGTCGACGCGGGCGTGGGTCCACGAGGTCCTCGGCGGACTCGCCGAGGACTCCCCGAACGCGAACATGCTGCGGGAGACGCTGTCGGTGTATTTCGCCACCAAGGAAAGCCACCTCCACACCGCTGAACGGCTCAACCTCCACCGCAACACGGTGAAGTATCGCGTCGGCAAGGCGCTCGCCGAGGTCCCGGCGGACCGCGACCGCCTGGATCTCGCTCTGGCGCTGACGGTGTGTGAATTCCTCGGGCCGGTGATCTTCGCGCACTGAGGGGCGTCCGATGTCGCGGTGTCAGATCCCGTCGTTCGACTTCTGGACGTCTCGGCGGGGTTGCCCGGTGATCTCGTCGATCTTCGCGCCGGTAGTGGGCGCGAAATGCGTGTCGTCGAACCGGGGTCTGCCGTCGACGCGCAGGTCATAGCGTCGGAGAATGTCTCGCACCGGGTCCTTCATCTCCGCGAAGACAAGGGTGATGCCGTGGCTACGGAGATAGTCGTCCAGTTCGACGAGTTCGTCGACGGCGGTGGCGTCGATGTCGACGATGGGTTCGGCGGCGATGATCACGGTGTGGAGCTCTCGCCCCGCTGTTCTCGCCTCGCGGACTTTGCCTCGGACGTAGTCGTCGAACATGCCGCCGTTGGCGAAGAACAACGGGGCGTCGAATCGGATGATGAGCACACCGTCGATGCGTTCGGCCTCGGGATGGCGGGTCACATCGTGGTAGCCGCGCAGTCCCGGAACCCGCCCCAACTCCGTCCGGTACGGTCGCCACGCGAGATTCACGAAGGCGATGAACGACAGGCCGATCGCAACCAGGATGCCTTGCAGGACACCGATCAGCGCGACACCGAGGAACGCGGCGATCGACAGCGCACCCTCGACCCAGTTTGCGCGGAACAGCGCCACCACGCCGGAGATGTCGATCAGCGAGATGGCCGCGGCGATCACGACGGCGGCCAGCGCTGCTGACGGAAGGTAGGCGGTGACTCCCGGTGCGACGAAGATGAACACGACGATCAGAAGCGCCCCGACGACCGCGGCGAGTTGGGATTTGGCGCCGGCCTGTTCGGCCACCGGGGTGCGGGAGGACGACGCCGAGATCGCGAAGCCGCTCAGGAAGCCGGTGGCGATGTTCGCGGTGCCGATGGCCGCCATCTCCTGGCTGCCGTTGACCTGGTCACCCGCACGCGCGGCGAATGTTCGCGACAGCACGCTGGTGTCCGCGAACGCGATCAGCGCGATACCGACGGCCGGGCCGATCAGGCTGATGACGTCGTCGAGGGTCACGCCTTCCAGGGACGGCGACGGGAATCCGCGGGGCATCGCTCCGACGACCGGCAGGTCATCGGACCAGCCGAAGACCGCGACCGCGATGATCGAGGCCACCACCGCGACCAGAACTCCGGGAATCGCTTTGCGCCAGAACTTGAGTGCGAAGATCAGGACCAGGCACGACACCCCGATGACCGTCGGCAGCAGCTCGGCCTCGCCGGACGTGACGCCCCGGACGATGTCGATCGCCTCCTGGAGGACCGAATCGCCATCGACGCTGAAGCCCAACAGTTTCGGCAACTGGCTGAGCACCACGACCAGTGCGATCCCGTTGAGGTAGCCGATGCGGATCGGTTTGGACAGCAGGTCGGTGACGAAGCCGAGCCGGAGGAGGCCGCCGATCAGGAGGACCAGACCGACCTCGATGGCGAGCACGCCGGCCAAGGCGATGCGCTCGGCGTCGAACGCGGCGAGCGGAATGATCGACGCCGCGATGATCGGGGCGAGCGACGAGTCGGGCCCGAGGACCAAGATGCGGGACGGTCCGACGACGGCGTAGACGAGCAGCGGTATGACCGTCGCGTAGAGACCGGTGACCGGCGGCAACCCGGCGACTTCGGCGTACCCCATGCCGGCGGGAATGAGCAACGCCGTCAGGACGATCCCGGCGACGATGTCACCCTTCAGCCACGACCGCTCGTAGCTGCGGAGCACTCCCAATCCGGGCAGGAATCGTGAGACCGTTTCCGGTTGCATCAGGCGATTATGAGCCGTGGCGGCGGTTTCGGCTTCTCTTTGCCCAGTAGTTGTCGTGCCGTGTGCGATCGTGTCAGGCGGTTACCGACCGGGAGGCGGTTCGCGGGTCCGTTGCCCGCGTCGGGATCACGGGCGACAGGGCCAGGGCGATGGTGCCGGTGACCGTGAGATGCGCGGGGGCCTCGGCGTACAGGGTGCGACGATGCCGGGACAGGTCGACGACGGTGATGTCGAGCATGGTCGCACCCGCCAGATGAGTCCCCGGGAAAGCGACATCGAGCAACGCGGAGTGGAGTGGGAGGGCGGCGTCGACGTAGACGACGACGCGGCCGTGGGCGACGACTGCAGACGTGATCCGGGTGACCAGCGTCGGGTACCACACCCCGGTCGGGCACAGGGATTGGCAGACGGGCCCGCCGTCGGCGTCGAGGTAGAACGCGACCTTGCGGTGCAGCGATTCTGCGCGGAGGGACAGGTCGCCGGCGACGACGTCCGGTCCGACGGTGCGTAACGGTGTTCCCCACGTCGCGGTGTCGAACGATCTGGTCACGGTGACGCCTTTCAGAGAGGGCAGTATGTCGAACAAGGTCACCGCATCAGATCTACTCCGCATCATGTTGCTGCGGAACGCATCCGGGCGCTAAGAGTTCGTCAATTCGACTGCTGGCCGTCGAAGATCTCGAGTGCGAAGTCGCGAGCCGCGTCGAGGGCTCCCGGCTCGACCCCCATCCCGGCGGTCACCAGCGCGCCCTCGTGGAGGATGAACAGTCGCTGTGCCAATGTGCGCGAGTTGGGCGCGCCGGCCTTCGTCGCGATCGAGGCGAAGAGGTCCCGTAGCTCGTGTTTCTGGCCGACGATGATCGAGAACGCGGGATGCCCGGGATCGCTGATCTCGGCGTGCGCGTTGATCATCGCGCACCCTTTGTGACCGCGGTCCTCCGACCAGTCCCGCGTGGCGTCGAAGATCGCGGCGAGTTGTGCGCTCGGCGACGCATCGGCGGCGTCCAGGCGGGACCGGAGGAACTCTTGCCAGGCGGCGTTGCGGGCACGCAGATACTCGACGACCAGTTGCTCCTTGGAGCCGAAGCGGTCGTAGAGCGTGCGTTTCGTGACGCCCGCGGCTGCCGCGATGGAGTCGACACCGACCGCGTGGATGCCGTGTTCGTAGAACAGTGCCGAGGCCGCGTCGAGGATGAGTCGGGCCTTGGGTGTCCACTCCACGGTCGAGAGTGTGGTCTCGGCAGTCACATGACAAAGACTACACCGATCGGTAAGGTCGGCTGCATGCAAACTTCACAGATCGGTATACCTGCGCGATGGGTGACAGTTGTCATGTCGGCGGTGTTCGTCGTCTGTTGGTCGTCGGGTTTCATCGGCGCGAATCTGGGCGCGGGTGAGGCGCCGGTGCTCACGGTCCTCATGTGGCGATTCCTGGTGGTCGCGGTCGTACTCGGGGCCGCGGTGTACTTCCGGTGGCGTCGGCGTGGCCTCGCGCCGATGTCCGGGCGAGCGGTCGGTTCCCAGGTCGTCATCGGTGCGCTCTCGCAAGCCGGCTACACGGTCACGGTGTACTGGGCGATCGCTCTCGGCGTCAGCACCGGGACGACCGCACTCATCGACGGTGTCCAACCGCTCGTCGTCGCCGCACTGGCAGGTCCGTTGCTCGGGGCGGTCACCCACCGACGACAGTGGTGGGGTCTGCTCGTCGGCGCGGCCGGGGTTGTACTGGTCACCTGGTCGGACGCGACGTCATCCGCGGACGCGCCGTGGTGGGCGTATCTCGTCCCGCTGCTCGGTATGGCCGCGCTGGTTGCCGCCACCTTCCTCGAACGACGCGTCGTCGACCCGCCGTCACCCATGATCATCCTGGCGATCCACTGCGGCGTCTCCGCGGTGATCTTCACCGCGGCAGGCCTTCTCGCGGGGGTGGCGGTGCCGCCGGCCGACCGCACCTTCTGGCTGGCGATCGCCTGGCTGTCGATCCTGTCGACGCTCGGCGGTTACGGGCTGTACTGGATACTTCTACGACGGTCCGGCGTCACCTCGGTGAACACGCTGATGTTCCTGATGCCGCCCGTCACCGCGGTGTGGGGCACCGCGATGTACGGCGAATACTTCGGCTGGGCAACGGCTCTCGGGCTTGCCATGGCCGGTGGCGCCACCTGGGTCGTGAATCGGGCGGAGTCGTCGACCAAGGTGCGTGACCGGCGCCGGGCTGCTGAAGCTGTGGGGGCATTGTGATCCGCCTGGCGGACCCAATCGCCCCGATCTTATTCGGTGGGATCTGCCCGGCCGTCGTCGGCGCGCCAGGTCACCGTGACGGGAACCTGGTCGTCCCACGGCTGTCGCGTGACCAGGTCGGCAACGCGTACGTATCCGCGTTCGAACTCGCCGACGGCCGGGTCGACGAGGCGGTACTCCTGCGTCTGTCGGTGGATCGGTTGCGCGTCGAGCAGTACGATCCGGACCTCCCCGGGCTCGAAATGACAACGCCGCTGCAAGGATTCGATGAGCTGCTCGTTGGAGAGATGGCCGTCGCCGAAGTTCCAGCCCATCGCCGTGCTGCAGATTCGTTCGCCGTCGGTCAGTACATACTCCGACTCCGCGACGCCGTTCTCATCCGGCCCGCTCGCTCCGCTCCCGGCGCCGGCCATCGCCCGGTGCGCCAACGTGAACAACGCCCGACCGTGACTGTTGAACGACCGGAACGCATACCCCATGTAGAGAGGGATCTGGGCCGCTTCGGGACTTCCGTAGAAGCGTTCGAGTTGCGCGGCCGGCATCGACGCGATGGCGACGATGCCCTGTTCGATTTTCGCCGACGCGGACGGCTTGATGCACCACAAGCCGGTGTCCCAGTTCCCGGCGTAGTAGCGCATGCCGGGCAGGAACGAGACCTTGCGCGGCATCAGGTTCCCGATGATCACCGTTGCGGCGGAGGCCGCGAAAAGCAGTAGTGGCCAGGCTGATTGGAGGTCGGCGAGTCCGATGTCGGGGTGCCCCACGAAGATCGCCAGGATGCCGAACATCATGAAGACGTTCCACTCCAGCGGGACGCCCATCGGGATCGACGACAGGATGCCGAAATGGAAGATCAGCATGATCGTCGCCGCCACCGCGGTCACCCACCCGCCGTGGGAGAAGAACAGGACGAGCGGCACGAGTCCTTCGACCGCAGTGGAGAAGTGCGCGATCCATCGTGATCGACGGCCCGGCCGCAGGTCGTCGGGAAAGCTCTCGAAGAACTTCCGTTTGATCTTCGGGGAACGCCAGATCGGGTTGTTGGACATCATCGTCGCGATGACGAACGGAAAGTGTTTGTTCAGCTTCGACGTCGCTGCCCCGAGCCAGATGCAGACGAAGACCAGCTTCGCGGCGATGATCATGTCGACCCCGCTGAAGAGGAACGCCACGGTGAACGCGCCGTAGACCTCACCGCGCGCCGCGAGGAAGACGGTCTTGTCACGCAGACCGATCGCCGCGAGCACACCCAGGACGGCCCAGATCTGCCAGCTGGGGAGGACGCCGACGGTCGTGTCCAGCTCCGGGATCGCGCCGCTACCCGGACTGAACAGCGCTATGACCAGCAAGGCGAGCAGGGCGCCATAGAGGATGACGTCGACCGGGTTACGGGAATCACCGGCAGTCAACGGGATCCGCGGCCATGGTGGCTGCCGGATCGTCTTCGGACGTAGCCAGTAGAGGATCGAACCCAGCGGCGGGAAGAACCGGTTGTTCAGCGGACCGAACCCGCATCCCAGACCGACGACCTCGAACAGCATCGTGTAGAGCACGACCTTCTGGAAGACGATCGGCTCGTTGTACCAGTCGGTGACGTCGAAGAAGCCGTCGATCCCGGGTGTGCTGATCACGACGACCCAGCCGACAAGGACGTAGAGGAGGATCTTGCCGACGTAGAACAGGTGCAGCGCCACCGGTGTCCCGAACCCGACCTCGGCCCAGTGCCGCGCCATCGGCTTGATCTTCTCCGCGCGCGTGCCCTGACTCCAGGTCGGGAAGTCGATCTCTGGCGTGGTCTGCTTCAGGAATCCCATCGACGAGAAGCTAACAAACCAAGTGCTTGCTTGGCGCCGATTCGGTGACCCTGTGGAGAAACGTGGATGACATCCGATGCGGTGCAGACGTCGGGTCCCGCCGCCGGCAGAATCGCCTAGCCTCGTCGTGTGGCAGCGTTCGATCAGTTATCGCCCGCGGAGTCGGGCCTGCTCGCGCATTTCGACGTCGCGACGATAGGCCGAGGTGCCGAATACGCACAGCAGGGGCGCGTGGCTCTCGAGGACTGGGACCCGTTGTTCATGTCGGCGACCGGGACCTGCGTCGGTTCGAGTGGCGACCTGTACTCACTCGAGATCGGGTTCGGTGACGACGCCCGCGGATACGCGGTCGACGTCGCTGAGTGCGACTGTCCGGTCGGTGCCAACTGCAAGCACGCGGTTGCTCTGGCGCTGGGGGTGATGCGTGCAGGACTCCTCGGTGCGTCGCCTCGAGGCGTGAGGCATGCGTCAGCGCCGTGGCGAACATTGCTGGGCGACCTCGTTGCCGGGGCCACCCCGAAAGAGCCGGGATCGGCTCCCATCGGACTGCTCGTCGAGCTCGACGATCCCGAGTGGATGAGCCTGAAGACGGTGACATTGCGCCTGGTGACCCCCGGTAAGAAGGGCAACTGGGTACGCACGGGGATCACGTGGAGCTCCATCGAGCCGGGACATGTGACCGAGTACTACAGGTCCACCACCGACCATCCGGCTGAGCACTTCGACCCCGTTCACCTGGCACGAGTCCGTGCCGTCCACCTCTGCGCCGGGGACAAACACCAGTACGGGACCTCCCAGGTTCACCGATTGGACCAGGCGTCCGCCGAGATCTGGACCGCTCTACGGGCGGCGGTCGACGATGGTGTCGTACTGGTGGCGCATAAGTCGACGGGCGCGAAAAAGGTCGAGTTGCTTCCACCCGCGTCGGCCGCGTTGACCGTCGATCGCGACGACGAGGGTCTCGTGGTGTCCGGCGGTGTCGACTTCCCGACCGTCGGGCCGTCTGCGGACGACGCTTTGATGCTGTTCGGCTCGGTACCTCACGGAGCGAGCCTGGTACGAGGCGGCACGATGTTCCTGGCGCCGCTCGTCGACGACGGGACGTCGAAAGCCCTCCGGGCACTGCTCGACGCCGGGACGATCGGGATTCCCGACACCGACATCGCGGAGTTCGCCGACGAGGTCCTCCCCGACCTCGCCGGTCGGATGTCGGTGACCGTGGCCGATGGCGCCGTGACCCGACCCGAGATCACCGGTCCCGACGCGGCAGTCACGCTTCGGGTCGCCGACGATGGCGGCGCGCACCTCGAGTGGGGTGTCGTCTACCGCGTGAACGGGAGCAGACGATTCTTCCCGTCCGGGCAGAGCTCTGGGTTCGGTGACGACGTGGCCGAACGTCGCCTGTGGAAGCAACTCCGTGGCCACCTCGAAGCTGCGGCTCGGGTGTGTGATCGATGGCAGATTCAGGTCGCCGGATTTCCGGGCAGCAAGTTCGCAGACGATCCGGAACTCGCCGAGATGAGTCGCGACGAGGCTCTCGCATCGGCATCGGTTGCGCTCCTGACCCGCCGCTACCGTTACTCGCCCGTCGACACTGCGCGGTTCGTCACCGAGGTCGCCCCGGAGCTGCGGGCTGACGGGATCGAGGTGGAGATCGTCGGCGAGCTCCCCGACTACCGTGCCGCCGAGGTCGTCCCCGAGATCGGTTTCGGTGCCGAACGGTCCGATGACAACGACTGGCTCGGCCTGTCGATCACCGTCGAGGTCGACGGCGTCGCAGTGCCGCTGCACCAGGTGCTGACGGCGTTGTCGAACGGAGCGACACACATGCTGTTGCCCGACGGGGCCTATTTCGTGCTCGACACCCCGGAGCTGCAACGCCTGGCCGAACTGGTGGCCGAGGCCCGCGCACTGGGTGAACTCGACCGCGGGCGGGTCCGCCGGGATACGCACAACGCCACTCTGTGGGACGAGCTGCTCGAACTCGGGACGGCCGACGACGATCTCACGAAGTGGCGCGAGCAGTTGCGTCGTCTGGCCGCCGCGACACCGCCGGCGCCTTGTCCGGTGCCGACCGGGCTGCGTGCGGACTTGCGTGACTATCAGAGGGCTGGCCTCGACTGGCTGAACTTCCTGTGGGAGAACAGAATCGGCGGAGTGCTCGCCGACGACATGGGGCTGGGCAAGACCCTCCAGTCCCTCGCGCTGATCGCGAAGGTCATCGAGGAGGAACCGCAGGCTCGCTTTCTCGTGGTCGCACCGACGAGCGTGATCTCGAACTGGGCGGTCGAAGCAGAACGGTTCGTACCAGGTCTGAGGATTGCAACGGTGACCGAGACGAGCGGACGGGCGAAGATCGCGTTCGCCGATCGTATCGCGGGAGCGCAACTGATCGTCACCTCATACGCGCTGATGCGCATCGGGATCGACGAATTCGCATCGGTCAGTTGGACGGCCGTGTTTCTCGACGAGGCACAGTTCGTCAAGAACCACGCCAGCAAAGCTCATCAGTGCGCTCGCCGTCTTGATGCCGAGGTCAAGATCGCGATCACCGGCACGCCGCTGGAGAACAACCTGATGGAGCTGTGGTCGCTGATGGCGTTGACCGTGCCGGGTCTGTTCCCGTCGGCGAAGACCTTCACGTCGTACTTCCGCAAGCCGATCGAAAGTGGCACGGAGCCCGGGCGGTTGGCGTTGCTACGACGACGGATCCGTCCGATCATGCTGCGGCGCACGAAGCATCAGGTTGCCACAGACCTGCCCGCCAAGCAGGAACAGGTACTTTCGATCAGCCTGAACGCGAAGCACGACAAGCTGTATCAGACGCGCCTCACTCGGGAGCGGCAGAGCGTGCTCGGCCTGCTCGACGACTTCGACGGCAACCGGTTCCAGATCTTCCGATCGCTCACCATGCTCCGGCAACTGAGCCTGCACGCCGGGCTCGTCGACGAGAAGCACACCGACATCGACTCCGCCAAGATCGAGTTCCTCGTCGAGCAAATTCCCGAGCTCATCGCCGAAGGGCATTCCGCCCTGATCTTCAGCCAGTTCACCGGGTTTCTGAAACTCTTGGAAAGAGAGCTCGCCGGTGCCGAAATCGATTACAGCTATCTCGACGGATCGATGACCGCAAGCCGGCGCTCCGCGGCGGTCAAACGTTTCACGAGTGGGTCGTCGAAGGTGTTCCTCATCAGCCTCAAGGCCGGCGGTTTCGGCCTCAACCTGACCGAGGCGGACTACTGCTTCGTATGTGATCCGTGGTGGAATCCGGCGGCCGAGGCCCAGGCCGTGGACCGCGCCCATCGCATCGGTCAGACTCGTCCGGTCACGGTCTATCGTCTGGTGTCGGCGAACACGATCGAAGAGAAAGTGGTTGCGCTGCAGGAACGTAAACGCGACCTCTTCAACGCCGTCGTCGATGACGGCGACATGTTCGGTGCGGCCATCGACGCCGACGACATCCGCGAGTTGCTCGGCGGCTCGCCGGCCGGGTCTGACCCGAAGTGACTCACGGGCCTCGGCGACAGATGGACTTCATCTCGACCCATGAACGTCGGTCGGAGTCCATCACCCGAGTGTGAGTCCATTGGTCCGGACCACAGTGATGAAGGACTCCGTTGCGCCTCGCTGAGCTGCGCAGGAACCGACCTCAGTCGTCGTGAACCGTGGTCTACTGGACAGATGATGTACGTCGTGATCGCCGTTTTCGTGGTGGTGATCGCGGCCGCGCTGGTGGTGCTCCTCGGAATGCTGATCGGGGCGTTCTCGGCGATGTTCACCGGCATGCGCGACGACCTCCGGCATCGAAGGTCAGCGGCGCGGTCGACGACGAAAGCGTCGTCGACCGCCGGTTCCGGTACGTCCTCGTCTGCTCCGCTGGCCGACCTCGCCGACACGATCCGACTTGCGCAGGCCAGACGCTGGGCGTCGTGCCAGGCCATCCGGCAGCAGTTGGGTGATGATGCCGGTGCGGCCGTCGACAGCGATGCCGAGGGTGCCGACTTCGTCGCCTCGGCCGCCGACATCTGGCATGGCCGGGCGACCGGAGACGTAGAAGGCGGCGGAACCGGGGTCTCGGCGCTGTCCCGTCGTCGTAGTCGCGACAGGGGCGAACTGGAGCGTTTCTCGTCTGATCCCGTCGGCCAGATCGCGTGGACGACCGCCGCGGTGGCGGACCGCATCAGTGGATTCCCCGCGTGGCAGCTCGACTTCTTCGACCGTCACGCCGTCCGCGTCGACCTCGAGGGGGAGGTCACCGCCATCTCGACTGTCGCTGTCGGGCTGCGCGACCAACTCGCACTTCTGGGTGCGGAGCCGACCGGTCACCTGGCCGCCGATCCACAGGTGGTGTCCACGTTCGTCGAGAAGTCGCTCCTGCTGTCCGGCCGGCTCGACGAGCTGGTGCGGCGCCTCGAGGCATTCGCGGGGTACGAGTCGATCGTCGCGCGCATTCAACACCGGCAGGAGAAGCAGGCGTGGCTCGACCGCGTGAGTGGAATCGACGACTTCGAGCATGCCGTCGCCACCGAATGGGACCGGGCCGAGGGTGATCGGGTGCGGCACCTGGCCGACGAGTCGGACGTGTTGGCATCGATCTATCTCGACGAGATCGCTCCCTTGGCGAAGTCGTTGACGCGGGACTGACTGAGTCCGAGTTCAGCTAGGCGCCCGCAAGATCTGGAACAGGACCTCACGGCGAACGACGAACCCCAGTTGCTCGTACAGCCGGATCGCGCCGACGTTGCGGGCGTCGGCGTGGAGGATCGGAACATCACCGCGACGTCGGATGCGGTGCGCGAGGTCGAGTACGAGCCGGGACGCGAGTCCGTGTCCGCGGTGGTCGGGATCGGTGCAGACGGCGCTGATCTCGGTGTAACCCGGAAGTCTCAGCCGTTCACCACCCATTGCGATGAGGCGGCCGTTGCGTCGGATTCCGACGTAGGCGCCCATCTCGATCGTGCGGGGGCGGAAGGGCCCTGGGCGAGTGCGTTCGACCAGGTCGGTCATCTCCGGCACATCTGCGGCGGTCAACGGCGCGGCCTCATCGTCAGGCCGGGCGTCGACGCCGGCGTCGATCATCTGCACACCGGGCAGGTCCATCGTCGTATCCCATCCCGCGGGCGGACGATTCGTGACCACCGGCAAGAACAGGGAACCACCCGGGCCGATGAGTTCGGCAGCGTCCGACCAGTCTCGAGCGTTCGGGGAGTCGGGGAGAGCCGCTATGGGGCAGACATCGGGGTGATACCGCAGAGCACCACCGCGGCGCTGAGCGAAGTGCGCATGTGGCCCGGTGAGGGCCGCGAGAGCCGGGTTGTCGAGTAGCGCGTGACCGGTCATCTCGTGTTCGGCTGGTCGTTCATCGGTGATGCGGTCGGTCACGGGGCGACCATACGACAGAAGGTCAACTACTCCCGAACAGCAGGGCGCCCAGCAGTGCCGCACCGATCACGGAACTGCCGATCACCGCGCTCCCGACTCCCAGCTCGGAGCTGCCGCTCTCATCGCTGCCTGCCCCGGCTGTTCCGGAGTCGTCTGCGATTCCCCCGTGCCGGGAACACGCACCCTGTCGGTTCTTCGCGTGGCTGTACGTTCCGTCCTTGCAACGAATCCCCGTGGGTGAGTTGTCCGGCCCTGGGACGCAGTTGCCGTCCGAATTCTCGTACCACCCGGATCCGCAGCTGTAGTCGACCTCGTGGATGGCTGGGTCCGCCCCTGCCGGTGCGTCCCCGATGGCCGCGCCGGTCAGCAATGAACCAATCGTCAGCGCCAGCACGGTGGCGAGTCCAGCAAGAAGTCGACGCTCGGTCATCGTTGGCATTCGGTGATCCTTGATGACTTCAACGACTGTTTGGCAATCTCCGACGCTTCTGGCACAGATCTTCGGTTGTTGGCGGGGCGTGTGCTTTGCTTACGACTGCTGTGTCGTCGGTCGGCGTCAGTTCAACACGATCTCCACCGGCACCGCGTTCGCGAGGGTGTGCCCGACCGGTGAGCTGGCCTGGACCTTGGCGTGCAGCTCATCGAGCCTCTCGCGCGGGGCGTCGGAATCGATGGTGACTCTCGCGGTGATCGATCCGAATCCGGCATGTCCCTCCGCCAGTCCGAGGAAGACGTGCAGGTCGACGTCGCCCTTCAGATCGATTCGCAGGTCCTTCAGTTCGATGCCCGCCACTGTGGCGTTCGCGGCGTAACCGACGGCCAGGCAATTACCCAACGCACCGAGGAGCTGTTCGACCGGGTTGGGTGCCGTGTCGCCGCCGCCGAGTGCGGCGGGCTCGTCGGACGGGACCGGCGAGAAGTCGCGTATCCGTGCCGCCGACGCGAACGAACCGTTCCACTGGACATGCGCGGCCCATGTCGTCTGGGCCTTGCCGGCGTCGTCCTGAATCGCTTCGACCAGTTGGCCGACGGCGGCGATGTCCACGTCGTTGAGGCGGGTGGCGGTCTCGGTCATGGTGCTCCTTCGACGGTCCTGTTGCCGACGAAGGTAGCGAGGAGCATCGAGAACGACGACGTTCTGCATCATGGTGAGCGGAACACTTGGATGTTGCGGCGCGGAGGAGCACCCTGCGCGATCGCGTGGTCCGGTTGAACGGTCAGCGTCGTCGCCCTCGACCGCCCGAGCACCGAACGAACACCCCTCCGTTGGTGGCGCGGGTGAGCCGGACGAGCTAGATTGTTCAGCATGCTGAACAAATCCGGGGTTCCGACCGCGCTCCGATGCCGGCCGCAGTCTGAGGGGCGAGGGTGACACCCGCGGAACAGGTCACGGTCCCCCTGGCGCTGTTCGACTTCGTACCGGTCGCGTTCGGCGCGCTCGGTGCACTCCTGGTCGCGCGTCGAACCGACTGGCTACCTGCATATGTCGGCGCTGGTTTGATCTTTGCCGGAGGTTTCGCCAAAGCGTCGTGGAAGTTCCTGGCCGCCACGGACATCGCCGACATCCCGCGGCTCGCCGATTCGCTCTTCCCGCTGATGGGTTGCGGGTTTCCGCTCCTCGCCGCCGCTGCCTGGGGTCTTCGCAGACTCACGCCGGCCCTACTGCTCGCCGGTCTCTCGGTCGTCGGAGTGGCGGTCCCATCTATTGCCGGCTGGTTTCTGATCGCCGTGATCATCGGCGCGACAGCACTTTACGTGGCCCTCGCGCGCGACGCGTGGAGCGTTCGGGATGTGCGCACGGTGGCGTTGCTCGCGGTGTGCCTGGCGGGGACCTACACGCTCGGACCACTGGCCGGTCAGGAACAGACTCTCTCGCTGCAATGGATCGAGCAGTCGATCAACGCCGTCAGTCAAGCAGCCTTCGCTGTGGCCGCTTGGCGATTGATGCGCACCGAGCGGTCGGCCCTACAGACGCCGAACCCAGCCTCGTCATTGGCGTCCACCGATTCTGACGTACCCAGTCGATAAGAGCTGCCTACCAGGTGATCTCGATCTCGAGCTCGGATTCGTCTTCGCCCCGCTCGATCTCGATCTTCAGCTGCACCTTCGCCGGGATGTCGACACGGACGGTCTTGTTGTTCTCCACGAAAGACACCTCGTTGTGACGCGCGATGGCGTCCGCGAGCTCGTGGATCCTCTTCGCCGCCTCTTCACGGGTCAGTTCGGTCTTGGTCTTGTGCTCGAACAGTTCGTCGCTCATCAGTCCATCTGAGCCGACCGGACATATTCGGTCAAGCGGCACGCGTGCCGGATGACACCGAGCTCGGAGACGGACACCTTCTCGTCACCCATTTGTCACCAGCCATTGGAAGTGCTGCGCCACCCTGGCGCCCATGACCCGACCTCATCGAGCAGACCGTCCCACGTCCCGACGCACGATTCTGCGAACTGCCGCTACGGGCGCGCTCCTCGTCCCGGTCGGGTCCGCGCTGGCGGCCTGCGGGTCGTCGAATCCTGGTTCGGCGACGCCGAGTCTGGTCAGGAACCGGCCGGTCCTCACCCACGGGGTGGCCACCGGCGAGGTGACCAGCGGAGGGGCGCTGGTGTGGGCGCGGTCGGACCGGCCGGCGACCATGATCGTCGAGACCGCATCGAGCGAGTCCTTCGGTGCTGCACGGAAATTTCGCGGACCGCAGGTGACGCCCGCCGGCGACGGGACCGGCCGACTACGGGTGGCCGGCCTGGAGCCCGGCCAGACCGTGCACTATCGCGTCACCTTCGAAGGTGAGGACGGCGCGCTCTCCGAACCGGCGACCGGAATCTTCACGACAGCTCCGGTACGAGACGGCGACATCAGGTTCCAGTGGTCCGGCGACGTGGTCGGGCAGGGGTGGGGCATCAACCCCGATATGGGCGGGATGACCATCTTCGCCACCATGGCCGACCGTGATCCGCAGTTCTTCATCCACTCCGGTGACGCCATCTACGCCGACAACCCGGTCGAGGCGACTCAGGAACAGAACGACGGCAAGACCTATGGGAACATCACCAGTCCGGCGAAGGCGCAGGTGGCGCAGACCGTCGATCAGTTTCGTGGAAACTACGCGTACAACCTGACCGACGACCACTTCCGACGCTTCGTCGGATCAGTCCCGCAACTGGTGCAGTGGGACGACCACGAGGTCGTCAACAACTGGTCCCCCGGGGAGAGTCTCGAGGGGCAGGGCCGCGAGGGATACACCGAGATGAGCGTCGACGTGTTGGCGCGCAACGGACGTCAGGCGTGGCAGGAATGGCAACCCGTCGAGATCGGTGCCACGGATCGTCTGTACCGCAAGGTGTCATACGGTCCGCTGCTCGACGTCTTCATCCTCGACATGCGCAGCCACAAGGACCCGAACCCCGATGCGTGGTCGAGGGACAACGTCGACGGCACGCTCGGTCCGGAGCAGACCCAGTGGCTCATCGACGGACTGCGGGGTTCGACGGCGACCTGGAAGATCGTCGCCAATGACCTGCCGCTGAGCATCGTCGTGGCGGACAAGAACACGACACCGCCGGACGGTCCGAAGGCAATGGAAGCGGTGGCCCAGGGTGATGCCGGCGATCCGCTTGGTCGTGAGATCGCGTTCTCCCGCATCCTGTCTCAGACGAAGAACGTCCGGAACGTGGTGTTCCTGACCGCCGATGTCCACTACACCGCCGCGATCTCCTACGAGCCTGACCGCGCCGGCTTCAAGGATTTTGCGCCGTTCTGGGAGTTCGTCGCCGGACCGTTGCACGCCGGTGCGTTCCCGGAGAGCCCGTTGGACAGCACATTCGGTGCCGAGTACCAATTCGTCCATGCACCTACCGAGTCGAATGTGTCACCGGCGGAGGGGTTTCAACACTTCGGCGAGGTGACGATCGACGGCAGGACCAAAGTGTTGAGCGTGGATCTGGTCGACGCGTCGGGCAAGACCCTGTACCGAAAGGACCTCGAGCCGGCGTCGTGACGACCCGTTGACAGAGTGCGGGATTCGTCCCGGAATCCGGTACCTTTCCCGCACTTTGCGGAAGCGCTCACTCGCTCAGCGGCCGCAGGAACTCTCCGGTCACCTCGACAGCGGGTGCGGACGACCCGCCTCCGACGACGAGCGTCGCGAACGCGAGGTCCCCGACGATGCCGGCGAACCAGCCGTGCGGGTTCTTGTTGTCGCCGTACTCCGCCGTGCCGGTCTTTCCGCCGAGACCGGGGATGTCGCGGAGTGCGGTGGCCGTGCCGCGAGTGACCGTGTCGCGCAACATGCTTCGGAGTGCACGAGTGACGTCGCCCGGGATCTGTTGCGGTTCCACGTCTCCCGTCGTGTCCCTTCCGCGAACCAGGCCGGGGGTCACGGTCTCACCGCGCGCGAGGCTCGCCTCGGCCAGGGCGAGACCGAAGGGGCTGACGGTCACCGTACCCTGACCGATGCCGTTATCGACCCGCAACGCTGGTGAATCGGCGCGGGGCACCGACCCGGTGACGGTCGTCAGGCCCGGAACGGTGTAGTCCGCGCCGATGCCGAACCGTCGTGCCATGGCGGTGAGCGCATCGTCGGGGAGCCTGTTCGCGAGGGCGCCCATCGTCGTGTTGCACGAGCGCGCGAAAGCTGTTGGAAGTGCCACGGTCCCGAGGTCGAAGTCGTCCTCGTTCGGGATCGTCCGACCTTCGATGGTGGTGCGGCCGGGACAGCGGACCTGTGACGTCGGTTGCACGGCTCCGGCGTCCAGTGCTGCTGCGGTCGTGATGGTCTTGAACGTCGAACCCGGAGGGTAGAGCCCGGACAGTGAGACCGATCCCGACCTGTCGGCGGCGTCGTTCTGCGCGACGGCGACGATGCCTCCGGTCGACGGTTCGATGGCCACGACCATGGCAGGGCGTCGTTCGCCGTCGACGGCGAGTTGCGCTCGGGTCTGGACATCGCGATCGAGGGTCGTGCGTACCGGTGGCGTGACACCGGGTTGCGCCGAGTCGACGAGATGAGTGGGTGTGCCGTCGGCGCCGACGATCTGGACGGACCACCCCGCCGTGGCGTCGATGTGCTCGCGCCAGATCTCCTCGAGTCCCGACATCGCCGGCGAATGCTGTGCTTTGGTGGCGCTGAGCAGCGCGCCTTGCTCGCTGAGCACGACACCCGGAATCGACTCCACCGAGCGCCGGACGCGCCGGAGATCGGACTCGCGGAGCCGGATCACCGTGTGGGTCTCGACGGGGCTCGACCGGCTGGACGAGTTGCCCGCGAAGGCCGCGCGGATACCGGCGGCGGTCATACCGGGTTCGACGGGTCGGAGGGCGCGGGCGAGCATCTCCGCCGAACCGAGTTGCGCGCGTTGCAACGTGACCAGGGTGACGGCCTGCCAGGTCATGAGCGGCCGATCGTTGGTGTCGAGGACCGGCGTCCGGTAGGCGCGATCGTCGCTGTACGAGAACGATTCTCCGGCACGGAGTTGACGGTGCAGGACGGAGGGCTGCCACCGGATCTTCCAGTGGGAATCCGACTCGGCGAGAACGACAGAGGTCTGATACCCGACGTTTCGATCGCGGATCTGCCAGCGATGGTCGAGTGTGCCGCTGACCTCCTTGTCGTCGACCAGGTCGGCCGCGACCGAGAGCTTGGGCGTGCGGCCCATGCCGTCGAACATGGCGGTGATCGCCGCGCTTGCGGCGGTCGGATCGTCGGTGAGGGCCGCGGCTCTGGTGGCATCGCCCTCCTGCAGCGCGGCCGCGAACGACCGTAGCGCGTCGTCAGGTGAGTCCGAGGACAGGAAGCAACCCGACATCGTGCCCACGATCACCGCACATGCACTCACCAGTGCCCACCATCGACGCATGTCTTGAGCCAACCCATCGGGACGCCGTGATGCCAAGTTTCGGCACGCGATCGGCCGATAGCGGATCGCTATCACCGCTGTTGCCGGCGAGTTTCCGCTCAGTCGTCCGGTCTTCGGAGTTCGGTGACGATCACGCGGGCCACCTCTCCGATGGCGCGGTCGACCTCGGGTAGTGCCATCTCGGATCTCGCGCTCATCGTGAAGACCGCGACCGCGATCGGCACTTCGCCGGGGAACTCGATGACGCCGATCTCGTTGCGAATGGCGACGAGCGTGCCCGTCTTACCCGCGACGCTCACCCGGCGGAACGGAAACCCCGAAGCGAGGCGCGAGGTGAAGACCTGTTTCCTCATCGTCTGGCGAATGAACTCACACGACGTCGCGGACGCTGCGCGATCGGTCCAGATCGCGTCGAGCAGCGTCGTGCAGTCGCGCGGTGTCGCGGCACTGGAGTAGGCGGCGTCGTAGGCACTGACCGAGGCGTCGAAGTCGGGATCGGCCAGGGCGGCGAAGGCTTCGGCGACGGTGCTCGTGCCGGTCTCCCGCTGCAGACGTGCGTGCGATTCGGCGATACCACCGATGATGCGGGTGTGGGTGAGGCCGAGGTCGACCAGGTCGTCGTGGATCTGCGGCAGTCCGATGTGGGCGAGGATGACGTCGGCGGCGACATTGTCCGAGACGGTCATCATTGACGTGGCGAGGTCACGCCAGGAAATGGTGACCGGGTCCGAGAACAGTGCGAGCCCGGTCGGGCCATGGGCCCTCCGCGTGGGATCGACGGTGATCGACGCCGTGAGATCGATGTCGCCGCGATCTGCCATGCGGCACAGGGAAACCAACACCGCGAGTTTGTAGACCGACGCGAGGACGACCGGGGTGTCGGCGTCGTGGCAGTACTCGACCGGCGTCGGACCGATCGTCCGTACGTGCACGCACCCCGAACAGCCGGCGTCGGCGAAGGTCTCGTGGACAGTGCGATCGAGCTCGGTGCGGACCGACTCGGGGAGGGGCGCCGACGAGCTCACGTCGCCTTGCCGATCCGGTAGAGGGCGGCGGTGACGACCTCCGCCACCTCGCTGAGGCCGGGTTCGCGGTAGACGACGCGAAGGCGCAGCGCGGTGGCGTCCGGTCCGACGGACAGGCAGCGAACGGCATCGACCGCGGCGAGGGCATCGCGATCGACGGTCAGCGCGAAGGCGTGCCCGGCGGCGACCGCGGCCAGCAGTTGGTCGGCGGAGGTCACCGTATTCAGCTGCGGGTCGAGGCCGGACTCTCGGAGCCGGTCGATCAGCTGGTCGTGCGCAGGCGGGTTGAACGACCGTGGCGTGTGGCAGAAGCGCAGCCCGGCCAGGTGACGCAGGCGCGGCCGGTCGGCGGACGCCACCGGGTGCATCGCAGGCACCACGACCGAACGTTTGAGGACCACAATCGGGCCGGTGGTCAAAGAGCCGGTGACACAGGGCGCTTCGACAACCGCGAGGTCTAGTGACCCGGCCGACACCTGTTCGATGAGATCGACGGTCGAGGAGCTGATCGAGTCCTGTCCAGACGCAATCCCGGCGATGCGGCGTGCCAGCGTGGCCGTGATCGTCGGGCCGACCAGTGATGGGGTACCCCAACGCAATACCTCGGTGCGCTCGTGGAGCCGCCGGGCCTCGCCGACGAATCTCGAGGCGTCGTCGACGAGTAGACGTGCGCGCGGAAGCAGTTCGCGTCCGGCATCGGTGAGTTCAGCGCCGCGAGTGGTGCGTCGGATGAGCTGGAGTCCCAGCTGCTTCTCCAGGCGACGCAGACCCTGCGACACCGGCGGCTGTGTCATCTCCAGGCGCGCAGCGGCCTCGCCGAAGTGGCCCTCCTCGGCCACGGCGACGAAGAACCGTAGGTGCCTGATCAGATCCACGGGTTCCAGGATGGCATGGTTGCACCCGGGCAGGCCTCAGCTGAGAAGTGGGCGAGTGTCACTCGTGGAACTCGCCTTTGGGTAACCGAGGACGCGCAGTTGGCGGCCATTGTGTCGGAGTCGCGATCGTCCAAGTGGCCGGAGGAGTTGAGAAGTCCATCCATCTGCCGTGACCGAGGTACAGCGAGAACGCCTCCTCATCAGGGAAATCGCCCATACGCAGGTAGAGAGTATGTCGCTCGGCGTCACCCATGTACCAGCTGGCATCATCCGGATCGGCGACGAAGTGGATGACGGTGTTCATGGCCGACTCCAGATCGGACACAACGGAGTTCCGGGTCACCATGTCGCTCTCAATCCTCGAGGTGGGCTGACACCACGATGTCCTGCAAACCTGCCTGCACCGTCGTGCTGGTGGACGCGGTGGTTGCAGAAGTCTGCAGCAGATACACGACGTTCGCTCGTTGGTACAGCACGTCCTTGTTCGCGAGATACCGCGACCGTCCGTCCGGGCCGACCCAGCGCCCGGCTTGGATGGTTCCGCCTTCGGTGCGGTTGCTGACCGGGAATCGGTCCGCTCGGTCCTCGATCCATCCGGGGAGGCCACGAGACTCCACGAACGCGTGGTCGAGCAGGTCATTCACGTCGACCGAAGAATCGACGATGAATCTCGTAAGGGCGATAGAAATCGCGTCATGACCGCCGCGGTCCGCGTGAGCGGTGGCGACGTAGCGGTCGAGGAGACCGCACCGTGCCGCTGCTGGGTCGCGTTGATACGCCGCGTGATCAACGTCCACCCGAACGATTCCGGCAACCGATCGGTGATCGGTCACTTTTGCCTGAGACACCGCCATTCGGCGTAGACGCTCACCGAGGGGGTCGAGATCAGACATTGGCGGCGCTCCTATTTTGATGGATCGCTCACAATATCCGTTGCCGCTCGGTCTTTTGCTGAGCGTTGACGGAGACGGGACATCGGTTAGAGAAGACCCACAGGTCGGACGATGCGTTTGGACGACGTAGCGCGACCACACAGCGCCTGACGCGGGGGCAGTATGCGTCGCATACCGGACCCAAATGCCCCAACTCGACACGTGACCGTGCACGATCCTGCACAACTCCGCAGTGGTCGACGTTTCGTTGACGGATCCGTTCCTGATCATCTGTCAGCGCAAGAACACCGCTGCCGAGTCTGCGAGGTCGAGCAGCGGTTGCGGAAAGATACCGAGGGCCACGGTCACGAGGGTGCACAGGGCGATGCCGGTCGTCGTCAGCACGCTGGGTTTCACCACGTGCGGGGCGCCGGCGGTGGGAACGTCGTCGAAGAACATGGCGACGATGATGCGGACGTAGACGTAGGCGGCGATGGCGCTGCTGATGACGCCGATGACCACCAGGACGCCGCCGCCGGAACCGGCGGCTGCGGCGAAGACGTCGAACTTGGCGATGAAGCCACTGGTCAGCGGGATGCCCGCGAAGGAGAGCAGGTACACCGAGAACATGGCGCCCACCAGCGGGTAACGGCGCCCCAACCCCGACCACTGGGTGAGGTCGGTGGCCTCGCGGCCGGACAGGTGTGGGTTTCGCGGCAGCGGTGCGGTGCCGTGGATGGCGACCGCGCGGGCAGAGGGACCGGCGTCGGTGTCGGGCTCACGGATGACGGCGACGGTGGCGAAGGCGCCGAGAGTGGTGAACGCGTAGGCGGCGAGGTAGAACAGCGTGGCGCCGAGTCCGGCTTCGTCGAAGGCGATCAGGCCGAGCAGGATGAACCCGGCGTGCGCGATGGACGAGTACGCGAGCATCCGCTTGACGTCGTTCTGGGTCACCGCCATGACCGAGGCGATGACCATCGACGCGATGGCCACCGCCCACAACGCGGGTTCCCACTGCTCCCTCAGGCCCGGGAAGCCGACGTAGAAGACCCGGAGCAGCGCGCCGAAAGCGGCGACCTTGGTGGCGGCGGCCATGAATGCGGTGACCGGCGTCGGAGCGCCCTGATAGACATCCGGAATCCACGAATGAAACGGCACCGCACCCACTTTGAAGAGCAGGCCGACGGCGAGCAGCGCCAGCCCGATGAGTGCCAGTGTCGTGTCACCGCCGCTGTCGGCGGTCGCCGAGATCGACGCACCGATCGTCGAGAGGTTCAGCGAACCCGTGGCGCCGTAGACGAAGGCCGCTCCGAACAGGAAGAATGCGGACGAGAACGCGCCCAGCAGAAAGTACTTCAGGGAGGCTTCCTGCGAGATGAGGCGCCGACGCCGGGCCAGTCCGCACAGCAGATACAGCGGGAGCGAGAACACCTCCAGCGCGATGAACATCGTGAGCAGGTCCCCACACGCCGGGAACAGCATCATCCCGCCCACCGCGAGCAGGGCCAGGGGAAAGACCTCGGTCGTCACCGCTCCGGCGCGGGTGGCCTCGAACTCGGCATCGGTGTTGGGTACCGAGGCGCCCGAGGGGGTGAACATGTCGGCGTCCACACCGCCACCGGCCGGGCCGCCACGCGTGATCGCGTCGTCCCCGCCGCCGACCCCGGCGAGCCTTCGCATCGTCACCGGTGCGACCACTCGCTCGAGTCGGCGCTCGGCCATGAACCCGACGGCGATGACCGCGATGATCAGCAGCAGCCCTTGTAGATACAGCGCCGGTCGGTCGATCACGACCGCACCCGACATCGCGAACTCGCCGTTCGCGCCATCGTGTGTCTGCGCGACCGCCACCGCGATCAGGGCACCTAATCCGACGACCAACCCGCCGAGCGCGAGCGAGAGTTGCAGGGGATACCGCAGACGACGCGGCGCGAACGCCTCGACGAGCACCCCGACGACCCCCACGCCGAAGACGATGAGCATCGGTGCGAGAGATGCGTATTCGACGCTGGGGGTGTCGATGGCGGCCAGCGTCATCGGACCGTCGACGAGGGTGGTCGATGTCATCAGTTGCCCTCCAGATCGGACTCGGCGACGGCCGGTTCGGGCGCCTCGACGCCGACAGTGGTGAGCGTGGCCTGTACCGCCGGATCTATCAGGTCGATCATCGGCTTCGGATACACCCCCAGCGCGATGAGCAGGGCGAGCAGCGGAGCGACGACCACGAGTTCGCGACCCGCCAGGTCCCGCATCGACGACGAGCGGTCGCGCGCCGGCTTCGTCGGTCCGCCCATCATTCGCTGATACGTCCACAGGATGTAGATCGCCGACAGGACGAGTGCCGAGCAGGCGATCACCGCGGCAACCGGATAGCGGGAGAAGGTGCCGATGAGGACCAGGAACTCGCTGATGAACGGGGCCAGCCCCGGGAGCGAGAGGGTGGCGAGCCCGGCGACGAGAAACGTGCCGGCGAGGACGGGCGCGACCTTCTGCACGCCGCCGTAGTCGGCGATCAGGGTGCTCCCACGGCGTGACACGAGGAAGCCGGCGATGAGGAACAGTGCGGCGGTGGATATCCCGTGATTGACCATATAGAGCGTCGACCCGGTCTGGCCCTGATCGGTCATCGCGAAGATGCCGAGGATGATGAAGCCGAAGTGCGAGATGGACGTGTAGGCGATGAGCCGCATCACGTCTGTCTGTCCGATGGCCAGGACCGCGCCGTAGACGATGCTGACGACCGCGAGTGCGCAGACAAAGGGCGCGAAGTACTGGGACGCGTCCGGGAACAGCTGCATGCAGAAGCGCAGCATCGCGAAGGTCCCGACCTTGTCGATCACGGCCATCATCAGCACCGCCGAGGCGGGCGTGGCGGCGACGGCGGCGTCGGGCAACCACGAATGCAACGGCCACAGCGGCGCTTTCACCGCGAAGGCGAACAGGAAGCCGAGGAACAGGAGTTTGGCCAGTCCGGTCGAGTCGTCGATCTGTCCGCTCGCGACAGCTGCGGCGATGTCCGGCAGCGCGAACGTCCCGCCACCGTCTGGGCCGACCCCGTCCTGGGCGGTCACCACGTACAGCCCGATGACCGCGGCCAGCAGAAGGAGTCCGCCGAAAAGGTTGTACAACAGGAACTTCACCGCGGCCGCCGATCGGTTGGGTCCGGTGCCGAACCCGCCGATCAGGAAGTACATCGGGATGAGCATCGCCTCGAAGAAGATGTAGAACAGCAGCACATCGAGCGCGACGAAACTCATCAGCACCATCGCCTCGGTGGCGAGGAACAGCGCCAGGTAGATGTGCGGGCCCTTCTGCGCGCGCCCACCCGAATTGTCCAGCGAGCCAGCCGACTCGGCATCGCGCCAACCGGCCACGAGCAGCAGGGGCAAGAGTGCCGCGGTCAGGAGCACCAGGACAAGTCCGATGCCGTCGAGCCCCAGCGCGTACCGCGTACCCAGCGCCGGTATCCAGCTGACGTCTTCGACGAACTGGTAGCGCTCGCCACCGGGATCGAAACCGGCCGCGAGACCGATCGACAGGACGAGGACAGCCACGGACACCACGAGCGCGAACCATCTCGCCGCGGTCGCCCGGTGCGCCGGGATCGCGAGGACAAGGGCCGCGCCGACGGCGGGCGCAACCCAGAGGATGGTCAACCAGGGGATGCTCACAGGACGTTCACCGCCATCACCAGGGCCACGATCACGGTGGTACCCGCGAACATCGACAAGGCATACGAACGGACATAACCGTTCTGCCACCCGCGTATTCGACGCGACGCGCCGGTCACCGCATCACCGACACCACTGGTGAGCGCGTCGACGCCGTCGGACTCGACCGCGACGAGGCCGGCGGTGACCCGCTGACCCGGCCGCATCAGCAGCTCCTCGTTGACGGCGTCGCCGTACAGATCGCGGCGAGCGGCGACGGTGAGCACCGATACGTCCTCGGGCGCGGTCACCGGCACCGGTCGAGTCGCGTACTGACGGTAGGCGACAGCCACGCCGACGGCGACCACGAGCAGGATGATCGCCGTCATGGCCCACACCGGGACGAGATGGTGCTCGGTGTGTTCTCCGACAACGGGTTCGAGCCACGTCTCCAGCGACCCGCCGATGGCCAGCAGGCCGCCCGATGCAACGGAGCCGAGCGCGATCAGGATCATCGGGCCGGTCATGACACGCGGCGACTCGTGCGGGTGAGGTGCCGGCGCGTCTGTGCCGTCGTGCCAACGCTTCTCGCCGAAGAAGGTGAGCAACATGACCCGGGTCATGTAGAACGCCGTGATCCCGGCGCCGAGAAGTGCTGCGCCACCGAGGATCAGACCTTTCGCTCCACCGGCGCCGAACGCGGCCTCGATGATGTGGTCCTTCGAGTAGAAGCCCGCGAACGGCGGCACACCGATGATCGCGAGATACCCGACGCCGAAGGTGACGAACGTGATCGGCATGAGGGAGCGCAGTCCGCCGTAGCGGCGCATGTCGGTCTCGTCGTTCATCCCGTGCATCACCGATCCCGCGCCGAGGAACAGCCCCGCCTTGAAGAAGCCGTGGGTGAGGAGGTGCATGATGGCGAACGCGTAACCCGCCGGACCGAGCCCGGCGGCCAGGACCATGTACCCGATCTGGCTCATCGTCGACGCGGCGAGCGCCTTCTTGATGTCGTCCTTCGCGCAACCGATGACGGCGCCGAACAGCAGGGTGACCGCGCCGACGACCACGACCCCGACCTGGGCGGCGGGGGCGAGGTCGAAGATCGGGCCCGAGCGCACGATGAGGTAGACGCCGGCGGTCACCATGGTCGCGGCGTGGATCAGCGCCGACACCGGCGTCGGGCCCTCCATCGCGTCGCCCAGCCACGACTGCAGCGGCACCTGCGCCGACTTGCCGCATGCGGCGAGAAGCAGCACGAAACCCAGTGCGGTGAGTGTCGTCTCGCCTGTCTGGGAAGCACCATCGAACACCGCGGTGAAGGCCACTGAGCCAAAGGCGGCGAACATGATCATCAGGGCGACAGCGAGCCCGATGTCGCCGACCCGGTTGACGACGAATGCCTTCTTGGCCGCGGTGGCCGCCGACGGCTTGTGCTGCCAGAAACCGATCAGCAGGTACGACGCGAGTCCGACGCCTTCCCAGCCGAGGTAGAGACCCAGGTAGTTGTCGGCCAGGACGAGGACGAGCATGGCCGAGAGAAACAGGTTGAGGTAGGCGAAGAATCGGCGACGATCTGGATCGTGCTGCATGTAGCCGATCGAATAGACGTGGATGAGCGAGCCGACGCCGGTGATCAGCAGGACGAAGCACATCGACAGCTGGTCGAGGAGAAACCCGAAGTCGACCTGGAGCTCGCCCACCGGTACCCAACTGAACAGGACGTCCGACACGACGCGGTCGTCAGCAGATCGGGACACCATGCCGGTGAACATGATCAGCGCCACCGCAAACGACGCGATCGCGAGGCCCGTCCCGAGCAGATGCCCCCACCGGTCGGTGGCGCGACCACCGAGAAGGAGGATCGCCGCACCCAGGAGCGGCAGAGCCGGGATCAGCCAGAGCAATGACGCAGTGAGTTCGGCGTTCACCAATCCTCCTCTACCTCTTCAGCAGATCCGCGTCGTCGACCGACGCCGAGCGGCGTGATCGGAAGATGGTCATGATGATCGCCAGCCCGACCACCACTTCCGCCGCGGCGACGACCATGGTGAAGAAAGCGATGACCTGGCCGTCGAACGACTGGTTCATCCGGGCGAAGGTGACGAAGGCGAGGTTGGCCGCATTGAGCATGAGCTCGACGCACATGAACACGACGATCGCGTTGCGTCGCAGCAATACTCCGGCCGCGCCGATGGTGAACAGCAGCGCTGCGAGGTAGAGGTAGTTCTCCGGGTTCACCGGTCGGTCCCCGGGTCGTCGGCCGGGCGGGTGCGGAGTGTCCGCGCGGCCAGGATGGCGTTGACCGACAGGTCCGACGGCGACCCGTCGGGCAGACGGGCCGGCACGTCGACCGCGTTGTGTCGCGCGTAGACCCCGGGTGTCGGCAGCGGGGTCAGGTTGACCCCACTGCGGAACCGCGCCTGCGACAGTTCTTTCTGGGTGAGTCGTGGCCCGAAACGCTCCCGGTGCGCGAGCACCATGGCGCCGAGCGTGGCGGCGATGAGGAGGGCTCCGGTGAGCTCGAACGCCCACAGGTAGCGGACGAAGATCAGCTCGGCGATGGCCTCGACACCGGCGTCGCTCTGCGCGGCCACGACGCCGGGGTCGGTGGCACCGGTGACGACACCGACGGTGGCGCTGCCGATCCCGGCGATTAACAGGATTCCGAAGCCGACACCGATCAACACCGCGGACAGTCGCTGGCCGCGCAGGGTCTCCCGCAGTGAGTCCGACGAGTCGACGCCGATCAGCATGATGACGAACAGGAACAGCATCATCACCGCACCGGTGTACACGACCACCTGCACCACGCCCAGGAACAGCGCCCCCTGTGCGACATAGAACACGGCGAGGACGATCATCGTGGTGGCCAGGAAGATCGCGGAGTACACGGCCTTGGTGGCGAAGACGACACCCAGCGCACCCGCGACCGCGACGGCCCCGAGAACCCAGAACTGGATCGCCTCGCCGGTGGAGGTGCGCACCACCTCGTCGGCGAGCCACAGGGTGCCACCGGGAGTCATGACCGCGGCTCGCGTTCGGTCGGGACAGTCGGAGTTGGCAGGGTCACGCGGCCGTCGGCGGTCACCTCGCCCCGGTAGTAGTTCTTCTCGGTGGAGCCCGGCGCCATCGCGTGCGGCGGCGCGTCGACGCCGGGTTGCAGCGGGGCCAGCAGACGGTCCTTCTCGTAGATGAGGTCGGCGCGGTTGTCATCGGCGAGTTCGTAGTCGTTGGTCATCGTGAGCGCTCGCGTGGGGCACGCCTCGATGCACAGCCCGCAGCCGATGCACCGCAGGTAGTTGATCTGGTAGACCCGTCCGTACCGCTCGCCGGGCGAATAGCGCTCGTCGGGTGTGTTGTCGGCGCCCTCCACGTAAATGGCGTCGGCCGGGCACGCCCACGCGCACAGCTCGCACCCGATGCACTTCTCGAGACCGTCGGGGTGCCGATTCAATTGATGGCGACCGTGATAGCGCGCTGCGGTCGGCCGTTTCTGCTCGGGGTACTGCTCGGTGATCGTGGGTTGGAACATGCCGCCGAAGGTGACGCGCAATCCGCTCACCGGTTTCAGGAAGTCAGGCATCGGTGGTCTCCCTCACGGTGCTGGGCATCGGCGGCACAGGGAATCCGCCGGCCATCGGGTCGAACTCGTCGGGTGCGGCGGACGGGTCTGCGGAGTCCAGCGTCGGGTCCGAGATGTCGGGGACCCGCATCAACCGCCACACCGCGTAGGCGATGAGCCCGGTGACGACGAGTCCGGCGCCGGCGGAGACGAGCGCGCGGGTGAGGTCGGCGTCCTCGCCGGCGAAGGCGGCGCGGATGATCGCGACGACCATCACCCAGGTGAGGGAGATGGGGATCAGGACCTTCCAACCCAGATTCATGAACTGGTCGTATCGCAAGCGCGGCAGACTGGTTCGCAGCCAGATGAACACGAACAGGAACGCCCACACCTTGAGCGTGAACCAGAGGACGGGCCACCAACCGGAGTTCGCCCAGTCGAACGTGCTCAGCGGCCACGGCGCCTGCCAACCGCCGAGGAACAGAGTGGTGGCGAGCGCGGAGACGGTGACCATGTTGATGTACTCGGCGAGCATGAACATGGCGAACTTCAACGACGAGTACTCGGTGTGGAACCCGCCGACCAGCTCACCCTCGGCCTCGGGCAGATCGAAGGGCGCCCGGTTGGTCTCGCCGACCATCGAGATGGCGTAGATGACGAACGAGGGCAGCAGCAACAACACGTACCAGTGGTGCTCCTGGGCGGCAACGATTCCCGACGTCGACATCGTCGCGGCGTCGAGGAACACCGCGGCGAAGGTGAGTCCCATCGCGATCTCGTACGAGATGACCTGTGCCGTCGAGCGGAGTCCGCCGAGCAGCGGATAGGTCGAGCCCGACGACCAGCCGGCCAGCACGATCCCGTAGACACCCACCGACGTGACCGCCAGGACATACAGCACTCCGACGGGGAGATCGGTGAGCTGCAACGGAGTCTGGTGACCGAATACCGACACCATCGGCCCGAACGGGATGACCGCAAAGGCCATCACCGCCGGGACGACCGCGATGATCGGTGCCAGCAGATAGATCACCTTGTCGACGCCGGTGGGGATGATCCCCTCCTTGAGTGCGAGTTTCACGCCGTCGGCGAGGCTCTGCAGGATCCCCTTGGGGCCGACCCGATTCGGCCCGAGGCGGGTCTGCATGCGTGCCATGATCTTTCGCTCGAGCAGGATGGCGATGAGCGGATTGAGCACAAGGAACACGAACACGGCCAGCGCCTTGGCGACGACGAGCCAGATCGGGTCCTGGCCGAAGTCGTCGAGGGTCGGGAAATCGGTGGCGAGGTTCACGCGGCACCCCCTGCGGCGTCGGTGGCGTCGACCGGGGCCGGCGCGAGGGCCACGAGGTCACCCTCCTGCGCGCGAAGCGCGGCGTGGACGTGCGAGCCGGGTGAGAACAGCGGGAGCCAGACGACCCGATCCGGCATGTCGGTGATCGCCACCGGCAGAACGATGGCGCCGTCGGCGGTGCTGACGCGCAGGAGGTCGCCTGACCCGACACCGGCTTCGGCGGCGGTAGACGGCGCGAGCCGGGCCACCGGCGGGCGGGCGGTGCCGGCGAGGTGCGGTTCCCCGTCTTGCATCCGGCCGTCGTCGAGCAGGGTGTGCCACCCCGCAAGCACCGCCTGGCCGGCAGCCGGGTCGGGCTGGGGCCGGTCCTCGGCGTCGATGGGGGCCCGCCGGCCGGACCATGCGCCGATGCGTCGCAGGTCGATGTGGATGGTCGGGACGTCGGCGCACCGCAGGTCGACACCCATCTGCCGGGCGATCGCGTCGAGGATGCGGTGGTCGGACAGGTGGCCCGAGTCCGTCAGGGCGGTGGTGAAGCTCCGCGGGCGGCCCTCCCAGTCGACGAACGTGCCCTCCTTCTCCGCGACGGCAGCCACCGGGAAGACCACGTCCGCGCAGCGTGTCACGGCGCTGAGGCGTTGCTCGAGGCTGACGACGAACGGTGCGGCGGTCAGCGCCTCGGTCGCCGCGACGGGGTCGGGGAGGTCGTCGACGTCGACGCCGCCGACCACCAGCGAGAGCCCGTGATAGCGCGCGGCGTCGATGATCCCGGCGGTGTCGCGTCCGGGCCGCGGGTCGAGATCGGTGCCCCAGATCTCCGCCACCGGCGTACGGGCGTCCTCGTCGTCGAGCGGCCGGCCGCCGGGTAGCAGGCCCGGCAAGGCGCCCGCTTCGAGCGCGCCTCGTTCGCCGGCGCGGCGCGGAATCCAGGCCAGCCGGGCGCCGGTACGGTCGGCCAGTTCCGCGACTGCGGGGAACGCGCCGGGCCGGGTGGCCAGCCGTTCGCCGACGAGGATGACCGAGCCGGCGGGCCGCAGATGCGCGGTCACCTCCGCCGACCGGAGCACCTCTGCCTCGCTGCCGGGAACGGACCGGAAGACCGCGGCGTCGAGTTTGGTGGCGCCGCGACTCGCGAACGGGGCGACCGTCGCGACGCGCTGCCCGGCGGTGCGTACCGCCCGCCGGAGACGGAGGAAGACGATCGGGGACTCTTCCTCGGGTTCGAAACCGGCGAGCAGCACCGCTGGTGCGGCGGACAGGTCGTCGTAGGTGGTCGCGAGTCCGTGGCCGGCGATACGCGCGGCGAGGAAGGCGGCCTCCTCGGTGCTGTGGCTCCGGGTTCGGAAGTCGATGTCGTTGGTGTACAACACGGTTCGCGCGAAGCGTGAGTACGCGTACGCGTCCTCCACGGTCAACCGGCCGCCCGTGAGTACACCGACGTTGCCCGGTGAACGGGTCAATCCCTCGGCCGCCGTACGCACGGCGTCGGCCCACGACGCCTCACGGAGTTCGCCGTGCCGGTCGCGGACGAGTGGGGCGGTGATCCGATCAGGTGACGACGTGTAGGCGAACGCCCATCGTCCCTTGTCGCAGTTCCACTCCGAGTTGACCTCGGGATCGTCACCGGCGAGCCGGCGCAGCACCTTTCCACGGCGGTGATCGGTGCGCTGGGCGCACCCACTCGCACAGTGTTCGCACACGCTCGGCGTCGACACCAGGTCGAACGGCCGGGCGCGGAACCGGTACTGCGCCCCCGTCAGCGCACCGACCGGGCAGATCTGGACGGTGTTGCCGGAGAAGTAGGAGTCGAACGGTTCGTCGGCGTAGATGCTGACCTGTTGCAGCGCACCGCGATCCGCGAGCTCGATGAGCGGATCACCCGCGACCTGCGTGGAGAATCGGGTGCAGCGGGCACACAGCACACATCGCTCCCGGTCGAGCAGGACCTCCGACGACAACGGGACCGGCTTGGTGAAGGTCCGCTTGACGCCGTCGAACCGCGACTCGGAACGTCCGGCCGACATCGCCTGATTCTGCAACGGGCACTCACCGCCCTTGTCGCACACCGGGCAGTCCAGCGGGTGGTTGATCAAGAGGAGTTCCATCACCCCGCGTTGCGCTCCCGCCGCGATCTCCGAGCTGAGCTGCGTCCGCACCACCATTCCTTCGGTGGCGACGGTCGTGCACGATGCGAGCGGCTTTCGCTGCCCCTCGACCTCGACGAGACACTGCCGGCAGGCACCGACCGGTTCGAGGAGCGGATGGTCGCAGAAGCGCGGGATCATGATGCCGATCTGCTCGGCCGCGCGGATCACCAACGTGCCCCTGGGTACCCGGACGGCGCGACCGTCGATGGTGATGCCGACCAGGTTGTCGGTCGCGGCCGCCGGGTCGCTCCCGTGGGTGAGTGTCATCGGACGCCTCCTGCCCAGACGGTCGAGCGTGAATGGTCGAACGGGCACCCGTGGTCGAGGTGGGCGAGGTACTCGTCGCGGAAGTACTTCAGCGACGACACGATCGGGCTGCCCGCTCCGTCCCCGAGCGCGCAGAACGACTTCCCGACGATGCTGTTGGTGACATCGGCGAGGGTGTCGAGGTCCGCGGCGGTTCCGCCCTCGTGCTCCAGCCGGTGCAGCAGTTGCACCAGCCAGTACGTGCCCTCGCGGCACGGGGTGCATTTACCGCAGGACTCGTGTTCGTAGAACTCCGTCCACCGCAGGACCGCGCCGACGACGCAGGTCGTCTCGTCGAAGATCTGCAGGGCCTTGGTGCCCAGCATCGAACCGGCCGCGCCGACGCCCTCGTAGTCGAGCGGGACGTCGAGGTGCTCCGGCGTCAGCAGTGGTGTCGACGACCCGCCCGGTGTCCAGAACTTCAGCTCGTGCCCGGCGCGCACCCCGCCCGCCCGGTCGAGTAGTTGCCGTAACGAAACCCCGAGTGGTGCTTCGTATTGTCCGGGACGCGTCACGTGCCCCGACAGCGAGTAGAGGGTGAACCCGGGTGACTTCTCGGTGCCCATGGACCGGAACCAGTCGACGCCGTTGCGGATGATCGCCGGGACGCTCGCGATCGACTCCACGTTGTTCACGACCGTCGGACTCGCGTACAGGCCGGCGACCGCCGGGAAGGGCGGGCGCAGACGGGGTTGTCCCCGGCGGCCCTCGAGCGAATCGAGCAGGGCGGTTTCCTCGCCGCAGATGTAGGCGCCCGCGCCGGCGTGGACGATCAGTTCGAGATCGAAGCCGGATCCCAGGATGTCCGTGCCGAGATAGCCTGCGGCGTACGCCTCGTCGACGGCGGTGCGCAGTCGACGGAGAACCGAGGCGACTTCACCGCGCACGTAGATGAACGCGTGGTGCGCGCGGATGGCATACGCCGCGATGATCACGCCTTCGACGAGGGTGTGCGGCGACGCGAGCATCAGCGGCATGTCCTTGCACGTGCCCGGCTCGGATTCGTCGGCGTTGACCACGAGATAGTGCGGGACAGACGGGTCGGTCTGCGTGGAATCCTGCTGGGGAATGAACGACCACTTCATCCCGACCGGGAAGCCCGCGCCGCCTCGGCCACGGAGACCGGAGGCCTTGACCGTCTCGATGATGTCGTCGGGGGGAGTGGTCAGTGCGGTCGACAACGCTCGATAACCGTTGTGGCGCAGATAGTTGTCCAGGGTCCAGGATTGCGGTTCGTCCCAGTGGCGGGAGAGGACCGGGGTCTCGGGGGGTTCGGGTTCGGGGTCGGGTTGTGGTGGTTGCGAGGTGGCTTCGACTCGGCTCCTCGCTTCGCTCGGGGCCGGCTCAACCAGCGGAGAGGGTGGTTGCGAGGTGGCTTCGACTCGGCGCCTCGCTTCGCTCGGGGCCGGCTCAACCATCGGGGAGGGTGCCGGCTCAACCAGCGGAGGGGAGGGCTCAGCCAGCGGCGGGGTGGGCTGAACCAGCGGAGAAGGTGCCGGCTCGGTCGGCGGAGTCGGGGGCCCGGCGAGGTCGCGTTCGGTCTCGCGGAACGATCGCACGGGGCCGGTACCGCGAGCCGGGGTGACCTCGACACCGGCGCGAAGGTCCTCGATGAGCTCGATGGTCGACTCTGGGGTCTGGTCGTCGAAGAACTCCCAGTTGACCATCACCACCGGCGCGAAGTCGCAGGCCGCATTGCATTCGACGTGTTCGACGGTGATGCGGTGGTCGGCCGTCGTGTCCCCGGGTTCCACGCCCAGGTGCTCGCAGACCGAACGGAGGATCTCGTCGCCGCCGAGGGTCGCGCAGAGGGTGTTCGTGCAGACCCCGACGAGGTACTCGCCGGTGGGCGTGCGCCGGTACATCGAGTAGAACGTGGCGACCGAGGCCACCTGTGCGGGCGTCAGATCCAGTTGTGCGGCACAGAATTCGATCCCGGCACGCGTGAGACGACCGTCGTGGGATTGCACCAGGTGAAGCAGCAGCAGCAGCGCCGACCGCGCCTGCGGATAGCGGGCGATGATCGGAAGTGCCTCTGCGGTCAGCTGTTCGATGACCACGTCGGGATACCCGGCCGGGCCGTCGAAGGTGATCGGCGGGACCGGGGTGCCGTGTGCCGGCGCCGATCCTTCCGGCGGGGGTGCGGTGCTCAGGTCCACGAACACGGGATCGGTCATCGGTCCACGCCTCCCATCACGGGGTCGATGCTGGCCACCGCGGTGATGACGTCGGCCACCATCCCGCCTTCGCACATCGCCGCGACGGCCTGCAGATTCGTGAACGACGGGTCGCGGAAGTGGACGCGGTACGGCCGGGTGCCGCCGTCGCTGACCATGTGCACGCCGAGCTCGCCCCGCGGTGATTCGACGGCGACGTAGCACTGGCCGGCCGGGACGCGCATCCCCTCGGTGACGAGTTTGAAGTGGTGGATGAGGGCTTCCATGGAGGTGCCCATGATCCGGGCGATGTGCTCGGGCGAGTTGCCCAGTCCGTCCGGTCCGAGCGCGAGGTCGGCCGGCCAGGCGAGCTTGCGGTCGGCGACCATCACCGGCCCCGGCCGGAGCCGTTCCAGACACTGCTCCACGATGCGGATCGACTCGCGCATCTCGCGCACGCGGATCAGGTAGCGGCCGTAGGAGTCGCACGTGTCCTCGGTGATGACGTCGAACTCGTAGTTCTCGTAGCCGCAGTACGGCTCGGCGCGGCGCAGGTCGTGCGGGTAGCCGGTCGACCGCAGCACCGGACCGGTGACCCCGAGTGCCATGCAACCGGTGAGGTCGAGATAACCGACGCCCTGGGTCCGCGCCTTCCAGATGTAGTTGTCGTTCAGCAGGTCTCCGAGTTCGTCCAGGCGGCCGGGGAGCTGTCGGATCACCTCGGCGACCCGGTCGATGCCGTCCTCTGGCAGGTCCTGCGCGACACCTCCGGGGCGGATGTAGGCGTGGTTCATCCGCAGGCCGGTGATGAGTTCGAACAGGTCGAGGATCATCTCCCGCTCGCGGAATCCGAGGAACATCGCCGTCACGGCACCGAGTTCCATTCCGCCGGTGGCCAGCGCGACGAGATGGCTGGAGATGCGGTTGAGCTCCATCAGCATCACCCGCATGACGGTGGCGCGTTCCGGGATGTCGTCGGTGATGCCGAGGAGCTTCTCGACGCCGAGGCAGTAGGCGGTCTCGTTGAAGAACGGTGACAGGTAGTCCATCCGGGTGACGAACGTGACGCCCTGCGTCCAGTTGCGGTACTCGAGGTTTTTCTCGATCCCGGTGTGCAGGTAGCCGATTCCGCAGCGGGCCTCGGTGACGGTCTCGCCTTCGATCTCGAGGATCAGGCGCAGGACGCCGTGCGTCGACGGGTGTTGCGGACCCATGTTGACGACGATGCGTTCGTCTCCCGGTTGCTGCTCGGCGCGGGTGCGGACGTCGGACACGATCGAGTCCCAGTCCTGTCCGGACACGGTGTAGGTGTGGGTGTCGGTCATCAGTTGTACGACCTCCTCCGGTCCGGCGGGTCGACGCGGGTTCCCTTGTATTCCACCGGGACTCCGCCCAGCGGGTAGTCCTTGCGCTGGGGGTGGCCCTCCCAGTCGTCGGGCATCTCGATCCGGGTCAGCGAGCGATGGCCGTCGAAGACGATGCCGAAGAAGTCGTAGGTCTCGCGTTCGTGCCAGTCGTTGGTGGGGTAGATGTCGCAGATGCTCGGGATGTGCGGGTCGGCGTCGGGCGCCGCGACCTCGAGGCGGACGCGACGCCCGTGGGTCAGGGAGGCGAGCGGATAGATGGCATGGAGTTCGCGGCCCGGGTCGCCGGGATAGTGGACCCCGCTCACGCCGAGGCAGAGTTCGAATCGCAACGCGGGCGCGTTGCGCAGAGTCAGTGCGACGGCGGGAAGGTGCTGTCGTACAACGTGGATGGTCATCTCACCCCGGAAGATCACGACCTTCTCGATCGCGTCGTCGTGGCCGTCGCCCATCTCGTCGAGCAGACGGTCGGCGATCTCGTCGAAATACCCGCCGTAGGGTCGGGACGTACTGGGCGGCAGCGTGACCGGCCGGACCAGGCCGCCGTACCCCGACGTGTCGCCGGTTCCGGGCGGACCGAACAACCCGTGTCGGACGCCGATCTGCTCCGCGTCGTGCGGAGGGGGTGCCGGGTTCTCGGGGTCCTGATGGCCTGCGGGCGTGGTCATCGGAGCAACCCCTTCAGCTCGATCGTCGGGGTGGCCTGGAGGGCGGCACGTTCGGCCGCCCAGATGGCCTCCTCGCGATTGACACCGAGCGGCATCTCCTGGATCTTCTCGTGCAGCTTCAGGATGGCGTGCAGCAACATCTCCGGGCGTGGCGGACAACCCGGCAGGTAGATGTCGACAGGGACCACGTGATCGACGCCCTGGACGATCGCGTAGTTGTTGAACATCCCGCCCGACGACGCGCAGACCCCCATGGCGAGAACCCATTTGGGCTCCGGCATCTGGTCGTAGATCTGCCGGAGGACGGGGGCCATCTTCTGGCTGACGCGGCCGGCGACGATCATGAGATCGGCCTGTCGCGGCGACGCCCGGAACGCCTCCATGCCGAACCGGGCGAGGTCGTACCGTCCCGAGGTGGTGGCCATCATCTCGATGGCGCAGCAGGCCAGTCCGAAAGTCGCCGGCCAGAGCGAGCCCTTGCGCATGAACCCGGCCAGATCCTCGACGGTACTCAGCAGGAATCCGCTGGGGAGTCGTTCCTCGAGTCCCATGGGTGACCTCCTTGCCGTATCGGATCGGTGAAAAGCGCTCAGTCCCAACTCAGTCCGCCGCGACGCCACTCGTAGGCGTACGCGACGGAGACGTTGACGATGAACAGGAGCATGGCCATGAGGCCGAACCACCCGAGTGAGTCGAAGGCGACCGCCCACGGGTAGAGGAACACGATCTCGATGTCGAAGATGATGAAGAGCATCGCGGTGAGGTAGTACTTGACCGGTACGCGCTGGATCGAGCCGGTTGCCACCGTGCCGCCGGCGGTGCGTCGCGTCGGGTAGAGCAGACTCTGTTCGACCGGCTCGATGCCGCACTCGTAGGGCTCGAGTTTGGCGCGGTTGTACCGTTTCGGACCGATCGCGATGCCGATGAAGACGCTGAAAACGGCAAACGCCACGCCGATTGCCCCGAGGACCATGATCGGGACGTAGGCGTTCAAAGCGCGGACCCCTCCTCGCTTGTGGCGACCGGAAGGCATCTGTTCGGTGCGGCCGGCCCGGGTGTTTGTCCTATCCGTGCCGTCGGCCGATCTGGTCCGGCAGTACGAATGTGAGCTGCAACACAAGACTAGTGTGAGTGTGTGGCGCGAGTCACTGTTTTCTAGAGTTCGGCGTTTCCGATCATGTCGACGAACGCGCGTGGAAGAGTGATCGGGTCGACGGGCAGGACGGCCACGGCGTCGGCGCGGGACCAATCCGCGAGCCACCGGTCGTCGGCACGCCCGAGCAGGACGAGCACGGGTGGACAGGGATCGAGTTCGTCTTTCATCTGCTTGGCCAGGCCCATGCCACCGGCCGGGGTGGCTTCCCCGTCGGCGATCACGGCGTCGACGACCCCGGCGTCGAGCTGCGCGAACACCATTGGGGCGGTGGCGACCTCGATGTAGCTGACCGGTGGGCTGCCCGGGTCGGGCCGGGTTCCGATCGCGCCGATGACCTGCGCGCGGGTCTGCGCGTCGTCGGAATAGACCAGCACCCGCAGGGCCCGCGCAGACTGGGAGTCGGTCACGGTTGGCATGCTACAACCCGGCACCCTCGCCGAGCCCTGGAACATGCGCGCGTCTGCAGATCGGCGTCACGAGCGTGCGCCGCGCTCAGTGCTCGGTGGAGAACCCCGTGCGACGGCGGTGCACCTCGAGCGCGAACGTGACGAGCTGATCGATCAGGTCCGGATAGGGCACGCCGGTCGCCTCCCACAGCTTGGGGTACATCGATCCCGGGGTGAACCCCGGGATGGTGTTGACCTCGTTCAGCAGCCAGCCACGGCCGGACTCCTCGTAGAAGAAGTCGACGCGGGCCATGCCGGTGCAGCGCATCGCGGTGAACGTCCTCGCCGCGAGCTCGCGGACCTCGACGGCCGCCGCGTCGGACACCGCAGCGGGAATGACCAGCTGGGCGGCGCCGGTGACGTACTTGTCCTCGTAGTCGTAGAACTCGCTCCCGGGTTTGATCTCGCCCGGCACCGAGGTCTCGGGCGCCGTGTCACCGAGAACGGCGACCTCGATCTCGCGCCCGGTGACGGACTCCTCGATGATGACCACGTTGTCGTAGCGGAGCGCGAGATTCACCGCCGCGTCGAGTTCGGCCTCGTCGTGCGCCTTGGTGATGCCCACCGACGAGCCGAGGTTCGCCGGCTTGACGAACACCGGGAGCCCCAGGGCGTCGATCGCGCAGGCGGTGATCGTCTCCGGGTCGTCAACACCGTCGCGGAACTCGACCCATCGGCACTGTGGGATGCCTGCCTGCTCGGCGACGATCTTGGCCATCGCCTTGTCCATGCACACCGCGGACGACAACACACCCGCGCCCACATACGGCAGCTTGAACAACTCGAGCATCCCCTGGATGGTGCCGTCCTCGCCATGCGGTCCATGGAGAAGGGGAAGGACGACCGTGATGGCCTCGTCCGCGTGACCACGCAGTTCGGTCAGCGGGTCGACGGCGGTTCCGGCGACCTCGAGGGTGTCGGGGAGTGGCGTGCCGTCGGCGATGGCGGCGATCGCCTTGTCGTTGCGCAACCACGTGCCGTCCTTGGCGATGCCGATGGGGACCAGGTCGTATTTGGCCCGGTCGGCCGCGGCCAGGACATGAGCCGCTGTGACCCGCGACACATCGTGCTCGGCGGAGACGCCACCGTAGAGAACCACCAGACGCAACAGCCGAGAAGACATGCCTGTCACGATACGGCCCCGTGCAATCGGGTTCTCGGCGTGTGCTGGGGACTCGGCTAGCGTGAGACCGTGCATTTCAGAGCAAGCGAGGTCGCGGAGGCCGTGGGCGGGGAGCTGCTGGGCCCCGACGTGCAGATCGACGGGGCGAGCATCGACTCGCGGAGTGTTCGGCCGGGCCAGCTGTTCGTGCCGATCGTCGCCGAGCGCGACGGCCACGATTTCATCAAGTCCGCACTCGACGGCGGGGCCACCGCCTACCTCTCCTCGAGGGTCGACCCGGTCGGCGGGACCGCCATCCGCGTCGCCGACACCGCGCTCGCCCTCGCCGACCTCGGTCGAGCGGTCCGCGCCCGGGTCCGCGATCGCGTGGTGGGCATCACCGGCTCGGTGGGCAAGACCTCGACCAAGGATCTGCTCGCGGGCGTGCTGCGCACCACCTACCGCACCGCGGCGAGCGAGAAGTCGTTCAACAACGAGCTGGGGCTGCCGATCACCCTCGCCGCGGCCGCCGACGACGTGGAGGCGGTGGTCCTCGAGATGGGCGCCCGCGGCGTCGGGCACATCGACCTGCTGTGTTCCATCGCGAAACCGACGGTCGGCGTGATCACCCGCGTCGAGGGCGTGCACCTGGAGCTGTTCGGTGACATCGAGTCCGTCGCGCGCGCGAAAGGCGAACTGGTGGAATCGCTCCCGGCCGACGGGATCGCGGTGCTCAATGCCGACCATCGGTACGTCGCGGCGATGGCGGATCGCACCTCGGCGCGTGTCCTGCGCTACGGGCTCTCGCCGGACGTCGATGTGTACGCGTCCGACATCGTCCTGGACGACGAGTTGCGCGCGTCGTTCCGGCTGCACACACCGTGGGGCTCGACGGAGGTCCGACTGGGCGCCCGCGGCGAGCACCAGGTCCCCAACGCGCTGGCGGCGGCGGCCGCCGCCGGCGGGCTAGGGGTGCCGGTCGAGTCGATGGCGGACGGGTTCCTCGCCGCCGAATTGTCCGGTCTACGAATGGAACTCGCCACCTCGTCGCGAGGCGTCACGGTCCTCAACGATGCCTACAACGCCAACCCGACGTCGATGTCGGCTGCGCTGCGGTCGCTGGCGACACTCCCCGCGTCGCGTCGGGTGGCGGTCCTGGGCACAATGGCCGAACTCGGCGCCGACTCGCCAGACCAGCACCGTGCGATCGCACTGGAGGCCAGGGATCTGGGCATCGAGGTCATCGCGGTCGCCGAGGCCGACTACGGTGACACCGCCCGGCACGTTTCCGACGTCGACGGCGTGTCGGCCGAACTCGGCGACCTCGACGACGGGACCGCAGTGCTGGTCAAGGGGAGTCGGGTCGCCGCGCTCGAGCGCGTGGCGCAGGCGCTGCTGGACTGAGGGGTTTCGACAAGCTCAACCGGCAGGGGGGGCTCAACCGGCGGGGGAGAGCTCAACCGGCGGGCATCAGTGGTGGAAGTGTGACCCGTCGCCCTCGCGTGGCATCGGGCTCTCCAGGCGATTGAGGAAGTCGACCTCGGTCCGGATGTCGGCGATGAGTGCACGGGCGAGGTCGTGACTCAGCCCGGCGCGCACGACGATTCGCTGCACGGTCAGGTCGGCGAGGTCGTCGGCCATCGGGTATGCGGGAACCAGCCAGCCCTTCATGCGCAGGCGGTCGGACAGGTCGTAGAGGTTCCAGTTCTCGCTGTGCCCGGCCTTCAGTTTCCAGGCGAAGACCGGGATCGTGTCGCCCTTGCTGACCAATTCGAGGCCGTCGATCTGAGCAATCTGTCCGGAAAGCCATTGCGCCACATCGAGAGAACCCTGCTGGACCTGGGTGAAGCCGTCGCGGCCGAGCCGCAGGAACACGTAGTACTGCAGCAGGACCTGTGCGCCGGGGCGGGAGAAGTTGAGTGCCAGGGTCGGCATGTCGCCGCCGAGGTAGGAACAGTGGAACACCATGCTCTCGGGCAGTGCGTCGGTGTCGCGCCACACGATCCAGCCGACACCCGGATAGACCAGTCCGTACTTGTGGCCTGAGGTGTTGATCGAGACGACACGGTCGACACGGAAGTCCCATTCGAGGTCCGGCTGACAGAAGGGGGCGATCATCGCACCCGACGCGCCGTCGATGTGGATCTTGACGTCGAGCCCGGTGTCGGCCTGGATCTCGTCGAGCTTGGCCGCGATCGCGGTCACCGGCTCGTACATCCCGGTGTAGGTCTGTCCCATGATGGCGACGACCCCGATCGTGTTCTCGTCCACGTACTTCTCGAGCTCGTGACCGTCGAGGACGAGGTGGTCGGGGCTGATCGGTACCCATTTTGGCTCGACCTCGAAGTAGTTGCAGAACTTCTCCCAGCACACCTGGACCGCCGTCGACAGCACGATGTTGGGATTCTCGGTCGACTTGCCCTCGGCGCGGCGCCGGGTCTGCCAGTGCCGTTTGAGCGCGAGCCCACCGAGCATGCAGGCCTCCGACGAGCCGATCGTCGAGGTACCGATCGCGTTGTCGACGTCCGGGTTGTGCCACAGGTCGGCGAGGATGCGCCAGCACCGGTCCTCGATCGCGGCCGTCTGCGGGTACTCGTCCTTGTCGATCATGTTCTTGTCGAAGGTCTCCGAGTACAACTTCTTGGCCTCGTCGTCCATCCACGTCGACACGAAGGTCGCGAGGTTCAGGCGGGCGTTCCCGTCGAGCATCGCCTCGTCGTGCACGATCTGATAGGCGGTGTCGGGCAACAACATCGAGTCACCCAGTGCGAACTTGGGGAGGTCGGTCGCCTCGCCGTCGCGGTTGAAGACGGTGCGCAGGGTCATCGCATCGCCGATGTTGGTGGTGGCGCGGGCGCCACCGCTCTTGTTGTGGACGCCCGGGTCGGTGGTCATGGACACCGAACCTATCCGACCCGGACGACCGGCGGGTGGCGATCTTTCACCCTTGTCTAGCGTTGGCCTGGATCACCTCCCGCAGGTAGACGGCCAGGCCGGGGGCCTGCGCGTCGTAGTGTGCGGTGAAGCGTGGGTCGGCGACGTACATGTCGGCCAGGCAGACCTGCATGGCGTGATCACAGTCGTAGAAGCGACCGATCTGCGCGCGATGCTCCTCGGCGAGTGCATTCGCCTCGTCGGTTCCGGGTGTCACCCCGCGGCGCATCGCCTCGGCGAGACGACGTTCGAGATCGTCGGTCTCGGCCTTGATGCGCTGCCAGTCGGCCTTGGTGAACTGTGCGGTCCGTTTCTGGCTCTGCTTCCAGGCGACGGTGTCGCCCCAGCGTTCCTCCGCCTCGGCGGCGTACTCCTCGCCGGTCCAGTCGTCCCCGAAGATCTCGGCCTGCTCGGCCGCCGACAGGGCAATGCCATCTTTCTTGGCGTTCATCATCTCCTCCAGTGCCGCGACCATCCGGTGCAAGCGGTCGATCCGGCCGGCGAGGATCTCGCGCTGGGTCTCGAGATGACTCAGCGGGTCCACATCGGGGTCGTCGAGCAGGGTCGCTATCTGCTCGAGGGAAAAGCCCAGCTCACGGTAGGTGAGAACCTGGTGGAGACGTTCGACGTCGGTGTCGTCGTAGACGCGGTACCCGGCTGGTGTCCGACCGGATGGCACCACCAGGCCGATCTGGTCGTAGTGATGCAGCGTGCGGATGCTGACGCCGACCATGCCGGCGACGACACCGACGGTCAGCTCCCGGGTGTCCACCTTGGAAGTGTGCTTTTCCTCGCTCACATCGACAACCCTGCTGCCTGACGTCGCGTGAGGGTCAAGTGTGCGGAGCGACCGGTGCCGTCGGCGTCACGGAAACTTGACATGTGTATCAGATTGGAAACTGGGGTACGTGTGCACCGATCTCGGGCCGTCGGCCCGGTAGTGTTGGTATCACCTGCAACACCAGTAACACGCGTACCACGATCTGGAGTCACCGCATGTCCGTGCCGTATGGCCGCAGCCCCCGCCGAGGCCTCGGCATCCGAACCCTGCTGACGGCGGCGGCCACCATCCTCGCTCTCCTCGCCGGACTCGTCACGGCCGGCGGGGCCCAGGCAGCGGACGGATACGCATACGTGAATCTCGGTGACAGCTACAGCGCAGGCGCATCGGTGTTCCCCCAGGCGACGAGCGCGGCGACCTTCTGCTCGAACTCGGCGATCAACTACTCCAGCCTCGTTGCCAAACGACGCGGGACCGAGGTCGTCGATGTCAGTTGCGCGGGCGCGACGACCGAAGACCTCACCAAGTCGCAGTATCGGTGGCAGGGACCGCAGATCAGCGCGATCGGACCGGCCACCCGCTTGATCACCCTCACGATCGGCGCGAACAACAACGGACTGTTCAGCAATTCGACCTCGGCTTGCCAGCGGGCGTGGATGGCCGCGCCGTTGTCAGCGACCCCATGTCGCGACGAGTTCGGTACCTCGTTGGTCGACAAGATCAAATCCTCGACCTACCCCGACCTCGTGAACGCCCTGCGCCTCGTCGGCCGCGAAGCGCCGCGCGCACGCGTCGTCCTCGTCGGATATCCGCAGATCTTCCCGGCCACGGGTTCGGCGCTCTGCTCGGCGTCGTTGCTCACGACACCCGGGGACACCGCATACCTGCATCGTGTCTTCAAAGCCCTCAACGACGCCATGCGCCGCGCCGCCGCAGCCACCCGCGTGACCTTCGTCGACATGACCAAGGTCTCCGCGGGCCACGACGCCTGCGCGGGCGAACGGCGATGGGTCGAGCCGACGCTCGGTGCGGTCAGCTTCCCCGCGATGCACGCCAACGCGCGCGGCCAGAAGGCGATGGCCGACCAGGTCGTGGCCGCGCTGCGGTGAGGGACCGCTGTGCGGGCTGCTCGCCGTGTAGAGGCACTGCTCACTGGTCGGTAGGGGGGTACTCATGGGACTCATTCGGTCGTACACCAGGCTCAGCGACGATGAACTGCGCGAAATCAACATGATGGGTTCGGCCCGGGACACCGCCGACTTCGTCAGCAGCCTCCGTCAAGCCGACCCGACCATCTCCACCGACATCGACAAGGCGTATCAGGCACTCGAGCTGATGTTCGACCGATCGGCGATGCCGGTGAACCCGGTCCGAGGGCAAGGAATGGTGCCCGGCAACATCGACTTCGGCGAAGGTATCCCGAACTACATGAGTCCCGAGTACGTGGTGGCCACCCGGGACATCCTCGCGCACATCACCTTCGACACGTTGCTCGATGACACCACCGCGACAGAACTCGCTCGCCAGGAGGTGTGGCCGATGATGCGCCATTGGGACGATGGGGCTGTCGAACATCTGGGCCCCATAGAAGAACTACGGCGCGAAACCGATGACCGCGGTGCCCTTCTGGCAGGCCGCGAGGACGCCTTCGAGCTGAGACGGTGCGCAGGTCCAACCGGCCACCGACTGCTGCTGGCCGGTGGTGATCTTCGGTCCGTACTGGGTGGCGATGGTCCGCGCCGAATCACAGGACACGTCGCCGGCGAGGATCATGACTCGCAACGCGCCGTCGGGGCCCGGGATGGTGCCGCAAGTGGTGTCTGAATCGTCGGACGCGGTCGCACTCGACGTCGTCGTCGACACCGGCTTGCGACCGGGGACCACCGGCGGCGAGGTGGCGGGTTGTTCGGCGGACGGTGATCCCGACTCCGCGGCAACGGCCTGAGAGGTCGACGACGCGGTGGTCACGTCCTGTTCCGCGCCGCAGGCCACGAGCATCGACATCGCCGCCGCGAGTCCGAGGGTCGCCGCCGCGACCCTGATCGGTCGGCGAGAGCGGCTCGTGGAGGGACCGGTGGGACGAGATCTGCGCGACATGGTTCACCACGGTAGCGAATGCGGTCTCGTCGACCGCACCGGTGGCCGGTGTCGGTCGGCGGTTTGGGATGGGCGCGCCCGACCTGCGAAGATGCTGGACGTGAGCAGTACCGGAACCGAAGTCGCCGACCCCACCTACGCCGTCGGCACCACCCTCGCCGGCACCCGTGGGCGCACGGGGACGATCACCACACCGCATGGTCAGATCCACACCCCCGCGTTCATCCCCGTCGGTACCAAGGCGACCGTGAAGACGGTCCTCCCGGAATCGGTCTCCGCCCTCGGCGCCCAGGCCGTGCTCGCCAACGCCTACCACCTGTATCTGCAGCCGGGGCCGGAGATCATCGACGCGGCCGGCGGGCTCGGCGCGTTCATGAACTGGCGGGGGCCCACGTACACCGACAGCGGCGGCTTCCAGGTGATGTCGCTGGGCGCGGGGTTCAAGAAGGTCATCTCGATGGAGGCCACCGGCACGCCCGACGACGACCTCACCGCCAACGGCAAAGAACGGCTCTCGCGGGTCGACGACGACGGGGTGACCTTCAAGTCGCACCTCGACGGTTCGGCGCATCGCTTCACGCCGGAGGTGTCGATGCAGATCCAACACCAGCTGGGCGCCGACATCATCTTTGCCTTCGACGAGCTGACCACCCTGATGAACACTCGCGAGTACCAGGTGAATTCGCTCGAGCGCACCCGGTTGTGGGCGATTCGCTGTCTCGCCGAACACAATCGGCTGAGCGTCGAACGCGCACACCGGCCGCAGCAGTCGCTCTGGGGTGTCATCCAGGGCGCCCAGTACGAGGATCTGCGGCGCAAGGCCGCTCGCGACCTCGTCGCCTTGAGCGAGGCGGACCGCGCGGCCGGCGGAAAGGGCTTCGGCGGCTACGGCATCGGCGGAGCACTCGAGAAGGACAACCTCGGCACCATCGTCGGCTGGGTCAACGACGAACTCCCGGAGGACTCCCCGAAACACCTCTTGGGGATCAGTGAACCCGACGACATCTTCACCGCCATCGAGAACGGCGTCGACACCTTCGACTGCGTATCGCCGACCCGGGTCGCCCGCAACGGTGCGATCTACTCACTCGACGGCCGGTACAACGTCACGAATGCCAAGTATCGCAGTGACTTCCGGCCGCTCGACCCCGAGGTCGAGAACTACACCTCGCAGTACAGCCGGGCCTACCTGCATCATCTGTTCAAGGCGAAGGAAGGCCTCGGCCCCACGCTGGCGACGCTGCACAACGTGTCCTTCATCGTCACGCTCGTCGACCGGGCCCGCCAGGCCATCGAGAACGGCACATACACCGAGTACCGCGACGAGTTCCTCCGGCGTTACTACGGAGGTCCCCGGTAGGCGTGACCATTGCTCAGAACGGTGGCGGGTTGGCGTCGTTCCAGCGCTTCTCGGCGCGTTGGTGGCGTCGGAAGTCGTTGTCGCGCTGGGTGTTGAGTCTGTCTCGGGCGGGGTGATCGGGTGACCGTCTGGGGAAGAGCTTGTTGAACAGGTCGCGTCCGCTGAAGGCGTTGCCGACGAACATGTGCCCGGTGGGTGTGGTGAACCAGGCGGTCTGGAGTTCGTCTTGGTGGTCCTGCCAGCTGGTGAAGGTCTTGATGCGGTGATGGAACCGGCACAGCGGTTTGAGGTTGCGCGCATCGGTCGGGCCACCGCGACGCGGGTCGGCGTGATCGAAGGGTTCGGTGTGGTCGAGATCGATCTGCCAGACCGGGGCGTTGCAGCCGGGGAAGGTGCAGCACAGTTCGCCGGCGCGCACCAGCGCCTGCAGCTTCTTCGAGGGGGTGTATCGCGTTGTCGAACTGTCCGCGTCGGGAGGCGGTGAACCGTCGGGTGCGTCGGGTGCGGGATGGATGTAGGTGCGGCGGGCTTCGGCGAGGAGTGTTCGGGCGGTGTCGGCGTCGATGATGCCGTGGCGGTCGAGGAAAGCGGGGTCGTTGTCGAGACCGAACAGGGTCGACAGGTTCACCACGATGTGAAAGGTCGCGCGCGGCGCCGGCGATGACGACGGCGACGCGTCCGGACCCGGAGGGTCGGCGACAACCGTGTCGCTGTCCGGGGTGTCGGTGTCATCGTTCCCGGAGTGGCGCGCGGGTGCCTCAGTCGTGTGGTCGGCGGTGTCCACTGTCGCTGCGTCGACGTCGCCGGTGGTGTTGGCTTCAATGTCCATTGCGGCAGGTCGGCAGTCGTCGCATTCGCACGCGATAGAAGCTTCGCCCCGCGCGAGCGCTTTCAGAGCATCGACTCGGCGGTTGGCCAACTTTCGAGGGTCACCGGCGTGGACCGCGGTGGCCATCGCCGTCAGGCGGGCGTCGAACTCGGCGGCATCAGCAGTGGGCAGCGTGCCGGAGATCCGGGACTGCCCGGGTGTGAACCGATCGGGGCTCACCGTCACCTTGCGATCACACTTCACGCGCTCCTTACGTCGGCGGATCGCGTCGGGTGCCCACTTGGTGACGATGGAATCGACCATGGCGGTGAACCGGGCCGTCGACATCGGTGCGCGGGCGAAGATCGCCTCGGCGAGATGGGCGTCGACGGTCTGCATCTCTTCGTCGTCGGTGATGAGGTCGGTGCGTTTGAGGGCGATGAGGAAGCGGCGCTTGTCGATTCGACCGCACGCGAGTGCGTGTCCGGTGAAGGAGAGTCGGTAGCGCAGTGCGTCGCCGGCTTCGATGAGGTCTTTCGCCTCGGCCGGTGTCACGGTGAGGGTGGCGCCGACTTCGGCGATGGCCTGTTCGAGACCGTTCGGTCCGAACTGCTCGTAGGGGTTCTCACCCGCGGCCACTCGCGCGGACAGGGCATCGAAGGCCTCAATCGAATCAAGTTCGCCGCTGTGCGTCTCGGCGCGCCGCTGCGCGTAGTCCATCTCGCGTTCATCGTGAATGAGGCTGGCAACGACCATCATTCGATGCGCGGACGCTGCCGCCAAGCCCGCGCAGTGGTTGAGGACCTCGACGAGTTCGGATGCGGAGAGTTCATGGTCGGGACGAAAGCGCGGCTCGACCGACTCCTGTAATGGGTCCACCGATGTAGTGGATCCGGCCCCCGCCCCCGATGACATACCTCCACGATACTCGAATATAGGTTCGAGTCAAGGGTGATCTCTGGATTTCTCGGGGTGGTCTGGCAATCGAATCACGCCGCACCGACAAGAGTGACGCGTCGCCTCGGTGGCCTCGACGGGCGTTGCGTCCTCGCTTCGCTCGGTCGAGCTGCTCGACCAGCGGGACACCGCGGCGGTGCTCGACCAGCAGAGGGCGGCGCACCACAACGAGCGACGGCGGACGGGTGTCAGCGGGAGTCCTCGGCAACCATCCGTTCGCGGATGCCGCCGGCGACCCCGGTGCTGTCCGGGTTGGGGTCGTGGATCGCACCCGCGTGCGGCTCGACCGGCGTCCCCTTCTCGGTCTCGGACTTCGCCGTCGCCGCCGAGAACCGCTCGGTGATCCCGGGCAGGAGGTGATGAGAAGCGTTGGCGGCCTTGGCTTTGTAGCCGACCGTCTGCTCCAGCTTCGGGTCGGTGCAGGCTGCCACGATCGCGTCGACCACGATCTGCGGATCGTCCATCGCGGACATCCGCGGTTCGTGTCCGGTGTAGTTGGCGGCGTGGACCCACCATGGGGTGTCCACGCCCCACGGCATGATGGTGCCGACCTTGATGGCGTCGTCGCCGGCCATGCGCAGCTCTTCGCTGATCGAGTGCCCGAGGCTCCGAACCGCCGCTTTCGTTGCGGCGTAAGTGTTCTGGAGTGCGATGGGTACCTCGCTGTCGACCGAGCCCACGTTGATGAGTGTGCCGCGACCCTGCGACCGGAAGACGCGCAGCGCCGCATGTGCGCCGTAGATCAGGCCCTTCAGGTTCACGTCGACGAGGCGAGCGTGGTCCTCGATCGGGATGTCCCAGAAGTATCCGACCGCGCCGACGCCGACGTTGTTCACCCACACGTCGATCGACCCGAACCGTTCGAGCGCGGCGGACGCGAGATGGGCGACGGCACGCGGATCGCTGACATCGGTGGGCACCGCCAGCGCCGACCCGCCCTTGCCGGTGATCTCCGCGACGACCTCGTCGAGGACCGCGGTTCGACGCGCCGCGACGACGACGTTCGCGCCGAGTTCTCCGAGTCGCACCGCGGCGCCGCGTCCGAATCCGCTCGACGCGCCGGCGATGACGACGGTGGAGCCGTTGATTTCCTTGTTGTCTGTCATGGTGATCGCCTACCCGAGGCGGGGTTCACCAAACCGAGAGGAGGCGCGCTCAGCCCGCGGCGCGGGACTGCCGGAAGGACTCGATCGCGGCGAGATCGTACGAGTTCGCCCCGGTCCCGATGCCCTGGGCGACGTGCGCGGCCACCGCGCAACCGAGTTCGGCGGAGTCGGCGAGACCGAGCCCGCGCAGGCGGCCGGTCAAGAACCCGGCGGAGAACGAGTCGCCGCAACCAGTGGTGTCCACGACGTCCACCTCGAACGCCGGCACCGTGACCACATCGTCGCCGGTCACGACCAGCGCGCCGTCGGCGCCGCGGGTGAGCGCCACGCAACCGACACCGCGGTCCAGGAGCACCCGTGCGCCGTCGGTGAGGTCGTCAGTTCCGGTCAGTCCCCGGGTCTGCTCGTCGTTGGGCAGCAGGTAGTCGAGGTGGGGAAGTGCGTCGGCGATCCACTCGAGAAGGCCGGGGTCGCCAGCCGACAGCAGATCGGCCGACGTCGTGATCCCGCGGTCGCGCGCCCGGCCGAGGAGCTCTGCGGCGACGGCGCCGCCCAGGAACTCCGGGCCACCGAGGTGCAGGTGGTCGAGCCCGGTCAGCGCGTCTGCACCCAGGTCGTCGAGCGTGAACTGCGCATTCGCCCCGATGCAGTGCCATGCGGGACGGTCCCCGTTGGGTCGGACGGGTATGACCGATGACGACGACTGGATCCCGGGCTTCGCAACCAGGCCGCCGGTGTCGACGCCTTCGGCGTCCAGCAGTGCGGTCAGCGAACGCCCGATCGAGTCGTCGCCGATCGCTCCGTGGGTCCGTACCGTGGCGCCCAGCCGACTGAGGACGAGCGCGGTTCCGCCCGCGGTACCGGCGGCGGAGAAACCGATGGACTGGACGAGCGCGCCGTCGGACCCCGCCGGGATGGACTCGATCCCAACGACGTGGATGTCCAGCACATGGACGCCCACGGTTGCGATCGTCGGCGGTTCGAGCAGCGGTGAGGGTGTCACGTCCGGTTCTCCTTGGGTGTCCCGTAGTCCAGCCGGATCGCCTGGGCGACAGTGGACTGCTGTTGGTCCTCGGTGAGTTCGCGAGGCCGGCCCATGCTGCTGGTCCGGGTGAAAGAGGGTCGCGAGCCACTCCAGCAGCAGGGCGTTCTCCACCGCGTGGGCCAGGCTGGAGCCGCGTGCCACCGAACCGTGGTTCGCCATCAGCGCGACCTGGGTGTCGACCAGCGCGTCGGCGACGATCCCGGCGAGCTCCGGGCTCCCGAACGTGGCGTACGGCGCGACCGGGATGGCACCGCCGAGGCCGAGTTGTTGGTAGTGAAGCACCGGTAACGAGGTCAGTCCGCTGACGCAGGCGACCGCGGTCCCGAAGGGTGCGTGGGTGTGGACGATCGCCTGTGTGCCGGTTTCCTCGTAGACGCGGAGGTGCAGGTCCAGCTCGGACGACGGCGCGATCGGCCCGTCGACGACGTCGCCGGCAAGGGACACCACCGTCACGTCGGTCGCGGCACAGTTCGCGAGCACGACCCCGGTTCCGGTGATCGCGACGTGATCGCCCGCACGCGCCGACACGTTGCCGGAGGTGCCGATCAGCAGACCTTCGGCCGCCAGCCGTCGAGCGGCTGCGGCGACCTCGTCGCGTATCGACGGGTCGCTCATCGGCCGAATGCGTCGGTCCGCACTCCGCGGAGAAGGATCGCCGGGCATGTCGCGGAACTCGGAGCGCATTCGGTACGTTGGGACCACATACCGGACATTTACGCACATGCCTTTGCTCCCGGCACCCGGTATGAAACACCCGAGCACCAGCGAGAGAGACGATGAGACGCGGAAAGCGCCGAAAACGCCGACGACACCAGTCGGCCCCCTGTTGTGAATTGAATGACCCGGGTGTTCCGCCCGGCCCCGACACCGGGACGGTCTCATGCTGACCCTCCTCGGAATCGGACTCGGAATCCTGGTGGTCTTCCTGATCACCGCCCTCACCGGTTACTTCGTGGCCCAGGAATTCGGCTACATGGCGGTCGACCGGTCCCGCCTCAAAGCCCGTGCCGAAACCGGTGACGCCGCCGCGAGACGCGCGCTCGCGGTCACCCGCCGCACGTCCTTCATGCTCTCCGGCGCCCAGCTGGGCATCACTGTCACCGGCCTGCTCGTCGGCTACGTGGCCGAACCCCTGATCGGTTCCGGCGTCGGCGAGCTGCTCGGCGGCGTGGGTATCCCGGTGGGCGTGGGTGTCGCGATCGGCACGATCATCGCGATCATCTTCTCCACCGTCGTGCAGATGGTCTTCGGTGAGCTGTTCCCCAAGAACCTCGCCATCGCCCGGCCCGAGCCGGTCGCACGGTGGCTCGCCCGTTCGACGACGATCTACCTGGCCGTATTCGGTTGGCTCATCGCATTGTTCGACAAGTCGTCGAACCTGCTGCTGCGAGCGCTGCGCATCGAGCCCGTGCACGACGTCGAGCATTCGGCGTCGGTGCGCGACCTCGAGCACATCGTCGCCGAGTCCCGCGACGCGGGTGACCTGCCCGACGAGCTGTCCGTCCTGCTCGACCGTGTGCTCGAATTCCCCACGCGCACCGCAGAACACGCGATGATCCCGCGACCGAACACCGATCATGTCGACGCCGATCTGGCGGCGGGTGAGGTGCTGACACTGATGAGCACCGGCCACACGCGGTACCCCGTGCTGGCCGGCGGTGACGACGAGGTAAGCGGCGTGATCCACCTCCAGGACCTCCTGGAGTGGAGCTACGCGCTGAAAAAACAACCGCCGCAGGCTGATTCGTCGGCCACCGCGGTAGACCTGTGTCGTCCCGCGGTGGTGGTGCCCTCGACGCTCCCGCTGCCCGAGGTGTTGGAGACCCTCGCGGACGCACATGACGAGATGGCGGTGGTCATCGATGAATACGGCGGCTTCGCCGGGGTCGTGACCGCCGAGGACATCGCCGAGGAACTGGTCGGCGAGATCGACGACGAACACGACTCCGAGGCGACCGTCGCGATCGAGGAGAGCCCCGAGGGATGGCGCGTGCGGGGTGACGCACACGTCGACGAGGTCTCCCGGACCGTCGGCTGGGACCTCCCCGAAGGCGACTACGAGACGATGGCCGGACTGGTGATCGCCGAATTCGTCGGACTCCCGGAGGTCGGGGACACGGTGACGATCGAGATCGATCCCGATCCGTCGACCCTGCTCGAAGACGACGAGGCGCCACCCCGCACCGTGCGGGCCACGGTCCTCGAAGTCGACAAGCGCGTCCCCGCTCTGCTGTCGATGAGCGTGGCACACAACGACAACAACCCGGGCGAGAAGAGCCCGGACGACACGAACCGGGGCGAGAAGAAGAACCCGGCCGAGAACGGAGAGGAGAGCGACAATGGATAACCCGTGGGTCGTCGCGGCTGTCACCGTGGCCCTGATCGCGTCCAGCGCCTTCTTCGTCGCGGTCGAGTTCGCCCTCATCGCCGCGCGTCGGCACCGGCTCGAAGACGCGGCTGCGACCAGCGGCAGCGCCCGCGCAGCTCTGCGCAGCGCATCAGAACTGTCGGTGCTGCTCGCCGGGTCGCAGCTCGGCATCACGGTGTGCACGCTCGCACTGGGTTCGGTCACGAAACCCGCTGTGCACCACTGGCTCACGCCGCTGTTCGCCGGGTGGGGTCTGCCGTACTGGTCGGCCGACGTGATCGGCTTCGTCCTCGCCCTCGTCATCGTGACGTTCCTGCACCTCGTCGTCGGTGAGATGGCGCCGAAGTCGTGGGCCATCGCCCACCCCGAGAAGTCGGCGATCATGCTCGCGATCCCGATGCGCGCCTTCATGTGGGTGACCCGTCCGTTCATCGTCCAGCTCAACCACCTCGCCAACTGGTGCCTCAAGCGCGTCGGCGTCGAGCCGGTGGACCAGGTCGCGACCGGGCAGGACAGCGACGCCCTCCGCCACCTGGTGGAGCACTCGGCCACCGTGGGCACACTCGACGAGCGGTACCACGCCCACCTGACGAGTGCCCTGGAACTGGAGTCGTTGACCGTCGGCGACGTCGTGACCCCCAACGACCATCTGGCCGTGGTCGGTCCGGCCGCGGACGCCGATGAGATCCAGACGGCCGGCCGGACCTCGGGCCACCTGCGGCTGCTGGTGCGCGACGATGCGTCCGGGGCGCCGGTCCGCGGTGTCGTGCATGTGCGCGACAGCCTGGCCGCGTCGCCCGGCACCACGGCGGCCGATCTCATGCGCCCGGTCCTGAGCGTCGAGTCGGCGCAGCCGGTGTACGAGACGCTCACCGCCATGCGGGAACAGCGCGCCCACCTCGCGCTCGTCACCGATGGGGGCCGCGCGGTCGGACTCATCACCATCAACGACGTGCTCCAGCGGTTGCTGGCGACCACGGCGTAGGAGGCGGTCGGGGCGCAGGGTGGGCCGCTAGGTCCACTCGTCGGCCGTCAGGAACCACGGTTCGGCCGGCAGCGCGGCGGGGTCGAACCGGTTCGCCAGTTGCTCTGCGCGCACGGGCTCGTCCCGGCCGCCGAGCCCCAGTGAATGGGCGATGCGGGACAACACGGTCGACGTCGCCACCCCTGCGGCGGCGAGGTCGGCCAGGGTCACCGCCCCGTCCCGCTTGCTGAGCCGGATTCCGTTGGCGTTGAGCACCATCGGGACGTGCGCGTACGTCGGTGGGGCCTTCCCGAGCAGCGCCGCCAGGTAGGCCTGCCGGGGCGCCGACGACAACAGATCGTCCCCGCGGACGACCTGGTCGACGCCCTGCGCGGCATCGTCGACGACGACGGCCAGGTTGTAGGCCGGGGTGCCGTCGTTGCGCAGCAGCACGAAGTCGTCGACCGCGCCCATGTAGGGACCGTGCAGCAGGTCATCGACGCCGTACTCCCGGACGTCGGCCCGCAGCCGGATCGCGGGTGGCCGGGTGGCACGGCGTTCGTCGCGTTCGGCGGCGGTGAGGTCGCGGCACGTGCCCGGGTAGGCGCCCTGCGGCGCATGGGGTGCGGACGGCGCGTCGAGGATCTCTCGGCGGGTGCAGAAACACTCGAAGGTGCGGCCGGCGTCGCGCAGGTCGTCGAGGACGGCACGGTATGCCTCGAGCCGGTCGGTCTGGTGGACGACGGGCGGGTCCCAGTCGAGGCCCAGGGCCGCGAGATCGGACAACTGCCGGGAATCCGCACCCTCGACGGCTCGGTCGAGATCCTCCATCCGGATCAGGAATTGCCGGCCGGTGGTTCGCGCGAAGAGCCAGGCGAGCACGGCGGTCCGCAGATTGCCGACGTGGAGGTCCCCGGAGGGGGAGGGCGCGTACCGGCCCGCTCGCTGCGTCGACACCGCGTCGAGATTACCGGTCGGCGATGAGAATCCGCGCTGCGGCCGGTCTGCCTGTAACGGCCCGGACGACGACACGCCGGGTATGCGGCGGCGTGTAGGCGTTGCGGTCCCGTCGACGAGTGAGGAACGATGAGTTTCATGGATCTCCCGGTCATGCCGCCTGTTGCGCCGATGCTGGCCAAGGCGGTGACCAGCGTGCCGCCGCAGCCCGACGGTTCGGTGGCGTGGTCGTATGAACCCAAGTGGGATGGTTTTCGCGCGTTGGTCTTCCGCGACGGCGACGAGGTGACGATCGGATCGCGAGGCGGCAAGGACCTGGCCCGGTACTTCCCCGAGATCGTCGCGGCGGTGAAGGACGAACTGCCCGACAAGGTGGTCCTCGACGGTGAGATCGGGGTGCCGGCACTGATCGGCGACACGCATCGGCTCGACTGGGATTCGCTCGCGCAGCGCATCCATCCGGCGGAATCGCGCGTCACCATGCTCGCGGAGAAGACGCCGGCGATCTTCATCGGATTCGACGCGCTGGCGCTGGAGTCGACGAGCGTGATGGGCGAACCCTTCGAGGTGCGCCGGGAAGCGCTGTTGCGGGCCGTCGGTCCGGGTGGGCGGGACCGTCGCGTGCATGTCAGCCGGGTGACGAGCGACCCCGCGGTCGCCGAGGACTGGTTCTCCGCCTTCGAAGGTGCCGGGCTCGACGGTGTCGTCGCCAAGCGACTCGACGGCGTGTACATCGAGAACAAGCGGGAGATGCTGAAGATCAAACACAAACGGACCGCGGACTGTGTGATCTTCGGGTATCGAATCCACAAGTCGGGCACCGGGATCGGGTCGATGCTGCTCGGACTGTACGGCGACGACGGCGAACTGCGGATGGTCGGCGGGGCCGGAGCCTTCTCCGACGCCAAACGGATCGAGTTGCAGCAGATGTTCGAACCGATGCGGCTGGACCCGGAGAAGGCGTCGCCGGGCGAGCCGACGCGGTGGCGTTCGGAGAAGTCGGGGGAGTGGATCCCGATCCGTCCGGAGCTGGTCGCGGAGTTCGCCTATGACCAGATGGAGAACCATCGCTTCCGGCACACGGTGAAATTCCTTCGCTGGCGGCCCGATCGAGAACCGGAGAGCTGCGGCTACGACCAGCTCGACGTCCCGCTGACCTACGACCTGCACGACGTCCTCGAAGGAGAATGACGATGGCATCTCGCTCGCCCGCCGAGGAACTCGACGTCGACGGGGTCGCTGTCCGGATGAGCAACCCGGACAAGATCTACTTCCCCGAACTCGGCGAGAACGGCGGCCGCAAGCGCGATCTCGTCGGGTACTACCGCACCGTCGCACTCGGCGACACGGGTGGCCGGGCCGACGACAGCGGCGACGGACCGCTGATGCGCGCCACCCGCGACCGCCCGACCTTTCTGCAGCGCTTCCCCGACGGCGTCGAGGGCGAGGAGATCTACCAGAAGCACATCGCGAAGAAGCGGCCGGAGCATGTGCAGTCCACCCCGATCGTGTTCCCCTCCAAGCGAACCGGCGACGCGATCCGACCCACGGTGCCCGCGGATCTCGTGTGGGGCGCGAACCTGGGGACCGTCACCTTCCACACCTGGCCGACCCTGCATCCCGACAACGACCATCCCGATCAGCTTCGCATCGACCTCGATCCGCAACCCGGCACGACCTTCGAGGATGTGCGGCGCGTGGCGATCGAGGGGCTCAAGCCGCTGCTCGACGAACTGGGCTTCGTCGGTTTCGTGAAGACCTCGGGCGGTCGGGGAGTACACGTGTACGTGCCCATCGAACCGCTGTGGGACTTCATCGCGACCCGACGCTGCGTCATCGCGATCGCCCGGGAACTCGAACGCCGCGACCCGGACGCGGTCACCACATCGTGGTGGAAAGAGGAACGCGGAGAGCGGATCTTCATCGACTACAACCAGAACGCCCGCGACCGCACCATGGCGTCCCCGTACTCCGTTCGACGCAGCGCCCGCGCCCGGGTGTCGACGCCGGTGACGTGGGACGAACTCGCCGACGTCGATCCGGACGACTGCACCATCGCGACCGTCCCGAAGCTCCTGGAAGATCGCGGCGACCCATGGGCCGACATCGCCGACCACCGGCGCGGCGTCGAGAAGCTGCTGGAGATGGTCCAGGCCGACGACGCAAACGGCCTGGGCGACATGCCTTATCCGCCCAGCTATCCCAAGATGCCGGGCGAGCCGCCGCGCGTACAGCCGAGCAAGAAGGTCGCCGAGCACTGGGACGAGCAGGGCAACCGACGCTCCGACGGCTGAGGGTCGGATTCCGTAGGGATCAGCGGCGCAACGCCTCCGCGGCCCAGGTCGCGAAGCTCTGCCAGCCGACATCGGGGAACCGGCGGTGCAGCATCGGGATGTCGACCTCGTACCCGCGGTCGCCGAGGAACGTGAACATCGCCCGCATGTCCTCGGACTCGATACGTTCGGGATCGTAGGACTCCGCCGTGACCGTGGTGCCGAGAACGTCGCCGATGATGCGCGCCATCTCCTCGGGCGTCGGCTGATCGGACGCGAGGTCGATGCGTTGGCCGACGTGGACGTCGGGGGCGGCGAACAGGGTGGCGACGAGTCGGCCGAGGTCGCGCCGCGAGAGTTGTTGCAGCGGCTTGTCCGCGGGCATCGCGATCGGCATCACGCCCGCCGCGAGGGCGTCGGCTCCGCCGAGTAGGTTGTCGAAGAAGTAGGCCGGGCCGACGATCGTGTGCGGGATCTCGGTGGCCGCCAGCATCTGTTCGACCTCGAACTTGGAATCGAAATGCGGCACGCCGGTCTGGCGATCGGCCGAGGCCACCGAGGAGAACACGAGGTAGGGGATCGATGCGGACGTGGCGGCTTCGATCAGCGCACGACCCTGACCGATCTCGGCCTCGACGCCGGATTCGAACGGGGTGGTGAGCGCGAACACGCCCGCGGACCCGGTGAATGCCTCGGTGAGACCCGACCCGCTCACGATGTCCCCGACGGCGAGTTCGACGCCTCGGTCGGCCAGGCGTGCCGCCTTGCTCGACACCGCGTCCCGCACAACGGCGCGGACCGGGAAACCGGCCTCGAGCAGCGCGTCGAGCACGGCGCCGCCCTGCCCTCCGGTGGCTCCGACGACAACGACAGGGGAGGAATCGGCCATGTCGTCGACCCTAGCGGTCACACTCGACGGCCGGACGGTTTGGGTGAGTGCGCCGTCGGCGGCTATCATCTCGACGTTGGAGGATTCGCCTAGTGGCCTATGGCGCTCGCCTGGAACGCGGGTTGGGTTAACAGCCCTCAGGGGTTCGAATCCCCTATCCTCCGCCACCGAAGGTCCGCTGTGACACCCGTCTTTCCGGGTGACACCGCGGACCTTCGTCGTATCCCCGAGCGTGCGGGCCGAGTGCGATCGAGCCGCGCGGACCGGTTCGAGGACCCCGGCTCCGGCCGCCGGAACCCCTCGCTACACTGGACGACGGATCCCGCGCGGCGTGCATCCTGTGAACTCCCCCAGGGCCGGAAGGCAGCAAGGGTCAACGGGCTCTCTCGGGTGCGCGGGGTCCCCTATTTTCCCGATACGAAGTTTCAGGTCAGGGGCGTCGGCCACCCGCACCGGCGTCGAGCCGCGAGAGGGCCAACGTTGAATTTTCACTCGATGAGTGCCGACCAACTCCGGAACACCCAGACGGAACTGACCAAGCAATACGAGGCGCTGCGCGCGCTGGGTCTCAAGCTCGACCTCACCCGCGGCAAGCCGGCCCCCGAGCAACTCGATCTCTCGAACGGTCTCCTGTCGCTGCCCGGTGACGAGTTCCGAGACGGCGCGGGCACCGACACCCGCAACTACGGCGGACTCAACGGACTGCCCGAGTTGCGCGGCATCTTCGGGGAACTCCTCGCCGTCGACCCCGACAACCTGCTCGCGCTCGGCAACTCGAGCCTCGAGATCATGCACGACCTCACGGTCTTCGGGCTGTTGCACGGCACCGCCGACTCCGACGAGCCGTGGGGACGTCAGACGATCAAGTTCCTGTGCCCGTCGCCCGGTTATGACCGCCACTTCGCGATCACCGAGAGCTTCGGCATCGAGATGATCCCGGTGCCGATGCTGCCCGACGGTCCCGACGTGCGGGTGTGCGCCGAACTCGTCGCCGCCGACCCGAGCATCAAGGGCATGTGGGCGGTGCCCACCTACTCGAACCCGACCGGCGTCACCTTCTCCGAGGAGGTCACCCGCGGGTTGCTCGAGATGTCCGCGGCGCCGGACTTCCGGATCTACTGGGACAACGCCTACGTCGTCCACACGCTGGTGGAGACCCCGCCGACGCCGCTGCCGATCCTGGAGATGGCGGCGCAGGCCGGGCACCCGAACCGCGTGTACGTCCTCGGCTCGACGTCGAAGATCACCTTCGCCGGCGCCGGCGTCTCGTTCTTCGGGTCGTCGCCGGAGAACCTGGCCTGGTTCAGCAAGTACCTGTCGCTGAAGACCATCGGACCCGACAAGGTCAATCAACTGCGTCACCTCAAGTTCTTCGGCGACGCCGACGGTGTGCGGGCGCACATGGCCCGCCACCGGGAGATCCTCGCCCCGAAGTTCAAGCTCGTGCTCGACATCCTCGAGGACCGGCTCACGGAGTCGAAGGTGGCGTCGTGGTCGGAGCCGGAGGGCGGCTACTTCATCAGCCTCGACGTCGTCGACGGCGCGGCCCGACGCACCATCGAGCTGGCCAAAGAAGCCGGTATCGCGCTCACCGCCGCCGGATCGGCGTTCCCGTACAAGACCGATCCGCACGATCAGAACATCCGACTCGCACCGACGTTCCCGAACACCGACGACCTGCGGGCTGCGATGGACGGGGTGTCCACGTGCGTGCTGCTGGCCGCGGCGGAGACCCTGCTCGCCCGCTCCAGCTGACCCGACACGCCGATCCCGGCGTTAGATTGCTCTCATTCTCCGGCGAGTGCGCTGGCGTGCGCGCCACTTTGTGACAGGCTTTCAAATCGTGAATCTGCCCAGGCCGGTTCTTCTCGCAACCGGTTTCGCCGTCGTGGGGGTCATCGCACTGGCACTCCAGGATGTCGTCGTACCCCTGGGCGCCCAATTCTGGGGTTTGCTGCACAACCAGATCGATCTCTCGGTGTATCAGGCGGGTGCCCGGGCGGTCGCCAACGGCGTCAGTCTCTACGACGTCAAGATGATCGGCGACCTGGACTACACCTACTCGCCGTTCTCCGCCTTGCTGTTCAGTCCGCTGGCCTGGATGTCCTTCGACGTCGCCCGCATGTTGTGGTCGGCGGGCATCGTCGTGGCGCTCTATCTGGTGATCATGCTGAGCTTCCGCAGCCTCGGCCGGCCGGTGACCTGGCCGTTGCGCGTGATCGCGGCGTCGCTGGTGGCGGTGGCGATGTTGTTCGAGCCGGTTCGTACGACGATCTGGTACGGGCAGATCAATGTGTTCCTGATGCTCGTGATCGTGGCCGATCTGGCGCGCCCGGACGGTGGACGCCTCAAGGGGTTCTGGACCGGAGTCGCCGCGGGGATCAAGCTGACGCCCCTCATCTTCGCCGGTTACTTCCTCGTGCAACGGAACTGGCGCGCCCTCGCCGGGGTGGTGGGCGGCTTCGCCACCACCATGCTCATCGGGTTCGCCGCCTTGCCCGGGGACTCGTGGTCGTACTGGACGGGCAAACTGTTCGAGTCCGACCGGGTCGGTTCCGCTCAGTTGCGCGGTAACCAGTCCCTGCGCGGCATGCTGGCCAACCACCTCGACACCGACAATCCGCCGACGCTGCTCTGGCTCGCCCTGGTGCTGGCAGTGCTGGCGGTCGGCTTCGCGGTGGCGACGTACGCCCATCGCAAAGGTCAGGAACTCCTTGCCGTCAGCATCGTCGGGATGACCGCCTGCGTGGTGTCGCCGATGTCGTGGGGCCACCACTGGGTGTGGTTCATCCCGATCCTGGTCATCGGAATCCACCTCGTTCTCGACGCCCGGCAGCCGCGGGCACCGCGGGTGTGGGCCGGCGTGGGCGTGGCGGCACTGGTGCTACTCGCGTTCTCGTGGCCGACGCATGTACCGGCGCTGATCCCGGACGGCTATTACACGGGGCTGTACGTCAAGACCCGCATCACGTGGCTCAACTGGTTCACGGTCAGCCCCTATCTGTGGGCCTACCTCGGCGTGCTCGTCGCGACGGTCGTCGGCCTGCGGATGGTCGGCAGCCGTGGCTACTCCACGCCGACGCCCGCCGACCCGATCATCCCGCCCGGCGTCGCGGCTGCGGTGATCGCCGAGGGCGGGCTGCCGACCGGCGATGCGGGCGGCACCGGCAGTGAGGGCACACGACGGCCGGACACGGGTGGCGAGGAGTCCGGGCCGCGCGACTCGCGAGGCACGTCCGGGCACACTTTGCGTCCTTCGGAAGACACCCGCGGGATGGCCGATGACCTGGTCGGAACCGATGGCGAACCCGTCACCGAGACACCCGATCAGGGGCCCGCTGCACCAGTGTGAGGCACACTCATCGACTGTCACGGGTCGCCGGTAGTCTCGACGCGTGGCTCTGTATCGCACCTATCGCCCGGCTACCTTCGCCGACGTCGTGGGGCAGGAGCACGTCACCGATCCGTTGAGCCGTGCCCTGGATTCCGGTCGCATCAATCACGCGTATCTCTTCTCCGGTCCCCGCGGTTGTGGCAAGACGTCGTCGGCGCGGATCCTGGCTCGTTCGCTGAACTGTGTGCAGGGCCCCACCTCCACACCGTGCGGAACGTGTGTCTCCTGTGTGGCGCTCGCGCCGGGGGGTCCGGGCAACCTCGACGTCATCGAGCTCGATGCCGCCAGTCACGGCGGTGTCGACGACACCCGCGAGCTGCGTGACCGCGCCTTCTATGCGCCCGCCGAGTCGCGCTACCGCGTGTTCATCGTCGACGAGGCGCACATGGTGACGAACGCGGGATTCAACGCGCTCCTCAAGATCGTCGAGGAGCCGCCGGAGCATCTGATCTTCGTGTTCGCGACCACCGAACCCGAGAAGGTGCTGCCGACCATCCGGTCGCGCACCCACCACTACCCGTTCCGGCTGCTCGCGCCGCCGGTCATGCGCGGTCTCCTGGAGACGATCTGTGAGCGCGAGGGCGTGACCGTCGCGTCCGAGGTGTACCCGCTCGTCATCCGGGCGGGTGGCGGTTCGCCTCGTGACTCGCTGTCGATCCTCGATCAGCTGCTGGCCGGCGCCGACGACCAGGGTGTCGCCTACGAACGCGCACTCGCGCTGCTCGGTGTCACCGACGTGGCGCTGATCGACACCGCGGTCGACGCTCTCGCCGACGCCGACGGTTCGGCATTGTTCGGCACGGTGGAGAAGGTGGTCGACGCCGGGCACGATCCTCGACGGTTCGCCGTCGACCTGCTGGAACGTCTGCGCGATCTGATTCTGCTGCAGGCTGTTCCGGACGCCGCGGACCGCGGACTCGTCGAGGCGCCGGGTGACCAGCTCGCCCGCATGCGCGCCCAGATCGAGACCCTTGGGCCCGCGTCGCTGACCAGGTTCGCCGAGATCGTGCACAACGCGCTCGGGGAGATGCGCGGCACGACGTCGCCGCGACTCCTGCTCGAGGTGATGTGCGCGCGGATGCTGCTGCCCGCGGTCTCCGACGACGACGCAGCTCTGTTGCAGCGACTCGAACGACTCGAGTCGGGGATCGGCACGACGTCGATCCCGGTACCCGCGAAACCGGCTGAGCCGGAACCGGAACCGAAGTTCGTTCGACCCTCGCAGCGCAAGGCGATGGAAGAGGCCAAGGCTGCCGAGGCATCCGAGCGCGCGGCCGCGGAAGCCGTCGAGGCCGATGCCGCGCAACCCGACACCGGCCGGGTGCCGAAACCGGTGGTCCCGGAACCGGTGGTGTCTGAGCCGGTTGCGCCGGAGATGGTGGTGGAGACTCCTGCGCCGGAACCCGTCATTGCCGAGGCGGTCGCGGCAGGAGCAGCGCCCGAGGCAGTTCATCCTGACTCGACCGGTGTCGCAACGGGTTCGGAGGTCGAGGCCGAGGCCGGGGCCGTGCTGCCCGCGGAGGAGCCCGCCGACGACGAGTCGATGTTCGACGAACTGATCGCCGACCAACCGAATGCCGAGGCGGCAGCGGTCGAACCGGCGACGGACCCGGCGCCGGTCGCTGACGCCTCATCGGACGACGAGACGGCGTCCCTGATCGAGGTGCCCGCCCCGCCGACGCCGACTCAGCCGCCGGCACGGTCCGACCGGACCCCGTCCGCACCCGAACCGCCGTCGCGCCATCGGGACGCGTCCTCGCCCGAACCGGAACCGATTGCCGAACCGGCGTCGAACGCGCCGTACGACGACATCCCGCTGCCCGATGAGCCCGTCGACGAGGACGACGTCCCGCCACCCGACGCGATGCCGGTCCGAGCCCGTCGGCCCGAGCCCGAGCCGGTACCCGAACCGGAGCCCGAGCCCGAGGCGCCCGTCGGGCTCGACGCCGACTCGGTTCGCAAGCGGTATCAGGACATCCGGGCCGCGGTGCGGGAACGGTCGAAGAGTCTCGAGCCGATGCTGTCGGCGGCGGTCATCGCCGACGTCGACGGCACGACCGTCGTGCTCTCGCATCCGGTCGAGGTGCTGGTCGGGCGGTTGTCCGCGCCGCACGCCGTGACGATCATCCGCGAGGCGCTCACCGAGGTCTTCGGCACCGAACTCGACGTGCGTACCGTGCACCAGGCGCCGGGCGCCGCCGCACCCTCCGCCACGTCGACCGCACCGCCGTCGAAGCAAGCGGCCAAGGCGCGGCAGTCGTACTCACGTCCGAGCCGCGCGCGTGACCAGTCGGCGACGCCGGTGCCCGCACCGGAGCCGGTCGCCGAACCGGAGGAGCCCGAGCCGCCACGTGCCGACGAGGACATCCCGCACGACGAACGCGCGGAGATGGTGGCCGATGCACGCACCGGCAGCCCCGAGCAGCGGCTCGACCCCGACCAGGTGGCGCTGGAACTGCTCAAATCGGAGCTGGGGGCACGGCCGCTCGAGTGACCGGGTGCGCTCGGGAAGCTTTGTCTGAAAACTGCCCCGCGCAACAGGTTCGACGACGATATGCCGCGTGTCCGATTTCTGAGGGCGGTTTTCAGAGGCGGGTCGGGCTCAGGCGTCCCACCACGGCCGGAGTGGCACCTGATGGCCGCCGTCCTCGTCGAGTTTGGTGGCGAGCACGTGGTGGAGCTGGATGATGTTGCGGTCGAACCCGATTCGGCAACCGGCCATGTAGAGGCCCCACAGCCGCGCGGTGCCCTCGCCGACCTCGGCCACCGCTTCGTCCCAGTGCTCGACGAGGTTGATGTTCCAGTCGCGGAGCGTCATCGCGTAGTGCTCGCGGAAGTTCTCCTCGTGGATGACCTCCATGCCGCCGATGTCCTGCAGCTTGGAGATGATCTTGCCGGAGCCGGTGAGCTCGCCGTCGGGGAAGACGTAGCGGTCGATGAACGATCCCGCCTTGCTGCGGCTCGCGTTGTCGGGGCGCGTGATGCAGTGGTTCAGCAGCATGCCGCCGGGACGGAGCTTGTCGCGCATGAACCCGAAGTAGGACGGGTAGTTGTGGACACCGATGTGCTCGGTGAGCCCGATGGACGACACGGCGTCGAAGCCGCTTTCGGTGACGTCGCGGTAGTCGCTGTGCCGGACCTCGGCGAACTCGCCGAGCCCTTCGTCGGCGATCGCTTTCTGGGCCCACTGTGCCTGCTCGGCGGACAGCGTCGCCCCGATCGCGTGGACACCCCGACGCGCGGCATAGCGGACCATTCCGCCCCAGCCGCAACCGATGTCGAGGAGGCGGTCGCCGGGCTTGAGGCGGAGCTTCTCGAAGATGAGGCGGTACTTGTTCTCCTGTGCGGCTTCCAGCGATGCGTCGCGTTCCGGGTAGACGGCGCAGGTGTACGTCATCGAAGGTCCGAGCACCCACTCGTAGAACGTGTTCGAGACGTCGTAGTGGTAGTGGATGACCTCGGCATCACGAGACTTGCTGTGCCGCAGTCCTTCCGCAAATCGACGCCAGCGCGGCAAGGCCTCCTGCGGCGGCGGTGCGATCGGCTTGAAGTGATCGATGCCCAGCGACCGCGCGATGTGGGCGAGCGACAGGGGGGAGGGGCGGTGGAACTGCAGGTTGCTGGCCAGTGCCTTCAGCGCGGGGTACGGATCACCGGGGTGCGCGCCGATGAGTTCGAGATCGCCTGCGATGTAGGCGCGCGCGAGTCCGAGATCGCCGGGTGCGGTCACCAGATACGTTGTTCCGCGCGGGGTCTTCAGGTCGAGGCCGTACTGGGCGTCGACGGGTCCGGCGCTGCTGCCGTCGTAGGCGGTGATCCGGATCGACAGGTTTCCGCCGAGGAGTGTTTCGAAGATCTCGGCGAGGGTCATCTTGCCGGCGTGCGAGTCCACACTCGACGCCGAACTCTCCTTGAACGTGGTCATTGGCGTTTCACCGCTTTCGAGTAGAGGTCCAGCAGACGACCCCGCGGGTCGTACCGCTTCTTGAGGAGCCGATAACTCTCTCCGCCGTAGAGTTCGTCGAACTCCTCCGGCGTGTAGAAACTCTCTGAATACAGCGACTTGTGGCCGTCGAGTTCGGCGACCTTGCGTTCGATGGTCTTGTTGGTGTGCCCGGGATCGCCCGGGGTGACCGGCACGGCGGACCAGAAGCCTACATTGACGTACGTGCGTTGCGGGGCAAGGGGATACAGCGGCCAGGGGCGTACCGGATCGGCGCCGGGGAGGGCGGGCTCGCGAAGCCGGAGGGGGCACAGCCAGATCGGTTCGATGGGAATCTCGGAGAGGAACCACTCGACGTAGTCGGCGGTCCGGTCGATGGGAACCTCGATGTCCTGCACGACGCGTTCACCCGCCGGTAGTCCCTTGCGGGCGTTCAACCGGTCGCCGATGTCGAATCGCTGGTCGAGACCGATCAGCTTCCAGTAGAAACTGCTGCGGAGGTACCGCTTCGGCCACCAGCGCCGGATTCGCGGATTCTGTGCGCCGAAGGCGCGTGAGCACCAGAACCAGTCGGTGTCCCAGCGCCAGAGGTAGTCGTGGATCGTCAACCTATCGGTCGTCTTCTGTTGGATGGATCGATAGAAGATGTCCATCCCGGTGTAATCGCTGACCGGTCCGTCCTCGCCGGTCTGGCGGCCGAGCGTCAGATAGGACTCGTTGGCGGAGAACACGACTCCGTCGAGGTAGTCGACCGGTTCGCCGTCGTGCGACTTCGTGGTGACGATCGTGTCCATCGCCGACTGGAGGTCGACGATGCTCGTGAACCGAAGATGGCGCAGTGCCACATACGGCTTCACCGGCTCCAGCTCGATGCGTAACCGCACCGAATAGCCGAGCGTGCCATAGGAATTCGGGAAACCGAAGAAGAGGTCGGCATGTTCGTTGGTGGGCGTCGCGGTCAGGATCTCGCCGTCGCCGGTGAGGATGTCGATCTCGAGAACCGACTCATGGGGCAGTCCGGAGCGGAAGGACGTGCTCTCGATGCCGAGTCCGGTGACCGCGCCGCCGAGGGTGATCGTCTTGAGCTGTGGGACTACCAGCGGTGCGAGGCCGTACGGCAGAGTGGCCGCGACGAGGTTCTCGTAGGTGCACATGCCGGCGACGTCGGCGGTCCGCGCTTCGGGATTCACCGAGATGACCCGGTCGAGCCCGGAGACGTCCAGTCCCGGATGCGGATTGGCGGCGCGCTTACGAAAGAGGTTGGACGTCTTCTTCGCAAGACGCACGGTTGCCTGCGGCGGGATGGCACGATAGCTGGCCAGAAGGTCGGCAACCCCCTGGTCGAATGCCGCTCCCCCCATCTCGAGCCCGTTGGTCACCCGGTTAGCCTAGGACTTGATCAGTTCGCCCGCCAATCGTTTCGTAACTGAGGAGTGTCCAATCGTGGGTCAGGTTTCCGCATCGCAGTCGCTCGACATCGCCGCCGCCCCGGACGCCGTGGTCGGAGCTCTCGCCGACTATGAGGTCGTGCGGCCGGCCATCCTCCCGGAGCAGTACCGCGACTACAAGGTGATCAGCGGCGGCAAGGGCGACGGCACCGTCGTGCACTGGATTCTGCAGGCCACGTCGAAGCGGCAGCGCGACGTGCAGGCGACCGTCAGCGTCACCCCGGACACCGTCACCGAGCGCGACGCCAACTCGACGATGGTGACCACCTACTCCGTCGCGGCATCGGGCAGCGGTTCGCGCGTCACGACCACCACCACGTGGCAAGGGGCCGGCGGCATCGGTGGGTTCTTCGAGAAGACATTTGCGCCGAAGGGTCTCAACCGGATTCAGGCCGAGGTCCTCGGCAACCTGAAGAAGCGCCTCGAGAGCTGACGGCTCGGCATCTCCGACCGCGGCGCTCGATGACCTGCTCACCCGACAGCGTGCGATGACCGGCGCGGGATCGACCGATCCCGTCCGGCGCCGCCGTGGCCGGGCAAGGCCGTCGCCCTTGCCCATGCGCGACGGCGTCGACGCCACGCGCGTGGTGTTGCGTTCGGGGCCGGAGCTGACCGTCGGTCAGGCGCTGCTGGCCGCGCCCGTGCTGGCGGGGCTGACCGCCGACGATCTGGGTCGACGCGCCGCCGCGGGCGAGATCGTCGATGCCGACGGCCGACCCGCGGATCTGGCCGCGCCGTCGAGCCGCAATGTCTCGCTGTACCTCTACCGCGACCTCGACGACGAGATCGCGGTCCCGTTCGACCTGCCGGTGATCCACCACGACGAGAACATCGTCGTGGTGGACAAGCCGCACTTCCTCGCCACGATGCCGCGGGGCCGTCACGTGACCGAGACCGCGCTGGTGCGGCTGCGTCGAGAACTGGGCTCCGACACCGTCTCGCCGGCGCACCGCCTGGACCGCCTCACCGCCGGGGTGCTGCTGTTCACTCTGCGGCCCGAGGTGCGCGCGGCCTATCAGGACCTGTTCGCGTCCCGGACCGCCCGCAAGGAGTACCTCGCGCTCGCGCCGGCCGACGAGGCGCTGGCGTCGACCGTGACCGTGCGGGACCGGATCGAGAAGACCGCGGGCGACCTGCGCGCCCTCGTGGTGGACGGGCCGGTCAACGCCATCAGCGACATCACCCTGACCGAGGTCGTCGGCGGCCTCGGCGTCTACCGAATGGTGCCGCACACCGGCCGCACCCATCAGCTCCGGTTGCACATGGCGTCGCTCGGGGTGCCCATCGTCGACGACCCGCTCTACCCCGACGTGCGGCCGGGACTCGCCGCGCTTCCCGATCACGGGGACTTCACCCGGCCGCTACGCCTGGTCGCCCGGGCGCTGGAGTTCACCGACCCGCTGACCGGCGAGGAGCGCCGGTTCGAGAGCCGACGCCCGGTGGTCGGGATAGGGCCACGATCTACCCTGGCGCCATGACCATCCGCGCGTCCTACGAACGGCATCCCGACCTGGGCTGCGAGGCCGTGGTCTTCATCGACGACGAGTCGCTGGCCTGTTTCCAGATCCAGCGCGATCTGGTCGGCGGGCCGCGCGCCGACGAATACTGCGTCACCACGGGAGCCAGTGCGCCTGTCTACGGCGGGATCACGCAGTGGCGTCGCATCGACGACCGATTCGAGTTCGCGCTCACCGCGCGCGCCGGTCGGCTGTTCGGCGACGAGGTCCTGTCCTTCGAGGTGGCCGCCGTCGAGGAGTCGACCGTCGACGACATCGCCGCGCATGTCGATCGGTTGCTGCGCTGACGCTGCGACTACCCTGGGCCGGGTGACGCAACCATTCGATCCCAGCGCGTTGTTCGGCGGCGGTCAGGGCGGGGAGAACCCGATGGCCGGACTGCTGGCCCAGGCGCAGCAGATGCAGGAGAAGCTCCTGTCGGCGCAGAACGAGATCGCGGCGGCGGAGGTGGTCGGCAGTGCGGGCAACGGGCTCGTGACCGTGACCGGCAACGGCACCGGTGAGGTGACCGCCGTGTCGATCGATGCGAAGGTCGTTGATCCCGACGACGTGGAGACCCTGCAGGACCTGTTGCTCGGTGCGTTGGCCGACCTGTCGGAGAAGCGCGAGCAGCTGGCCAGTGAGAAGATGGGCCCGCTCGCCGGGGGTCTCGGCGGCGGCCTCCCCGGATTGGGCGGCTGAGTACGCCCACCCGCGTACGACGCCGAACGACGAGTAGGAATCCCGGACACCGTGGACGCAGATCAGCATGTATGAGGGACCGATCCAGGACCTGATCGACGAGCTGGCCAAACAGCCGGGCCTCGGTCCGAAGGGCGCCCAGCGCATCGCGTTCCACCTGCTGGCCGGGGAGAAGTCCGACATCGATCGACTTGTCGCCGCGCTGGGACGGGTCCGCGACGACGTCGTCTTCTGCGCGGAGTGCGGGAACGTCTCGGCCAATCGCCTGTGCCGGATCTGTTCCGACGCCCGCCGCGACGCCAGCAAGATCTGTGTCGTCGAGGAGCCGAAAGACGTGCACGCGATCGAACGGACCAAGGAGTTCACCGGGCGCTACCACGTACTCGGTGGTGCTCTCGACCCGTTGTCCGGGATAGGCCCGGATCAGTTGCGTATCCGTGAACTGCTGCGTCGGCTGGCCAATCAGGAAGACGGCGTCGACGTCTCCGAGGTGATTGTCGCGACCGACCCGAACACCGAGGGCGAGGCGACCGCGACCTACCTCCAGCGCATGCTGAAGGACTTTCCCGGCCTGTCGGTCACCCGGCTCGCGTCGGGGCTGCCGATGGGCGGCGACCTCGAGTTCGCCGACGAACTCACCTTGGGTCGTGCACTGTCGGGTCGTCGCATCCTGGCGTGAGGTCGGTGGCCGTCGTACCCGGCAAACCGGACGGCTAGGGTCATGTGGTGATCTCGCGTACTGGGTGGCGTCGTCGTGTCCGGGGTGTTGCAGCAGGCCTGACGGTGGTGGTCGCGGGCGGCCTGGTGGGTGCCGTACAAGGCGTGCAGCCGCCCGAAGCATCCGCTGCGCCGGCGCTCGATTGGCAGGCATGCCCCGCGGTGCACGGCGTACCGGCGACGGTCCGGTGCGCGACGGTCGAAGTTCCGCTCGACCACTCCGAGCCGAACGGCGAGACCATCGAGATCGGCGTGAGCCGTATGCAGGCGCGCGACCAATCCCGGCGTCGCGGTGTCGTGATGGGCAACCCGGGCGGCCCGGGCGGCGACGGCATCGCGATGTTCAGTCAGCTGCGCCCGCCGGCGGCCATGCTCGACGAATGGGATCTGGTGGCCGTGCAGCCGCGTGGTCTGGTGTCGGGCACACCGCTGCGCTGCGATCCGATCACCGGCGACGAGCCCGAACTGATGACGGCGCTGGGCAAGCTGAATCGCGATCGCTGCGAGGCGCGTACGCCGGGCCTCGGGGCGACGCTCACCACCGAGAACACCGCCCGTGACATGGAGGTCGTCCGGCGGCTGCTCGGCGAACCGAAGGTCAGCCTCTACGGCATCTCGTACGGCACCCTGCTGATGTCGACGTACGCGACACTGTTCCCGCAGCGCGTCGACCGGATGGTCCTCGACTCCGGTTTCGACCCGGGCGTGGTGTGGAACAGCCTTCTCTCCGTGCAGACACCCGGCTACAAGGCGCGGGTGCACGAGATGATGGCGTGGATCGCGCGCCACGACCGGATCTACCATCTCGGCACGACGCCACTCGCCGTGTACCGGAAGTGGAGCGACCGGGTCAGTGCCGAGGCCGGTGTGCCGCCATCGCTGCTGGCACCTCCCGCGCAGGTCGGGGACGTGCCGCCGGGCCTGCGGGCGGTCGCGCAGCAGTACATCGCGGGAACCGATCTGACCGCCGACGCGCGTGCCAGGTTCGAGAACCTGGTGTTCACCTTGCTCCGGCCCGGGTCGCTACAGCTGACGTCGCAGCTACTGGTGCTCACCCGCGCGCTCGCTCCTGATCGCAACTCCTGGCCGACGGTGGCGCTGATGACCGCGACCCCCGGCCGGAAGCTGCCCACCCCGGGCCCCGCCGCGCTCGAGGCCGCCCAGGTCTCGCAGGACATGCAGGCCGCGGTCCTGTGCAACGAGAACCAGGTCCCCGCGCAGCCGTCGCTCGGCTTCCAGGCGTTCGTCGCGAACTACGTGACCGGGGATCCGTTCGAAGCGCCTGGTCTCGCCTACGAGTCCGGCCTCGCGTGTGCCGGAGCGCCGGCGCTTGCGCGGCCGGTCGAGATCCGCAACCGCGGGCTGGCGGTGGCGCCCCTGCAGATCCAGAGCGTCGGCGACCCGCAGACCCCGTATCGCGGGTCGCTGAAGATGCGTGAACTCATGCGCAGCCACCTCATCACCGTCGGTGGTGGCGACCACGCGCAGCTCGGTCGCGCCAACAAGCCACTCGACGACGCCATCGTCGAGTACTTCCGCACCGGCCGGACCTCGGTGCAGCGCGTCCCCGAAGCCCCGATCACGGCTCCGCTCACCCGGTTGCCCTCGGCGTTCGCGTCCGGGGCGGCCGGTCGGTGACCCACCCTGATCTGGTGAGCCCGCAGACCCGCGCCCGTGTGACCGAACTGGCCGCTCGCCTCGACGCCGGGATCGTCGCGATCGACGGACCGTCCGGAGCGGGCAAGTCGACGATCGCCGATCTCCTGGTCGCGGACCTGCGCGCTCGGGGAGTCGGGGTGACCCTGGTCCGCACCGACGACTTCGCGACGTGGGACGATCCGGTTGCGTGGTGGCCGGAGCTGGAAACCGATGTGCTGCACCCCTTCACCCGACGACGCGACTACCGGTACCGGCCCCGCGTGTGGCAGGACGGCGTCCCGGCCCCCGGGCCCCGCGTGTGGATCGAGTGGCAGCCGCTCCTGATCATCGAAGGGGTGTCGTCGGCGCGGCGCCGGATCGCCGGCCGCCTGTCCCACGCGCTGTGGCTCGACGGCGGGACCCCGAGCGAACGGCTCGAGCGGACGGTCGCCCGCGACGGCGAGGACGCGCGAGGTCATCTTCAGGCGTGGCAGGAGTTCGAGCGCGGCTGGTTCGGCGTGGATCGCACGCGAGAACGGTGCGTCGTACTGGACTGAGCCGGCTTGGACTGAGGGGTCTCGGACTGACGGTCCCGTCGGCCGACCGGGATGCCGAGCGGACGCCGCGGTTAGTGTCGAGGGATGGCCACCCGACGACGCTTCCGTGATCTGGCGGAGCTCGACGCGCAGCTGATCGAGTGCCGTGCATGCCCGCGCCTCGTCGAATGGCGGGAGTTGGTCGCGCAGGAGAAGCGACGCGCGTACGCCGACGAGGAGTACTGGGGGAGGCCGGTGGCCGGTATCGGTCCGGCGGATGCGCGACTGCTGATCGTCGGCCTCGCCCCCGCGGCGCACGGCGGGAATCGGACCGGGCGCATGTTCACGGGTGACCGCAGCGGCGATGTCCTGTTCTCGGCGCTGTATCGCGCCGGCCTTGCGAGCCAGCCGCTCTCGGTCGCGATCGGCGACGGATTGGAGCTGTTCGACACGCGGATCACCGCACCGGTCCACTGTGCACCACCGCAGAACAAGCCGACGGTCGAAGAGCGCGACACCTGTTCGTACTGGCTGCACGCCGAACTCGAGTTGCTCGCGCCGACGGTCCGTTCCGTGATGACACTCGGTGGATTCGGTTGGCAGTCAACGCTTCGTACCTTCGCGAGGCTCGGCTGGACGGTCCCGAAGCCGATGCCGAAGTTCGGTCACGGTGTCTCCACCACCCTCGTCCGCGACGGTGCCGAACTCGAGGTCTTCGGCTGCTACCACGTGAGCCAGCAGAACACCTTCACCGGACGGCTCACTGTGGAGATGGTCGTCGACGTACTCACCGCGGCGGCGCGGTCGGCGGGGATCGAGAGTGCTTGAGGGAGCCCTCGGTCAGCGGAAGGCCGTCGTCGACGTTACCGACGCCGTCCCGCGGCGAGGCGTTCCCGGCGGAGCCGGTCTACCTCGGGGAGGTCAAGCGGGGCAAGGGATTCGACGCCGAGCGCGGTGGCCAGGAGGTGATCGGCGAGTTCGGGGTTGCGGGCCAGTGCCGGACCGTGCATGTAGGTGCCGATGACGCTGCCCTGGACGACGCCCTCGGTGCCGTCGCCGACGCCGTTGCCCACGCCGTGCCGTACCCGACCCAGTGGGGCCGCGTCGGACCCGAGAGTCGTTCCGCCGCGGTGGTTCTCGAAACCGGTGAGGGACTGTGACAGTCCTGGGAGGGTCGGATCGACGAGCAATTCGCCGATACTCCGCTCCGCCTGGGGCGCCGTCGTGAGATCGAACAGGGAGATGCCGTCGACGCGTTCGCCCGCCGATGTCTCGTACCAGTGGCCGAGCACCTGGATGGCGGCGCAGATGGCCAGCACCGGCCGTCCGGCCGCCGCCGCCTGCTGCAGACCCGGGTAGCGCGTCAGGTGCCGGGTGGCGAGCCGCTGCGCGTAATCCTCGGCGCCACCGAGGGTGTAGACGTCGAGCGAGTCGGGGACCGGATCGTCGAGGGTGATGTGGATGACCTCGGCGTCGATGCCACGCATCAGTGCGCGGCGCTTCAGGACGAGGGCGTTCCCACCGTCCCCGTAGGTACCCATGACGTCGGGCAGGACGAGGCCGATCCGCAGGGTCGATTCGCTCACTGCTCCGCCTTCCGTGATCGTGCTGCGCGTTCCAGGGCGGTGCCGAGATCGCGGAACGCCGTGTAGTTCGCCAGGACCTCGACGCGTCCCGGCGGGCAGGATGCGATGGCGGCCATGGGATCCGGGATGGTGGTGTGTTCGGCGCCCGCGTAGAGCAGCCGGACCGACAGGTCGGCGGCGCGCTCGCCGGCCGCGACGACCTGCATGGTCTCGAATGCCTCGAAGCGCACGTCCCACAACCAGGACAGGTCCTCGCCGTCGGGCACCTGGCCGTTGACCGCGATCACCAGCCCGTCGGCGTCCTGGTCGATCATCGACATCGCTTCCTGCCATCCGGCCGGGTTCTTCGCGAGAAGTGTTCGGATGGAGTGGTTTCCGACCTGGTGGATGCCGTACCGGCCGGCGACCTCGCCGACGGTGCCGACGGCGGCCACCGCGTTGCGCGGGTCGGCGCCCATCGCGACGGCCGCGGCCACCGCCTGGGTCGCGTTGCCGCGGTTGGCCCTGCCCGGCACCGCGAGCTCCAGGGGAGCGCTGAAACCGTCGGGGCCGTAGATGTTCTCGTCGTCGAACCACCAGTCGGGGGTGGGGCGGCGGAAGTTGTCGTCGCCGGTCGACCGCCACCCCTCCTCGGAACGGACGATGGGCTCGCCGGTACGGGGGCAGCTGACGGAATCGCCGACCCAGCTCGCGCCGGCGGCGACCCAGACCACGTCCGGGGCGTCGAAGGCGGCCGACGTCACCAGGACGTCGTCGCAGTTGGCGATCACCGTGGTCTCGGGATGACGTGCGATGCCTTCACGCAGCCGACGCTCGATCATGTTGATCTCCCCGACTCGGTCGAGCTGATCCCGGGAGAGGTTGAGCATCACGAGGACCTCGGGGTCGACGGCGTCGCTGACGTGCGGGACGTGCAGTTCGTCGACCTCGAGCGAGCAGAACGGCGCCGTCCGGCTCAGGGTCAGCGTCGCGATGATGCCGGCGTCCATGTTGGCGCCGTCGGCCTGGGTGGCGACCTCGCCGAGTTCGGCCATCGCGGCCGCGGTCATCCGTGTGGTCGTCGACTTCCCGTTGGTGCCGGTGACGATCGCGGTGCGTTTGCCCGCGGCGAGCCGACCCATGATCTGGGGGTCGATCTTCGCGGCGACCAGCCCGCCGATCATCGACCCCTTGCCCCGTCCCGCGGTGCGCGACGCCCACCGGGCCGCGGCCGCAGCACCCAGGGCGACGGCGGTACGGGCGGGAACACGGGTGTTCGTGCGGGTTGCGGAACCGGCGGAAGAGAGTCGGTCGGGCATGCGCACGAGTGTGTCACAGGCCGATCCGACGGGAGTGGTCGTGCCGTGCGCCGACGCCGCGTAGGCTCGGCGGCTGTGAGTCGCGACACCCATCTGCGCCTGTCCCTGCCCGCCCGAGTGCAACGCGGACTGTTGCTCGCCGTCGCACGAATCCCGGCCGGAGCGTTGGCCGTTCTGGGGCGACGGGCACCGGTCAACTCCGACGGTGAGCGGGTCGCCCCCGAGCTTGCCGCGATCGGCTGGGCCAACGACAACGTGCCCGGGCTGAATCCCTTCCAGGGCGAGGTGGCGCAGTCGCGTGCGCAGACCGACGAGGTCGGCGCCGCCATGGCCGAGGCGCTGCCGCCCATGGCGGTGGAGGAGGACCTCGTCATCGACGGACCCGCCGGCCCGATCCCGGCCACCCGGTATCGCTCCACCACCGACTCGGCCGGGCTGCTCGTCTACTTCCACGGCGGCGGCTTCGTCACCGGCAGCCGGATCAGCCACGACACCTTCGTCCGGCGTCTGGCACATGGCACCGGCCTCGACGTGCTCTCCGTCGACTACCGGTTGGCCCCCGACGCCCCGTTCCCCGCGGCCGTCGAGGACGCGGTGGCGGCGTGGCGCTTCGCTGTCGAGGTGGCGCCGCGGTGGGGTCTCGATCCGGCGCGGATCGTCGTCGCCGGTGACAGCGCGGGCGGAAATCTCGCGACCGTCGTCGCCCGGGAGGTCCGTGGCGAAGCGGTCACCCCGGCTTTCCAGCTGCTCATCTACCCGGTGACCGACCAGGCCGCCGACACACCCTCGCGCCGGGAGTTCGCGTCGGGGTACTTCCTCACCGCCGACGGCATCGGCTGGTTCACCGATCGCTACCTGCCCGACGCCGCGCAGCGGAGCGACCCGCGCTGCTCGCCACTGCTTGCCGACGATCTCAGCGGTCTCCCGCCCGCGCATGTCATGGTCGCCGGCTTCGACCCGCTGCGTGACGAGGGCCTCGCGTACGCGCGCAGGCTCGAGGAGGCCGGCGTGCCGGTCACGGTCCGGCGAGAGGGCGCGATGATCCACGGGTTCGTCAACATGACCTTGATCAGTCCGGGTGCCCGGGCCGCGGTCGACCGTCTGTGCGCGGTGGTGCGCGAGGCCCTTCCGCCGGCCGGGTCCAGCTCAGCCGCCTGAGCGCACCGGTGTTCCGGCGCCCTCCCGAGCGCCCGTCACCGCCGACACGGAATCGGCCGGCGCCGGGGTGGCACTTGGAACGGTCGGGCGCCTACGGGTTCGCGGCCGGGCCATCACCCCGGCAGCGCACCCCGCGACGACAATGACCGCACCGACGATCTCCCCGACGCTGGGGACTTCGCCGAGAACGAAGAATGCTGCCGAGATCCCAACCACGGGCACGAGCAGCGACATGGGCGACACCCGGCTTGCGTCGTTGCGTCCCAGCAGCGTGGTCCACAGACCCGCACCGATGACGGTGCCGAAGATCGCGAGGTAGGCGAGGCCACCCAGGGCACGGAGTCCACTCTCGGTACCGAGCGTGGCGAGCGCGTCGAAGCCGGCGGAGGGTCCCTCGACGATCAAGCTCACCGCATACAGCGGCGGAGTGGCGACGACGGCCATCCACAACGTCATCCGCAAGGAGTCGTCGGGACGGGCGAGTCTGCCCCCGATGTTGCCCGCTGCCCAGCTCAGACCACCGAGCACGGTGAGACCGATCGGGAGCAGAGCGGCCACGCCGAGGTCGCTGCCGCGCATCCGGTCGATCGCGATGACCGCCATGCCGAGGACCGCGACCGCCAGGCCGAGGATCTGTCCGGTCGTCATCCGTTCGCGGAGGAACAGCACGCCGAGCATGACCGTGAAGGGCGCCGAGGTCTGGAGGACCAGCGAGGCGAGCCCGGTCGGCATGCCCAGGTCCATGGCCAGGAACAGCATGATGAACTGCACGCTGCCGAAGCCGGCGACGTACAGCAGGAACCACTTCAGGCGAACTTTGGGGAACCGGACGAACAACATGACCGGTATCGCCATCACCGCGAATCGCATCGCGGCGAGGAAAAACGGCGGGAAGTGGTCCAGCCCGACTCGGATCGCGATGAAGTTCAGTCCCCAGAGCAGGACGACGAACAACGCGAGGAGGCGATCACGAGTGGACATGGCCCCATCGTCGGCGTGGACGATGTGAAGGACAATCGAATTTAACCGGAATAACTATTCAGTTTCTCTGAACGGTTACTCCTGCGCCGCGGCGACCTTCGCCCGCACGTCATCCATGTCGAGCCCCTCGACGGCGCCGATCAGTTCCTCGAGCTGAGCCGCAGGTAGTGCACCGGGCTGGTTGAAGACCAGGATCCCGTCCCGGAATGCCATGAGCGTCGGGATGGAACGGATTCCGAGACTGCCGGCGAGCTGCTGCTCGGCCTCGGTGTCGATCTTGCCGAACACGATGTCGGAGTGTGCTTCGGAGGCCTTCTCGAAGACGGGCGCGAACTGTCGGCACGGGCCGCACCAGCCGGCCCAGAAGTCGAGGAGGACGATGCCGTCCGAGGCGATGGTGTCCTCGAAGGTTTCCAGGGTGATGTCTTGTGATGCCATGCCCCCACCAACGGATCGGACCGCTCGGACATTCCACCCCGGAGGTCATGCCGTGACCCACGGCACCGCCTGACGACGACGTGGGCCTGAGTACCGTTGTCGCATGGAAGTCCGGCGTCTGCGGCTGCTGCGGGAATTCGCCGACCGGGAGTCGATCGGCGCGGTCGCCGAGGCGATGCACATGACCCCGTCGGCGGTGTCGCAACAGCTGAAGGTCCTGGCCGAGGAGGCCGGTGTCGCGTTGTTCGAACCCGATGGCCGCCGAATCCGATTGACCGAGGCGGGGCGTGCGCTCGTGCTGCGCGCCGATGACGTGATCGCGGCGGTGGATCGGGCGCAGGAGGAGATGTCGTCGTATCGGTCGGGCAAGGCCCGGGTCCGCCTGGCGATGTTCCCGTCCGGTGCGACCCTGCTGCTGCCGGCGGTCCTGGAGCGGGCCACCGCATCGGGCATCGACGTACACGCGGTCCATCTCGACGTCGGATACCACGACGCGGCACCGGCTCTCGCCGACCACGATATCGTCGTCACCCACCGTGACGAACGCACGCCGGCGATCGACGTGCCCCGGGTCCGGGTCACCGAGCTGATGCGCGAACCGGTCGACGTGATCGTCGCGGCCGACAACGAGTTGGCCACACGAGATCAGGTCGCGGTCACCGAACTGGCCGACCACGATTGGATCAGTGTCGAGGGCGGGTTCCCGGTCGATGACGTGCTGGTGTCGATCTCGGCGGCGACCGGAGTGGCGCCGCGGGTCACGCAGCGGATGCTGGACTTCACCACCATCGAGGCGCTCGTCGCCCATGGGCACGGCATCGCGCTGATGCCGCGCTTCGCGGTCCGCCATCCGAAGGTGAAACGGCTGGTGCTCAAGGGAGTTCGCGCCGCACGGGTGTACGAGGCGCTCGCCCGTCCGCGTTCGCGGTCCGCCGTGCAGCAGGTCGTCGATCACCTACGTGTGGTGGGTGCCGAGCAGGGCTGACGGCCCGACGCCACCTGAGCGGGCCCGGATACACCGACAGCCCGGGGCGCGTGCCCCGGGCTGTCGACGATTGCGAGAACTCAGACGCCGAGGCTCTTGCCGACGATGTCCTTCATGATCTCGGTGGTGCCACCGAAGATCGTCTGGATACGAGCGTCGGTGTAGGCGCGGGCAACCCGGTACTCGTTCATGTAGCCGTAGCCGCCGTGCAGCTGGAGGCAGCTGTCGATGACCCGCTTGGCGAGCTCGGTACACCACCACTTGTTCTTCGAGGCGTCGACGGCGTTCAGTTCACCATCGAGAACGCCCTGCAGGCAGCGGTCGATGTAGACCTCGGCGATGTCGAGCTCGGTCGCCATCTCGGCGAGCGAGAAGCGGTTCGCCTGGAAAGTGCCGATCGGGCGGCCGAAGGCCTTGCGGTCCTTGGTGTACTGCAGGGTCTCGTCGAAGATCGCACGCGCACCGGCGATGGCGCCGATGCCGATCGACAGCCGCTCCGACGGCAGGTTCTGCATGAGGTGGTAGAAGCCCATGCCCTCCTGGCCGAGCAGGTTCTCGACCGGCACGCGCACGTCGTTGAAGTGCAGCTCGGCGGTGTCCTGGGCCTTGAGGCCCATCTTGTCGAGCTTGCGGCCGCGCTCGAAGCCCTCCATGCCGCGCTCGACGACGAGCAGCGAGAACGCCTTGTGGCCCGCCTCGGGATCGGGGTTGGTCCGGCAGACCACGACGACGAGGTCGGAGTTGATGCCCGACGAGATGAACGTCTTGTTGCCGTTCAGGACATAGTGATCGCCCTCGAGCTTGGCCGAGGTCTTGATGCCCGCCAGGTCGGAGCCCGCGCCCGGCTCGGTCATCGCGACGGCGAGGATCGTCTCGCCGGTGGCGATCCCGGGCATCCAGCGCTTCTTCTGCTCGTCGTTGGCGAGGTGCACGAAGTACGGTGCGACGACGTCGTTCTGCAGGCTGAGGCCGGGTGCCGCGCCGTCGAACTTCGCGAACTCCTCGACCACCACGGCGTTGAACCGGAAGTCGTCCATGGCACCGCCGCCGCCGTACTCCTCGGGGATGTTGAATCCGAGAAGACCTGCGTCACCGGCCTTCTTGAATGCGATGCGATCGACCTGACCGGCTCGCGTCCACTCCTCGGTGTACGGGGCGCATTCGCGCTGCAGGAACTGCCGCGCGGTTTCCCGCAGGGCCTCGTGCTCGTCTTCGAAGATGGTGCGTTTCATGGCTTCTGCCTTTCTGCTCTACTCGATCGTCGTTCAGGAGTTGTCGGTCGGTCAGTTGTCGTTCTGGTCGGCGTCGCGCGCGCCGACGACGCGCAGTGAGAGCAGCGCATACGACGCCGCGACCTCGGCCGGTGTCCGGGCACCCGAGGGGCGGTACCAGGTGGTGATCGCCTGGCATGCGCCGAACAGGTAGCGCAGCACGTCTTTCACGTCGTCGTCGAAGTGGAACTCACCGGATTCGACGCCACGCTCGATGACACTGGCGAGCAGCTCCTCGGTCTCGGTCCGCATCGCGACGTAGGTCTCCCGTCGCGGATCCTCGACGTCGAGGTGGCGGAACTCGCTTGCCACGCTGGCGAGTTCGACGTCGTTGGTCATGTGCAGGACGATCGACTCGATCGCGTTGGACAGCTGCTCGCTCGGCGTCCGTCCGGACTCGATGGCCGCACCCACCCACGCGAGCACAGCGGTCATCGCCGCCTCGAGCAGTTCGACCAGGATCCCCAGCTTGTTGTCGTGGTGGTAGTACAGCGTCGGCAGCGACACCCCCGCTCGCGAGGCGATGTCGCGGATCGAGGTGCCGTGGTAACCGCGTTCATAGAACGCGTGTTTCGCCGCGACGAGAGTGGCCGGCAGCGGAACCTGTTCGCGCAGCCGCCAGTCCAGACCGTCGGTCTCGATCGTGAATTTCCGGGCGGGAACCGCCCGGGCCGGCTCAGACACGTTCGATGATGGTGGCGTTGGCCATGCCCGCGCCCTCGCACATGGTCTGCAGGCCGTACCGGCCACCGGTCGCCTCGAGATGGTTGACGAGCGTGCCCAGCAGGCGGGTGCCCGACGATCCGAGCGCGTGGCCCAGCGCGATCGCGCCGCCCCGCGGGTTCAGCTTGGCCGGGTCGGCGCCGAACTCGTGGGCCCAGGCCAGGGGCACGGAGGCGAAGGCTTCGTTGACCTCGTAGGCGTCGATGTCGTCGATGGACAGTCCCGAGCGCGCGAGGATCTTGTGCGTGGCCGGGATGGGAGCGGTCAGCATGAAGATCGGATCGTCGCCGGCGACCGAGAACGAGTGGAACCGTGCGCGGGGGGTCAGGCCCAGCTTCGAGGCCATGACGTCGCTCATGATCAGTGCGCCCGACGCGCCGTCGGTCAGCGGCGACGAGTTACCGGGGGTGATGTGCCAGTTGATCTCCGGGAAGCGAGCCGCGAAGTCCTCGCTGTAGAACGACGGCTTCAGGCCCGACAAGCCCTCGGGAGTGGTGGTCGCGCGCACCGTCTCGTCGGTCTTGTGCGTGAACGTCGTGCCGTCGGCGTCAGCGACGTCGATGGGCAGGATCTCGCGATCGAAGAAGCCCTCGCCGGCCGCCGCGGCGGCACGCTGGTGGGACTGCGCGGCGAAGGCGTCGAGCGTGTCGCGGTCGAACTTCCACTTGGCGGCGACCAGTTCAGCGGAGATGCCCTGTCCGACAAGTCCATCCGGGTACCGTGCTTCGATGCTCGGGCCGTAGGGGCTGCGCCCGGCGGTGGTGAAGCCCATCGGGACGCGACTCATCGATTCCACGCCGGCGGCGATCACCACGTCGTAGGCGCCGGCGATGATGCCCTGCGCGGCGAAGTGGGCGGCCTGCTGGCTCGATCCGCACTGCCGGTCGACGGTGGTGGCGGGTACGGATTCGGGGAAGCCGGCGGACAGCAGCGCGGTCCGCGAGATGTTCAGGGCCTGCTCGCCGGCCTGACCGACGCAGCCGCCGATCACGTCTTCGACGAGTGCCGGATCGAGGTCGTTGCGCTCGACCAGGGAGCGCAGCACATGCGCGAGGAGCTCGACGGGCTTGGTCTCCGACAGCGAGCCACCGGGCTTGCCCTTTCCGGACGCGAGGCGGACGACGTCGACGATGACGGCTTCGGGCATGAGGGTTCCTCTCGGGAGCGGGTCACGGCGCAGCGCACCGCTTCGCGCGGCGTACTTTATCTAACGATCGTTATACCGGTCTAGCACGCGCCCGGCAGGGGAATCAACAACACTGGCCGCGGAAATGCGCGAAGCCCCCACCCGACAGGTCGGATGGGGGCAGATGTCGCGGTGGGTCAGATGGTGCCTTTGTCCGGCTGACCTGCAGGAACGGCGGTGAAGGTCCGGACGTCCAGCGGTCCGGAAAGCAGGCCCCCGATCGCCTTGCCGAGCGCGGTGAGCGCCGGAGCGGAGCCGTGCGTCGCCAGGGCCTCCGTGGATTCCCAGCGCTCGATCATCACCAGGTCGGTCGAGTCGCCGGTGGCCTCGTGCAACGCGTACTTCCCGCATCCCGGCTCGCCGTGGACTTCGGGGATCGCGGCGAGCACGGCCTCCCGCACGGCCTGTTCCTCACCGGGTTTGGGGGAGATGGTGGCGACGACGATGACTTCGGACATTCGTGGAACTCCATTCGCGTCCAGCGGGTCGTGGACTCGGGACATGCCTGGCACGTGGACGCCGGACACCCCGGTGACGTTAGGTCAGCGAGACGACCCGGTGTGGCGGTTTCGTCAGGACCGCGGGTCGTCGGAGGTCAGCGCCAGCCGAGAGCCGGTGCGACGTGCGTGAGGATCGACTCGAGGACGTGTGCGTTGTACTCGACCCCGAGTTGGTTCGGCACGGTCAGCAAGAGGGTGTCGGCCGCGGCGATCGCCTCGTCCTCGCGCAACTGCTCGATCAGCTTGTCCGGCTCATCGGCGTAACTGCGTCCGAAGCGGGCGACGCTGTTGTCGATGACGCCGACCTGATCGGATTCGGCGCCGCCGCGGCCGAAGTAGGCGCGGTCTCGGTCGTCGACGATGGCGAAGATGCTGCGGCTCACCGATACTCGTGGCTCACGCGGGTGTCCGGCATCGGCCCAGGCCTTGCGGAACCGCTGGATCTGTTCGGCCTGTAACTGGTGGAACGGCACCCCGGTGTCCTCGGTCAACAGCGTCGAGCTCATCAGGTTCATGCCCTGCTGGGCGGTCCATTCCGCGGTCGCCCGGGTCCCGGCGCCCCACCAGATGCGGTCCCGCAGGCCGGGGGACTGCGGCTCGATGGGCAGGAGTCCCGGCGGGTTGGGGAACATCGGACGGGGATTCGGCGTGGCGAAACCGCCGCCCTCGATGACCTTCAGGAACACCTCGGTGTGCTGTCGCGCCATGTCCGCATCGGTCGACCCCTCGGGCGGGACGTAGCCGAAGTACTTGTAGCCGTCGATGACCTGCTCGGGGGACCCACGACTGATCCCGAGCTGCAGCCGGCCGCCGGAGATGAGATCCGCGGCGCCGGCGTCCTCGGCCATGTACAGCGGGTTCTCGTAGCGCATGTCGATGACGCCGGTGCCGATCTCGATGCGACTGGTCTTGGCGCCGATCGCCGCAAGCAGCGGGAACGGCGATGCGAGTTGCCGTGCGAAGTGATGGACGCGGAAGTACGCACCGTCGGCGCCGAGCTCCTCGGCGGCCACCGCGAGGTCGATGGACTGCAGCAGCGTGTCCGCGCCGGACCGCACCTGGGACCCGTGGGCGTCCGACCAGTGACCGAACGACAGGAAACCGATGTTCTTCATGCCCTCTAAATGAAACTCTGGTCCGTTTTGTTCCCGTCAGAACGATTCCGTCCCGCCGATCGGCGCGATCGACGGGACGGAATCGGGTCTTCGAAGGGGGAGGGTCAGGGCGCCCAGGTGCCCGGGGCTGCCTCGCCGTCGGCGACCGGAACCGAGGTGACCCGGTAAGCGCGGTTCACCGCCGAGACGACTGCACGCAGGCTGGCGGTGGTGATCGACGACGCGATGCCGACACCCCAGACCGTCTCGCCGTTGACCTCGGTCTCGACGTACGCCGCTGCGCTGGCGTCGCCGCCGGCGGTCAGCGCGTGCTCGCTGTAGTCGAGGACCCGTACCTCGTAGCCGACGGCGCCGAGCGCGTCGACGAAGGCCGCCAGCGGACCGTTGCCGGAGCCGGAGATCTCCCGCTCGTTGCCCTCGACCTTCACCACGGCGGTGATGTGGTCGTCGCCGCCGTCGACCTCGGCCGCGTCCACCTTCTGCCGGATGCGCTCGAGCGGCCAGATCGGGTGCAGGTAGTTCTCCGCGAAGACGTCCCACATCTCCTTGGGATTGACCTCGCCGCCCTCGCCGTCGGTGATCTTCTGGATCTCCCGGCTGAACTCGATCTGCAGACGACGCGGCAGGTTCATGCCGTGGTCGGCCTTCATGATGTACGCGACGCCGCCCTTGCCGGACTGGCTGTTGACGCGGATGACCGCTTCGTAGTTGCGGCCGACGTCCTTGGGGTCGATCGGCAGATACGGGACGGCCCAGATGATGTCGTCGACGTCGGAGTCGGCGTTGTCGGCGTCGACCTTCATCTGGTCGAGGCCCTTGTTGATCGCGTCCTGGTGGCTGCCCGAGAACGCGGTGTAGACCAGGTCGCCGCCGTAGGGATGACGCTCGGGGACGTTGAGCTGGTTGCAGTACTCGACCGTCCGGCGGATCTCGTCGATGTCGGAGAAGCTGATCTGCGGGTCGACGCCGCGGCTGAACATGTTCATGCCGAGGGTCACCAGGCAGACGTTGCCGGTGCGCTCGCCGTTGCCGAACAGGCATCCCTCGATGCGGTCGGCGCCCGCCTGGTAGCCCAGTTCGGCTGCGGCGACGGCGGTTCCGCGGTCGTTGTGGGGGTGCAGGCTCAGGATGACCGAGTCGCGCCGCGCGAGATTGCGGTGCATCCACTCGATCGAGTCGGCGTAGACGTTGGGAGTGGCCATCTCGACGGTCGCGGGCAGATTGATGATCATCGGCCGCTCCGGGGTGGGGGCGATGATCTCGGTGACCGCGTCGCACACCTCCTTGGCGAAGCTCAGCTCGGTGCCCGTGTAGGACTCCGGCGAGTACTCGTACCGCCAGTTGGTGTCCGGGTAGTTCTGCTGTACCTCGAGGACCTTGTGCGCGGCGTCGGTCGCGATTTTGGTGATCGCCGCCTTGTCCGCGCGGAACACGACTCGACGCTGCAGGACCGACGTCGAGTTGTAGAAGTGGACGATCACGTTGGCCGCCCCGCGGCAGGCGTCGAAGGTGCGCTCGATCAGTTCGTCACGACACTGGGTCAGCACCTGGATCGTCACGTCGTCGGGGATGGCGCCGTCTTCGATGATCTCGCGGACGAAGTCGTAATCGGTCTGGCTGGCCGACGGGAAGCCGACCTCGATCTCCTTGTAGCCCATCCGGACGAGGAGGTCGAACATGCGGCGCTTGCGTGCCGGGCTCATGGGGTCGATGAGTGCCTGGTTGCCGTCGCGCAGGTCGACCGCACACCACATCGGGGCGGTGGTGATGACCTTGTCGGGCCAGGTGCGGTCGGGAACCGCCACCTTCTCGACCTCGTCGGCGAACTGGCGATAACGATGAACGGGCATCGCGGAGCTGCGCTGCGGGTTCCATGAGGGTTGTCCGGCGGGAATCGGGCCTGCGGGCTCGACGATTCGGCTGGCGCCGGAAGTGAAGCTGTCTGCTGGTGCCATGGTGGTCATTCTCCGTGTGTGGAAGGAAAGTGACCGGCGCGTGATGAGGCCCCGCGACGGAGGGCCGGTCGTTTCAGACCCCGCCGCGGCAACCGAGGAGGAGTGCGCGCTGCATGCGCTCGACTGTACTCCCCGGCGACGAGGTGGCCAAAGCTGCAGGTGAGGCCGGGTCATGACGTCCCCCTCTTCGGGGGGTGCCGCCTCACCGACACGGGCTCCAGACTATGACATGCCTCTCACCGTGCAGCCGGAGTGACCCAAATCATCCGAGCGGCGGACAGGGGCACCCGGACCGATGATGCCCGGGATCTCGAGCCGCCACCCCGACGCGGCCGTCTGCAGAAAGGGCTAACGCCAGTGACGACCATCCCCGCCGAACCGCCGGTGACCGAACCGCCGGAGGGTAAACGCACGAGCCTTCGACGCGTGGCCGCCGCGAGTTCTATCGGCACGACGATCGAGTTCTACGACTTCTTCATCTACGGCACCGCCGCCGCCCTGGTGTTCCCGACGGTGTTCTTCCCGGCCGCCGACGAGGTCACCGGGACCATCGCGTCCTTTGCCACCTTCGCCGTGGCATTCTTCGCGCGGCCGGTCGGCGCGATGCTCTTCGGTCACTTCGGCGACCGGATCGGCCGTAAACGCACCCTGGTGTGGACCCTGCTCATCATGGGATTGGCGACGGTCGCGATCGGTCTTCTCCCCGGTTACGAGACCGGTGTGTTCGGCTTCGCCGAATCCGGGATCGGCATCGCGGCGCCCATCCTCCTCGTCTTCCTGCGGTTCCTGCAGGGCTTCGCCGTCGGCGGCGAATGGGCGGGCGCAACGCTTCTCACCGCCGAGTACGCCCCACCGGGCAAGCGGGGGCTGTACGCGATGTTCCCGCAACTCGGCCCGGCCTTCGCGTTCTTCCTGTCGAGCCTGACGTTCCTCATCGCGAGCCTGACGCTCGGCGAGACCAGTTCGGCGTTCCTCGACTACGGCTGGCGCATCCCGTTCATCCTGTCCTTCGCGCTCGTCGCCGTCGGGTTGTGGGTCCGGCTCGCGGTCGCGGAGACGCCGGTGTTCCGAGAAGCGCAGCAGCGCGGGACAATCGGCGGTCCCGAGGTCGACGGTCCGGCACTGCCGTTCCTCGACGCCTTCCGCCACCAGTGGCGCGAGATCCTCATCGCCGGCGGCGCGCTGGCGAGCCTGTTCTCGCTGTTCTACATGGGCACGGCGTTCCTCACGAACTACGGCACCAAGTCACTGGAACTGTCGCGGACCTTCGTGCTGACCGCGGGGATGGGCGCGGCCGTGGTGTTCGGACTGTCGACCGCGGCGTCGGCGGTGTGGTCGGACCGCGTGGGTCGTCGCCGGGTCATCCTCACCTCGTGCAGCGTCGCGATCCCCTGGGCGCTGGTGCTGTTCCCGATCCTCGAGATCGGCGGCGGCTTCGCGTTCGTGGTCGGACTCTTCGGGACGCTGCTGATCTTCGGCATCGCCTACGGTCCGGCCGGTGCGCTTCTGCCCGAACTGTTCGAGGCGCGGTACCGCTACACCGGTGCGGGGATGGGTTACAACCTGGCCGGCATCCTCGGTGGGGCGATCCCGCCGCTGATCGCCGCCCCGCTGATCGCGGGTCCCGGTGCGATCTGGGTGGGTGTCCTGCTCGCCGGTCTGTCGGCACTCAGCGTCGTGTGCACGATCAAGATCGTCGAGACCAAGGACAAGACGATGCGGGCGTCGGTCACCGACGACGAGCAGGTGCTGGTCGCGTAAGCGACTGTCCCGCAACCGCATACAAGAACTCCGCCCCGGGCCGGTCGGCTCGGGGCGGAGTTGTTGCCACCGTCCGCAAGCTACGGGCGCTCCTCAGCTCAGGCAGCGGGGGTGGACGGGGTGTAGCGCAACCAGTCGACCCTCATCGTCGCCGGGCTCGGAGTCGTCGACGACGGGCGCCCGGGCCAGATGCCGCCGACCGCGACGTTGAGCAGTGCGTACATCGGCTTGTCGAAGACCCACCGTTCGTCGCCGGTGAGCGAGGAGCGGTTGATCGTGTAGACCGCGTTCCCGTCGATGGTGAAACGGATCTGCGACGACGACTTGGTCACCGCGTAGACGTGGAAGTCGCCCGGATCGATGCCGGTTAGGTCGTGGCCCCGCTCCCAGCGGCCGGCGAGCGGCCCCGGCAGCGGCAGTCCGGGGAGGAGATCGGCGAGCGAGAGATCGAGTGATCCCATCGCGGTGCCCAGCGCCGTCGGGCCGTGCACGCCCACGTGGACCCAGTCGGAGGAGTTGGTCGTCTCGGCGATGTCGACCTCGCCGGCCGCCGGGTACCCGACGGAGTCGATGTCGCTCCCCAGCAGCCAGAACGCCGGGTGCAACCCGCGACCCTGCGGCAGGGAGATGCGCGCGGAGATCGTCCCGTAGGTGAACTCGAAGCTGTCCTTGGTGGTGAGCCGGGCCGACGTCCAGCCGCCGGTCGCCGCGCGGCGCGCCTCGATGAGCAGGTTGCCGTTGCCGTCGAGCCGCGAGTTCAGCCGATCGGCGGTGTAGTTCTGCACCTCGTTGTTGCCCCAGCCGCCGGCGCCGGTCTCGTGCTGCAGCGCCGACGGGAGAGTGCCGGCGGCGCCGTCGAATTCGAGGCTGAACGGCTCGTCGGCGTGGGCGGCCGCCGGCACGGACAGTGCTGCCGCGGCTGTCAGTGCGGTGACGGCGGCGACGGGCGCGAGGTGCGCTCCCAGTCGGCGGAGGAGTCCTCGAGGTTGAGGTGTGACAGTCATGGAGAACAAGTACCACACGTCACTTCTGTCTCATATGCCTCGTTCGTCACATTCGCCGGTCAGGCGCCTGTGGAGTCCGGGAACGCGGGACGTCCCCAGCGGCCCGCGAACGCGACCTCGGACAGCGGGAGCCGGGTGCGGGATTTCTCGTCGCGGGCGCGGATCTCCTCGGGAAGGGACGCCGGGTCGGCGAGCGCGCCGACTCCGAGCAGCACCAGCGGTCGTTTGTCGGCGGGGATCCCGAAGATGTCGCGGGCTGCCTCGGCGTCGAAACCGGCCATCGGATGGGCATTGAAGCCGAGGGCCTCGGACTGCAGGATCATCTGCGCCACCGCCAGTCCACAGTCGACGGCCCCGTACGTGTGGGCCTTCGCGTCGTCGGGGTCATCGGTGGTGCAGACCAGGATCAGGGCTGCCGAGCGCGGCGCCCACCCCGAGTTCCCCCGGGTCAGGACGCCGGCGAGGCCGTCGAACGTCGGGTCGCCGCGCAGTCCCGCGATGAAGCGCACCGGCTGCACCCGGCCCCAGGTGGGAGCCCAGCGCCCGGCGTCGACGATCGTGGTGACGTCGTCGAGCGAGATGGTCGCGGACGGATCGTAGCCGCGGGCGCTACGGCGGCCCGAGATGAGTTCGTGCATCCGCCCGAGGGTAGTGGCGCGGCGACCGCCGGGCTCGCCGTCAGGAGTCGGTGCGTGCGACGCCCACGGGGCCGGTCGCCGGGAGCGAAGCGAGCGGGACCGAATCTGCACCGTCCGGCAGTTGCACCTCGGCGACCTCGGCCTGCGGATCGGTGGGCTCGTCGCGCATCACGAACAGCAGGACCGTGCCGAGTGCGAGGAGCGCCAGACCGCTCGCCAGCGACGCCGCGTGCATGCCGTCGACGAAGGCCTGCTTCGCAGCGGTGGCCAACCCCTCTCCGGCCGAACCCATGTCGGTCGCCCGGTGCAGGGTCTCGCCCAGGGTGTCGCCGAACGACCAACCCCGGTCGCCGTCTCGGAACACGAGGGTGGCCAGCGATCCGAGAAGGGCCAGGCCCATCGCGGTCCCGAGCTCGAAGCTCGTCTCCGAGATACCCGACGCGGCGCCCGACCGCTCCGGCGGAACCGAGCCGACGACCACGACCGACACCAGGCTGAACTGGATGCCGTAGCCGACGCCCGCGATCGTCGTGCACAGCACGTACACCCAGACCGGGGTCGAGGTGCCGAGGGTCAGCATGCCGAGATTGCCTGCGGCGGCCAGGCCGACAGAACCGACGAAGGCCAGCCGGGTGCCCAGGAACGCGGCGACCCGGGTCGCGCCGATGGAGAACACCGCCACCGCGACGGCCATCGGCAGGCCGGCGATGGCCGCGGCCAGGACGTCGTGGCCCATGACCGACTGGAGGTAGACGCCGGTCAGGTACGACATGCCGCCGAGGGCCATCATGCCGATCAGCGCAACGGCGACCGCTCCGCTGAACTGCGCGTTGCCGAACAGCTTGAGGTCCAGGAGCGGTGACGTGACCCGGCGCTGGTGCAGCAGGAATGTGACGAGCAGCGCGGCACCCACCACTCCGGCGACCACCACGCCGGTCGTGGCGCCTTCGCTCGCGACCGTCTTGACGGCATAGACGAGCGGGAGGATTCCGGCCATCGAGAGCACGACGCCGACGACATCGAACGGGTCGTTCGTCGCGGCCCGGTACTCGGGGATCAGGCGCGGCCCGAAGACGAACAGTGCGGCGAGCACCGGGACGTTGATGAGGAAGACCACGCCCCACCAGAAGTGGTGCAGCAGAACGCCTCCGATGACCGGGCCGACCGCACTGCCGCCGGCGAACGCCGCGGTCCACACACCGATCGCGCGCCCGCGCTCGCGGGCGTCGGGGAACATGTTGGCGATGAGCGACAGGCTCGACGGCAGCAGGGTGGCACCGCCGATGCCCATCAGGGCGCGCGCCGCGATCAGGATCTCGGGCGAGGGTGCGAAAGCGGCGATGACCGACGCGATGCCGAACAGGGCGGCGCCGGCGAGGAGGATCCGTCGCCGGCCGACGCGGTCGCCGACATTGCCCATCGTGATCAGCAGGCCGGCGATGAGGAAGCCATAGATGTCGAGAATCCACAGCTGCTGGGCCGCGGACGGCGCGAGTGCATCGGTGATCGACGGGATGGCGAGGTACAGCACCGAGACATCCATCGAGACCAGGAACACCGGCAGGGTCAGCACGGCCAGTCCCAGCCACGTTCGCCGGTCGGCGGTACCCGAGGTGGTCGGGCGGAGCCGGTTCGACGGGTCGAGCTGGGCGGACATCATTCCTCCTTCGCGGCAGCTACCTACGCGTACGGTGTACGCGGGTCAGCGTACGGGGATGAGTACGCTGTACGCAATCGGATTATTCCCGCCCTGAGCAGGAGGAACGAGAACGTGACGGCCGACACCTCGAAACTGTCGACGGCGACGATCGTCGATGCCGCCATCGCCGTGGCCGACGATGCCGGGATCGGCTCGCTGTCGATGCGGCGGGTCGCCGAGAAGCTCGGGGTCGGGGCCATGTCGCTGTATCGCCACGTCGAGGACAAGGACGCGCTGCTGCAGGCGATGTCGACCGAGGTCGGCCGGCGGTTTCCGTACCCCGTCGACACCGCGCCCGAGTGGCGGACCCGGGTCGGGATCGCCGTCGACGTCGACTGGGACCTCTACACCCGGCATCCGTGGGTGGTCCTGGCCTACTCGTCGCCCCGGCACAGTTACGGCGAGGATTCGCTGGCGTGCCTCGACTGGCTGGCGGCCGGATTCCTCGAGCTCGGCGTCGGCATCGAACGCGCCACCGACATGGCGCTGTCGGTCTGGAGCTTCGTCCACGGCGTCGCCCTTGTCGCAGTGAGCGATCAGTTGCTCCACGACGACGCCCTGCTGCCGTCCGCGGGACTGGCCGAGGTGATCTCGGGGGAGTCCGAAGTCGAGGTCCCGTCGCATCTCGCCCGCCTCGCCGGCCGTCGCGATGCCGGCCGGCTGCTCGATCCCCGGGCGCGGCTCGACGCCGGAATCGACTACCTCTGCCTGGGATTCGCGGCGTCGGCGGTGTGACAACCTTCGGCTCCCTGAGAGGCGTGCGAAGAGGGTTTTTCTGCTCCCTGAGGAGCGAGCTTGCGAGCGTCACGAAGGGTTTCGCAACCCCGGTCACCGGACCCTTCGTGACGCGCCCTCCGCAGGCTCCGGGCGCTCCTCGGGGAGCAGGGCAAGCGGTTGTCACATCGCGTGGGGGAACACGGTGAGCATGTGCGCGCCGAACCATGAGCTGCCGACCACGATCGGCACGACGATCAGTCCCGCGACCACCGGCCGCATCCGCGCCAGCGCCATCGCCAGCGGGATCAGCAGGACGAAGGCGGGCAGCAGCAACCGGGGCCGGCTCATCATCAGTCCGCTCGACAGCACGATCTGCGCGACCAGCAGCGAACCGTAGAGCAGGACCGGCCACGGCACCCGTGACCAGACGGCGACGCCCAACATCACCAGCGTGCTCAGCACGATCCACGACGTGGCCACCGGGGCGATCTCGGCCGAATGGACGAGCATTTCGTTGATGAACTCGAAAGCTGCCACGCCCCAGTCGAACTGGGTGTCCCAGCCCTCGGTCTGGATGCGGAACCACCCGGTCGGCGAGCCGGTGTGTGCCCACACCACGCAGAGATATGTGAGGTAACCGAGCGGGCTGATGACGATGGCGACGATCGCGCGGACGCGTGCCGCTCTCGGGACGTCGGTCCCGCGCGCCTGCCACAGGAACATGAGGGCCGCGAGCATCACGACCCCGATCAGGACCGCCGCCGTCGGCCGGCACAGACCGCAGAGCGCGGCGACGACGCCGGCGAGGAGCCAGCGCTTCTCGAGGACCCCCACCAGCGCCCACACCGCGAGCGCGCAGAACAGCGCCTCGGTGTAGGCCATGTTCAGCACGATCGACATCGGCGTCGCCGCGAAGAGCACCACCAGGAACAGTCCGGTTCCGCGTTCGGGTGCCGGGCCGATCGGGGACCGTCGTGCCATGAGTCGGGCGCACACCATTCCGAGACGTGCCGCACCGACCGCCGCCACGCATCCCAGGACCAGGTTCACCGTGATCGCCGCACCGAAGGGACTCAGGCCCGGCAGCTTCGCGATCAGGCCCACCAGGTACGGGTAACCGGGAAAGAAGGCGTACGCGGTGTCGACGGTGTGCAGACCCCGGGCGTCGGTGAGCGTGTAGGGCACGCCGTCGTAGCCGTGGGTCGCGATCGCGATCATCCACTGCCCATCCCAGACCGCCAGGGAGTCGCCCAGCGTGGTGCCCCGGAGATCGGCGAACCGCGCCAGGACGAGGATGCCGATGGCGCGGATGACGAGAAAGACGAGCAGCGCGTCGAGCCACCAGCGATGACCACGGACCGCGGCGGGCGACGACCCGAGAGGACCGAAATAACCGCGGGTCATCGACGCCAGTCGACGGCCGTAGCTGTTTGTACCGACGGGACCGGTTCCGGTGTCACCGACGTCGGTTGGGGAGGCCACGCGAGCGATCCTAGGGCGGATCACCTCGGTCCGGTCCCGTCGGGTGGGGCGGAGACCAGGTCAGAGCGGTCGCGGCGGTCCCGGTAAGGTTGTCCCGGCAAGTTGACGTCTATCGACCGGCACACTGGCCGGCGGGAGGTAACTCGACGTGGCCCTCGTGGTGCAGAAGTACGGCGGATCCTCGGTCGCAACGGCCGAACGCATCCGTCGCGTCGCCGAGCGGATCGTCGAGACCAAGAAGCAGGGCAACGACGTCGTCGTGGTCGTGTCGGCGATGGGCGACACCACCGATGAGCTCCTCGACCTCGCCCAGCAGGTCAACCCGGCGCCGCCGGCCCGTGAGATGGACATGCTGTTGACCTCGGGTGAGCGGATCTCCAACTCGCTCGTCGCGATGGCGATCAGCTCGATGGGCGCGCAGGCGCAGTCGTTCACCGGCTCGCAGGCCGGTGTCATCACGACGAGCAGCCACGGCAAGGCCAAGATCATCGACGTCACGCCCGGACGCGTCCGCAGCGCACTCGACGAGGGCAAGATCGTGCTGGTCGCCGGCTTCCAGGGCGTCTCGCAGGACACCAAGGACGTGACCACACTGGGACGCGGCGGCTCCGACACCACCGCGGTCGCGCTGGCGGCCGCGCTCGAGGCCGACGTCTGCGAGATCTACACCGACGTCGACGGCGTCTACTCGGCCGATCCGCGGATCGTGCCCGACGCCCGCCGTCTCGACACCGTCTGCTTCGAGGAGATGCTCGAGCTGGCTGCCTGTGGCGCCAAGGTGCTGATGCTGCGGTGCGTCGAATACGCGCGCCGATACAACGTTCCCGTTCACGTGCGCTCGTCGTACTCGACCAAACCCGGCACCATTGTGACCGGATCGATGGAGGACATCCCCGTGGAAGAAGCCATTCTCACCGGCGTCGCACATGACCGCAGCGAGGCCAAGATCACCGTCGTCGGCCTCGACGACAAGCCCGGTTACGCCGCGCGGGTGTTCCGCGCCGTGGCCGACGCCGAGATCAACATCGACATGGTGTTGCAGAACGTCTCGAAGGTCGACACCGGCAAGACCGACATCACCTTCACCCTGCCCCGCGAGCTGGGGCCGCTCGGCGTCGAGAAGCTCACCAAGCTGCAGTCCGAGATCGGGTTCACCGATCTGCTCTACGACGATCACATCGGCAAGGTGTCGCTCGTGGGCGCGGGCATGAAGTCGCACCCCGGCGTGACGGCCACGTTCTGTGAGGCCCTCAGCGAGGCCGGCGTGAACATCGAGCTGATCTCCACGTCGGAGATCCGGATCTCGGTGCTGTGCCGGGACACCGAACTCGACGACGCGGTGCGCGCTCTGCACGCCGCCTTCGATCTCGGCGGCGAAGAAGAAGCCGTCGTCTACGCCGGAACGGGGCGATAGCAGTGGGCGTACGTATCGGAGTCGTGGGCGCGACCGGTCAGGTCGGCGCCGTCATGCGAACCCTGTTGGCGGAGCGCAACTTCCCGGCCGACGAGGTGCGCTTCTTCGCGTCCTCGCGCTCGGCGGGCAAGAAGCTGCCGTGGGGCGACGGCGAGATCGTCGTCGAGGACACGGCCACCGCCGATCCGTCCGGACTCGACATCGCGCTGTTCTCGGCGGGTGCCACGATGTCGCGCGAGCAGGCGCCCCGCTTCGCCGAGGCCGGCGTGACCGTCATCGACAATTCGTCGGCCTGGCGCAAGGATCCCGAGGTGCCGCTGGTGGTCTCGGAGGTCAACGGTGAGCTGGCCAAGAACCCGCCCAAGGGCATCATCGCCAACCCGAACTGCACCACGATGGCGGCCATGCCGGTCCTCAAGCCGCTCCACGACGAGGCCGGTCTGCAGCGCCTGATCATCTCGAGCTACCAGGCGGTCTCGGGTAGCGGTCTGGCCGGTGTCGACGAATTGGCCACCCAGGTGCGTGCGGTCGCCGGCGACGCGGAGAAGCTCGTGCACGACGGTTCCGCCGTGGACTTCCCCGCCCCGAACAAATACGTCGCGCCCATCGCGTTCAACGTCGTGGCGCTCGCGGGTTCGCTCGTCGACGACGGTTCGGGTGAGACCGACGAGGACCAGAAGCTGCGCAACGAGTCGCGCAAGATCCTCGGGCTGCCCGAACTCCTCGTGAGCGGAACCTGCGTACGCGTGCCGGTGTTCACCGGCCACTCGCTGTCGATCAACGCGGAGTTCGCGAACCCGCTGTCGGTAGCACGTGCACAGGAGATCCTCGGTGGCGCAGCGGGTGTGGAGCTCGTGGACGTGCCGACGCCACTGGCCGCCGCCGGCAAGGACGCCTCGCTGGTCGGCCGGATCCGGCAGGACCCGGGTGTTCCGGACGGCCGGGGTCTCGCGCTGTTCGTCTCGGGGGACAACCTCCGGAAGGGCGCTGCCCTCAACACGATTCAGATCGCCGAGCTGCTGGTCTAGAGCACCTCAGGTGGCGGGGGCGATACAGCAGCCGCCGCCTCGGTGATGATCGCGCGCATCGACGCCTCCGCGGCCTCCGGGTCGCGGAGGCGTATTGCTCTGGCGACATCGTCGTGCAGTGCGATGGCCACCGGACTCGGTGTCGCGGGCATCATCCCGTGATGGGTGCGGCCGGCGAGGACCTCGTTCACCACGCCGGTGAGCGACCGGAACATTTCGTTGCCGCTGGCCTCCAAGAGCGTTCGATGAAAGACCTTGTCGGCCAACAGGTACGACTCGAGATCGCCGTTGCGCCCGTGCACCGACATGTCCGACACCGCCGCCGCCAGGATGCGGCACTGGTGCTCGTTCGCGCGCTCGGCGGCAAGGGCCGCCGCCACCGGCTCGAAGCCGCGTCGTAACTCCGAGAGGGTGGCGAGGAACTCGGCGCGGTCGGCGCCGTCGAGGCGCCAACGGATCAGCCGGGCGTCGAACACGCTCCATCGGGTCCGCGGCTGGATCGTGATGCCGACGCGGCGTCGGGATTCGACGAGGCCCATCGACTCGAGAACCCGGATCACCTCGCGGGATACCGTCCGCGACACCCCGTGTTCGGCGCTGATGGCGTCGAGGGTCAGCACGCTGCCGGCCGGCTGCGCTCCCGAGACGATGCGTCGGCCGATAGCCGCGAGGATCTCGTCGTGCCGCTCGCCTGTGCTCCGTGTGCCCTGACTCACCGTTTCATCTTCTCATTCATCGAGGTACGGACCAATGTGCGTACTTAAACTCAGCAAAGGCTTGCAAAAGTATGACTATTGAGGCAGCCTACGTGATCAGCAGCACAGCGTGGTGAGGAGTGAACATGCGATCGCCGATCGTCGTCATGGGGGTGTCGGGGTCCGGGAAGTCGACGGTCGGAGCGGCGTTGGCACAGCGCCTGCGGGTGCCGTTCGCCGACGCCGACGACTTCCACCCCGCCGAGAACATCGCCAAGATGTCGGCGGGAGAACCGCTCGACGACGACGACCGCCGACCCTGGCTCGAGTCGATCGGCGTCTGGCTCGCCGAACACGCCGACGGCGGTGTCATGAGCTGCTCCGCGCTCAAACGGCATTACCGCGACCATCTTCGTGATCACGCACCGACGACGCTGTTCGCGCATCTGGCCGGGTCGGTCGAGGTCATCTCGCGACGGCAGGCATCACGCCCGGGGCATTTCATGCCACCGGCCCTGCTCGCCTCGCAGTTCGAGACCCTCGAGCAGCTGACCCCCGACGAATGCGGCCTGACCGTCGACGTGGACCAGAGCGTGGACGCCATCATCGATGAACTGGTCGAGGCCCTCTCGCGCGGTTCCGATCTCGACGCCGAGGAGAACTGATGTCGCCGACCACCACCACGATCCTCGCCGCGAGCACAGATCTGCCGCAGCCGGTCGCGCCCGGCTGGCAACTCATCGTCGCGGCGCTGGCGGGTATCGCCGTCATCGTCGTGGCGATCACGATCGCCAAGGTCCATCCCTTCCTCGCGTTGGTGGGCGGCGGCGCGACCGTCGGCATCGTCGCGGGTGAGTCGATCCCGACGGTCCTCGAGTCGTTCACCGCCGGGTTCGGCACCACCGCAGCGGGAGTCGGCATCCTGATCGCACTCGGCGCCATGTTCGCCAAGCTGCTGGCCGACTCCGGTGGTGCCGACGAGATCGTGGACACGATCGTCGGTCACGCCTCACCGCGGATGCTGCCGTGGGCGATGGCGCTCGTCGGCGCGATCATCGGTCTGCCGATGTTCTTCGAGATCGGTCTCGTACTCTTGATGCCGGTGATCTACCTCGTGGCCCGACGCTCGGGTCTCGGCCTGATCCCGATCGGCATTCCCGCACTGGCCGGGTTGTCGGCGATGCACGGGTTCGTCCCGCCGCATCCCGGCCCACTTGTGGCGATCGACGCCCTCGGCGCGGATCTCGGCATGACACTCGGACTCGGTGTGCTGGTCGCCATCCCGACCATCATCGTGTCCGGGCCGCTCTTCGGCGTGCTCGCCGGGCGATGGGTGACGGTCGAGGCCCCGACAACCTTCGACGTCGATCCGTCCGACGGCCCGACCACCAAGCGACCGTCCTTCGCGATCACCATGTTCAGCGTTCTGCTGCCCGTCGTGCTGATGCTCGGCAAGGCACTCGCCGAGATCTTCATCGCCGACGAGGACCAGCCCGTGCGCAAGGTCCTCGACATCCTCGGCACGCCCCTCATCGCGCTGCTCATCGCGGTGATCGTCGCGATGTTCACCCTCGGCCGCGGTTCCGGCATGGACCGCGAGACCATCTCGAAGTGCACGGGCGCGGCACTCCCCGCGATCGCGGGCATCCTGCTGATCGTCTCCGCGGGTGGCGGATTCAAGGAGGTCCTCGTCGACACCGGGATCGGCACCCTGCTCGCCGACTGGGCGACCGGCGCGAACGTCTCGGTGCTCCTGCTGGCCTGGACGCTCGCGGCGCTGATCCGCCTGGCGACCGGATCGGCGACCGTTGCCACGATCACCGCGTCGTCGCTGATCCTGGGTCTGGTCGACGGGATGGGTTCGGGAGAACTCTCGCTGGTCGTCCTGGCGATCGGTGCCGGGTCGGTGTTCCTGTCCCACGTCAACGACGCCGGTTTCTGGCTGGTGAAGGAGTACTTCGGCATGACCGTCGGACAGACCTTCAAGACTTGGTCGATGATGGAGACGGTCCTCTCGGTGACCGGATTGATCGTGGTACTCGCACTCGGTCTGGTCATCTGAGCCGGCCCTCTGTGCGGTAGCTTGACCACTCATGACACGGAAGATGCGGGTCCGGGCGGCGGTGGTCACCGGGGTTCTGACGTTGGTGGCGACGCTCGCGTACCCCGCAGCGGCACAACCCGATTCGCCGAGCACCGGACTCGGACCGAGCGACACCTCGCTCATACACGGCGACCTCGCCTCCACGGACTCCACGGCGCATCGAGGCCCCGGCCGCGGGGCTCGACTGGCCGGCTCCTCGATCCCGGGCGGCGCCTGCGCGGCAACGTTCGTCGGACGCGACGGGATGCCCGTCGCGTTGTGCACGCAATTCGTCGGATCGTCGCCACCGGCATTCGCGGCGCCGTCGGTCGTCCTCTTCGATCCCCGGACCGCGCAACCACTGGCGTCGACGCAGCTGACGAAGGGCGGACTGCTCGGCGGCGTGTACGGCTATCTCGACGACCGCGACCGGGTGGTCGTCGCCGACGGGTCCGGGTCGATTCTCCGTGTCGCGCATGCGAAGACGGCCAGCGGCTGGCGGGTGTTCGTCGACGATCGGGTCGACGTCGACCACGCGGTACCGGCGGGTGACGCCATCACCGGCCTGGCGCCCGACTTCGACGGCCGCGTGTGGTTCGCGACGACGCGCGGGGTGGTCGGGACAGTCGACCGGCATGACACCGTGCAGGCCACCCGGCTGCCGGCGGGAGAGGAACTGGGCAACGGCTTGTCGATCCGGCGAACGGGGGCGTCGATCCTGACGACGCACGCGCTGTACGAGATGCGCGCCGAACCGGGGCGCGCACCGCGAGTCGTCTGGCGTCGCGCGTATGACCGGGGACCAGCACGCAAACCCGGACAGCTCACCTGGGGCTCGGGGACGACGCCGACGTACTTCGGTCCCGGTGGCGATGGCTGGGTCGCCATCGTCGACAACGCGGAACCGCCGGATCTCCGCGTGCTGCGCAGCGATGACGGCTCCGAGGTCTGCCGCATGCGGGCCTTTTCGACGTCCGGGCCGGGCACCGAGAACTCGCCGATGGCCTGGGGCGATTCGCTGGTCATCCCGAGCACCTACGGCTACCAGTACCCGCCGATGGCGGTACAGGGTCCGTCGGTCCCGGCCGACGCCCCGTTCGTCGGCGGCGCCACCCGGATCGACGTCGGGGAAGGCGGCTGCCGTCGCGTGTGGGAGAACGGCGACCGGATCGCGACGCTCCCCAAGTTGTCTCGCGCAGACGGTCTGATCCACGCGATCGGGTATGGCCCGATCCGGCCGAACCTCCCACAGCAGATCGGCGAAGTCGCCTACGTGGCAACCGACTTCGCGACCGGCCGGCGGGTGGCGACGGTGCCGGTCGGGACGGCGCCGTTCGACGAACCACTCGAGCTGACCGGGACGATCACGGCCGACGGATCGCTGTGGCAGGCAACTCTCAGCCGCATGCTCAAGGTGACGCCGGGCCGCTAGGCCGTCGATCGGCGACACCCCTGTGGCCCTCTGCGAGGCGTCGCGCGCCCGGAAGCGACACCAGTCACCTACCTCAAGTTACTGTGTGGTAGGTTACACAGCCATGAACTGGAAGTCGGGGAGAACCATGACCCATCGCAAGACATCGAGACGGACGCTCGGGATCGCCGCGCTGGTGGCAGCGTGCGTCGCGTCGCTGGCCCCAACAGCGGTCGGTACTGCAGCGGCGGCGGATTTCTACACCCCGCCGGCCCGGTTCGCGTCCGAGCCGGGATCGGTGATCCGCAGTCAGCCGAGTCCGCTGCTGCTCCAGATCCCCGGCATGGCGGGTCAGTGGCCGGGGACCGCCCGCAAGGTCATGTACACCTCGCGTTACCAGGACGGGAAACCCGCCGCGGTCACCGGAACCGTCATCGAACCCACCGCGCCATGGCGCGGCCCGGGTCCGCGCCCGACCGTCGTCGTCGGCTCCGGGACCATCGGTCAGGGCGACCAGTGTGCGCCATCGAAGCTGATGACCGTGCCCCTCGCGGTGGACATCACGAAGCCGGGCATCTCGGTCAACTACACCGCGCCGGAGATGTATTACATGCTCGTCAACGGCGTGCGGGTGTTCATCACCGATTACATCGGGATGGGCACGCCCGGTGTCCACACCTACGTCAACCGCGCGGAGACCGGTCAGGCGATGCTCGACGGCGCCCGGGCCGCACTCGCGATCTCGGGCGCCCCGAAGGACGCCCCCGTAGGTTTCGCCGGTTACTCGCAGGGCGGCGGCGCAGCCGCGTCGGCCGCCGAACTCGCCGAGACCTACGCACCGGAACTGGACGTGCGCGCGACCTACGCCGGCGCGCCCCCGGCCGACCTCGAGAAGGTCATCCCCGCGATCGACGGCACCACCATCGCGGGGGCGATCGGCTTCGCTGTCAACGGGCTGACCGAGCGGTATCCGAACGTCGCCGAAGTGGTGCGACGAGAGACCAACCCCACCGGCAAAGCCGCGCTGAAACAGCTCTCGACCAGCTGCATCGGGGACATCATCCCGGCCTTCGGTTTCCGCCGCGTCGAGACATGGACCCGAACCGGCGAGACACTGTCGTCCCTCATCGCACGATCCCCCGGACTGCAAGAGGCTGTCCGCCAGCAGCGGATCGGTCGCCTGAAGCCGAACGCGCCCGTCTTCGTCGAAGGCGGACTGCACGACGACGTGATCCCGTACGGCCAGGTCGCGCAACTCGTGGCGGACTGGCGCGCCCAGGGCGCCGACGTCACCTTCGTCACCGACCCCACCCCGCCCATCTTGACGAAGTCGATCGTGAACCATGTCGTCCCCATGCTCGGCACATTCGTCCCCGGGATGGAGTTCGTCCTCGCCGAGTTCCGGAAGTGAGCCGCTCGCGGCCGAACCTCCTCGACGCTGGAGGCCCGCCGGGGTGAGTGGCAGGATCGGGACATGACGGATCCGAAGGACCCGGCCGGGGGCGCGTCCGGCGATTCTGCCGCGGATGACCCCGATCGCGTCCCGAGCCAGGCCGAGCTGGACGCCGAGGATCTGGCGGCCATCGAGCGGTCCTCGCGCGATCGGGACCAGTCCGCGCTCTATCCGACGCGGCCGGGCGATGCGGGACCGCCGCCGGAGGCGCTGGCGGTGCACGCACGCATCGTGTGGTGGGGCGCGGCCGTGATCGGTCTCGTGCTGACGATCTACGGCTTCTTCAACCTCGGCACCATCACCGACGATCTGCGCAACCGACTGCTCGAAGGAGTGGTCTCGGACCCGGCGAACTCTGCACCCGAGAGTGAGGTCGAGACCCTCGCCGGCTTCTTCCCGCCGTTCATGCTGGTGATGATCGTCGTCGTGCTCGCCATCGAGTACGCGTGCCTGGTGACCGCTGCGTCGCAACACAGCCGCCATCTCCGCAACTTCTTCCTGGCCGCCGTCGTCGTGCATCTGCTGTGTATCCCCGTCGGCGTCGACCTGCTGTTCCGATACCCGGACGTGTCGTCCGTCATGGTCGTCCTGAGCTACCTCCAGTTCGGTCTCCTGGTGGTCGCCGCCCTCTGCACCCTCCGGCGACCGGTCAACCAGTGGCTGCCGGAGTCGACCCGGATGAAGCCCACGCGGATGATGCGGGGACGGTGAACCGGACTCCGACACCGGTGTCGTGACCATCACGTCGCTGTGGCCGGTGTCGTCGGAATGTTCCGCGAGCGGGTCGGGTTGAACCGACCGTTGGCCCGAACCCGCACTGAGCATCCAGGAGGATTTCGAATGGCAATCGAACCGGTGTACACCATCTCGTCGAAGGCGTCCGGCGGCGGACGCGACGGCGAAGTCGTCTCGGCGAGCGGCCAGATCGATCTGGACCTGCGGCCGCCGAAGGAACTGGGTGGCAGCGGTGAGGGGACCAATCCCGAGGAATTGTTCTCGGCGGGTTATGCGGCCTGCTTCCTGAGCGCGCTGCGCGCCACCGCCAAGCAGGCCGACACCCCGGTGCCCGACGGGGCGACCGTGGACGTGGCCGTCGGGATCGGAAAAGACCCCGCGGACAACGGATTCGGTCTGACCGTCGCCATCGAGGTCTCGCTGCCCGGCCTCGACGAGGTCAAGGCCAAGGAACTCGCCGACCTCGCCTACACATTCTGTCCGTACTCGAAGGCGACCAAGGGCAACATCGACTCGTCGGTCACCGTACGCGTCTGATCGCCCGGCCCCCCGGTAATCACCAGCGCAGTCGGAGTCGTACTGCGCGCAGATATGACAAGAAGGGAATTCTTGATCATGACCACCCCGATCACCAGCACGCTCACCGACGAACAGCAGTCCGTCGCCGGAAAGGCGTTGCAGGACACCCTCGTCGACCTCATCGACCTGTCCCTCATCGCGAAGCAGGCGCACTGGAACGTCGTCGGCAAGCAGTTCCGGTCGGTGCATCTCGACCTCGATGAACTGGTCACGGTGTCCAGGGAGTTCACCGACGCGGCCGCCGAGCGGGCCACCGCGATCGGCGTGAGCCCGGACGGCCGCGCCGAGACAGTTGCCAAGACCGCCCACACCAAGGGATTCGGTGAGGGCTGGACCAAGGACAGCGACGTCGTCGAGTCGATCGTCGACAATCTCAAGGCAGTGGTCGCGGGTCTCCGCGAGCGAATCGGGATCACCGAGGAGGCCGATCCGGTCACTCAGGACCTGCTGATCTCGTTCGCGTCGAAACTCGAGCAGCTGCACTGGATGTGGCAGGCGCAGATCGCGTGAGCGAATTCGCCTGACCCTCCCACAGCAACGAACCCCCGTCGACTGCGACGGGGGTTCGTTGTGTCCGGGGGGCCTGATCAGTCGACGGACCGAGCAGATTCGGAGGTGCCGGGATCGGGGGTGTCTGGGGCGGGATCGGCGTCATCGTCGGCATAGGAGTCGCTGAAGGACACCCGAGGCGTGGTCGCCGAGTGGTACAGCGCGATGCCGACGTACACCAGGGCGGCCACCGCGAACACCGCGGACACGAGGATCGCCGCGATGTGTGCGACGGTCGCGAACACCCCGTCGAGCGGCCCGGTCGCGAGCGCTCCCGCACCGGCCAGCGCCGCGCCGAGCAGAGCCCACGCGGCACTCCGTATCCACGGGGCCACCACCGAGACGTAGAACAGCCGTTGGTAGATGGTCAGCGAGAACTCGTCGACCGCGGCCAGCCGGACCTCGTCGCCGCCGGCGAGGTCACGCAGTTCGCGCGCCAGCTGGGTCTGACGCTGCAGACTCGTCGATTCCCGCTCGCGGTACCGCACGAACCCGATCACGCCGAACGCCGTCGCCACGAGCCCCAACCCGACCATCACACCCCAGTAATCCACGACGTTCACGCTACAACTAGAACCTGTTGCAGTCGTGAAGCGGGTCACACGCCCTGGGCGGCGGTCGGCAGATCCCGGTGGACGCGACCCGGACGCGACCGAGGGAACGTGGCGCAGATTGATCACCGATCCATCGGCGGAACTGCCGACGGGCTGCAAGAATTCTCCCTCGGAGGACTTCGTTTTCGGCGGCGTTCACCCGCGGGTTCCGACCGGGCCCGGACACACGGACCTCTGCCTGTGGCGGGGCCGCATCGACGTGAAGGAGCACTCCGTGTCGACACTTCTGTCCACTCCGCCCAGCGCTGTCGAACTCGCCGCGTGCCCGACGCCGACGGAGCGGGCCGACCCGCTGCGCATCCTGGAAGCGCAGGCGCAGACCCGGGTCGCCGATCTCATCCCGGTTCGGCACGCGCGGATGTCGGCGACGCCGTTCACCTTCTATCGTGGTGCGGCCGCGGTGATGTCCGACGACCTGTCGAGAACGCCGGACACCGGGATCATCACCCAGCTGTGCGGCGACGCGCACCTGAGCAATCTGGGCCTCTTCTTCAGCCCGGAGCGTCGAATGGTGTTCGACCTGAACGACTTCGACGAGACGCACATCGGACCGTTCGAGTGGGACGTCAAGCGTCTCGCCGCGAGCTTCGCGATCGCCGGGCGTAACAACGGATTCGACGACGCGACCAATCGCAGGGTCGCCAAGACCGTTGCCAAGGCGTACCGGCGGGCGGTCGTGCGCAGTGCGTCGAAGACGACTCTGGAGAACTGGTACGCCGGGATCGACGTCGACCATTTCCTGGCGGAGTTCGGACCCAAGCTGGACACGTCGATGAGCGAGCGGACGCAGAAAGCACTGAAGAAGGCGCGGCACCGCGACAGTGCGCAGGCCCTCGCGAAGCTCTGTGTGATCGGCGCCGACGGCTCCGCGCACATCCGCAGCGACCCGCCGCTGCTGGTACCGCTGCACGAGCGGTTCCCGGCCGAGACCGCCGAGATCGTGGCCGAACGGGTCCGCGAGCGGGTCAGTGCCTACCGGGACACCGTGCCCTTGCACGTGCAGGCGCTCCTCGACCAGTTCGCGATCGTCGACATCGCGTTCAAGGTGGTCGGCGTCGGCAGTGTCGGCACGCGGGCGTGGATCATCCTGCTCACCGGAAAGGAGCTGGGTGATCCGTTGTTCTTGCAGGTCAAAGAAGCGCAGCGGTCGGTGCTCGCCGACCATGTGCCGGCATCGGGCTTCGACAACCAAGGGCAGCGGGTGGTCGAGGGTCAACGCCTGCTCCAGGCGACGAGCGACCTCTTCCTCGGCTGGTCGACCGGGATCGACGAGAACGGTGAGCGACGCGACTTCTACGTGCGGCAGCTCCGCGACGGAAAGGGTTCGGTCGTCGTCGAAGCCCTGAGCGCGGAGGGGATGAAGTTGTATGCACAGCTGTGCGGGCTGGTTCTCGGTCAGGCGCACGCCCGGACCGCGAGCCGGTTCCGGATCGCCGAGTACCTCGGGACCACGAAGGGTTTCAGTGACGCGATCGCCGAGTTCTCGCTCGCGTACGCGGATCTCAACGACTCCGACCACACCCGGATGATGGAGGCCATCGGTCGAGGCGAGCTCGAGGTGTACGACCTGGCGGCCGAGGGTAAGAGTTGAGTCCGACAGGGAAGGATGCGGGTGGAATCGACTGCGCGCGAGGATGAGACGTCGTTGCGGGAGCAGGTCGCCGCGCTGATGCCGCAGGCGAGATCGGATCTCGCGGAGATGGTCCGGTTCCGGTCGGTGCACGACCCACAGCAGTTCCCCGTCGAGGAGTGTGACGGGATGGTCGACTGGCTGCTGGCGGCCTTCGGTGCCGTCGGCGTCGACGACGCCGCCGCGCATGTCACCAGCGACGGCAGCAAGGCGATCACCGGGTCCATTCCCGGCCCGGAGGGTGCTCCGACCGTCCTGCTCTACTTCCACCACGACGTGCAACCGTCGCTCGGTGACGACGAATGGGACTCTCCCGTCTGGGAACTGACCGAGCGGGGCGGGCGGTGGTACGGCCGCGGAGCTGCCGACTGCAAGGGCAACATCGCCGTGCACCTCACCGCGTTGCGCGCACTCGCCGGCCGGGCCGGAGTGACCGTGAAGATCATCGGGGAAGGCTCGGAGGAGCAGGGGACCGGCGGCCTGGAGGACTTTGCGGTCCGGAACCCGGAGTTGCTTGCCGCCGACGCGATCCTGATCGCGGACTCCGGCAACTTCGCGGTCGGGAAACCGAGTCTGACGACGACGCTGCGCGGCATCGCGAACGTCGTCGTCTCCGTGGAGACGCTGGGGTCGGCGATGCACTCCGGAATGTTCGGCGGGGCCGCCCCAGATGCACTCGCGGCGCTCATCTCGATGCTCGCGACCCTGCGTGACGAGCACGGCAACACCACCGTCGCCGGACTCGATGCCGACGCCCGGTGGCCGGGTGTGTCCTACCCGCCCGACCGATTCCGCAGCGATGCAACGGTTCTCGACGGGGTCGACCTGGTCGGATCGGGATCGGTGTCCGACATGGTGTGGGCGCGCCCGGCCGCGACGGTGCTCGGCATCGACTGCCCGCCGGTGGTCGGATCGTCGGCGGCGGTGCAGCCGCGTGCGCGGGCGCGCATCAACCTCCGCGTGCCACCGGGGATGGACCCGATGGTTGCGCAGGACGCGCTCGTCGAGCATCTCCGCAAGGTCGCACCCTGGAACTCACGGGTGTCCTTCGAGCGCGAGGCGGTGGGCGCGCCCTTCGTCGGATCCACCAGCGGTCCGGCGTACGACACGCTCACCGGCGCCCTGTCGACCGCCTACGACAGCGAGGTGCTGATCCAGGGGCAGGGTGGATCGATCCCGTTGTGCAACGTTCTCCAGTCGCTGTTCCCCGACGCCGAGATCATGCTGTTCGGCGTCGAGGAACCGCGGTGCCTGATCCACGCACCCAACGAGAGCGTCGACCCGTCCGAGATCGAGCGGATCGCCCTGGCCGAGGCGCTCTTCCTGCGCGACTTCAGGTACCGCTGAAGCGGTGTAGCAGAGCTGTTTTGAGTTCCGGGCGGCTCGCGGCCACCAGGACGAACGCGGCTTCGCGGAACAACCGTTCGGTATCACTTCCGCGCACGACGCCGCGGCCGCCGTCCGCGGACACCAACGCGGCCGCGGCATCGAGCGCCAGAGCCGCGGCGTCGGCCCGGGCCGCCAGTAGTGCGGTGGCATCAGCCATCCCGGCGTCGAGCGCGGTTCGGACGACGTCGGCGCGCTCGCGCAGCGCCCGCCCCTCCCGGTGGTGGCCGCCGACATCGAGCAGTGCCGCACAGCGCCGCACCAGACCAAAGGGCAGGGTGCCGTTCAATCGGACGCCGACGTTCTGGGTCGCGAAGAATTCCGCGAGGCCCACGCGCGTGACCTCGCGATCGAACGGGACCATCAGACCGTCGACCCGGAGGGACACCGTGGTCGTCGCGGCGGCGGCGGACAGATCCACGGGTGTTGCCCGGACCGCTGCGGACGACCTGCCGCCGACCAGATCGGGCATGCGCAGGATCGCGGAGATGACGTCATCGGTCGCGGCGTCGCGCGCCGAGATCTGGAGCAGGTCGACGACACCCCAGCCGCTGACGAACGGCGCGTGCCCGTTCAGGAGCCAGCCGTCGTCGGTGCGCGTCGCGACCATCCGTGGTGGCGTGGGGACGACTCCGGCGTAGGCGACGCCTGCGCGTAGACGTCCGCTCACGGTCGCGTCGAGGAGTTCGCGACGTAGCTCGTCGTTGGTGCTCCGGGCGAGGGACAGGACGACGCCGTGGTGCTGGATCCAGGTGAAAGCGGTGGCGAGGCAACCACTGGTGAGCACTTCGAGGATCTCGGTGACCTCACCGAATTCGAGTCCCGGCCCGCCGGCCTCGACCGGCGCCGCGATGCCGTACAGGCCGGCGTCGGCCAGCGCTCGCCAGTGGGATTCGGGGACCGCTCCGGTGCGGTCCACCTCGCCGGCCGCCGGGAACAGGACCTCGTCGGCCACCCTGAGCGCTGCTGTTCGCAACTCGGCTAGTCGCTCGCCTCCGGCGTCCTGGGTGGTCACGACTCTCACAGTACGACGAGTGTCCGGGCCGGCAGGGAAGTTGGACGACTGACCGACTCCGCCGTCGCGGCCGCTCACGGAAGTTCGCGTCGCGCAGCACAATCGCGGGACCGGAATACTTGAAAGTGGGACCAAAGGCCCAAGACCGCAGGTGTGACCGTCGATAAACTCGTGTATCGGGTGGGAGCATTCTCTCGCGTGGAAGGAACCCAGGTGACCGCAGTCCTCAATGGTCGTGACGTTCAGTCGATACGTGTTGTGCCGGAATCGGTTTCGAGTGTAGTACGGTCGGACGTCCGGACGAGTGAGCGGTACCTGCGTGCCGCGGTCGCCGACCTCATCGAGCAGAATTTTCGTGATCCCGACTTCAGTGTGGAGGTCGTCGCCCGGCACCTGCACGTGAGCCGCCGGCACCTGTACCGGGTGCTCGCCGGTGGCACCACGTCGCTCGCCGAGATGATCGCCGATCGACGCCTGGAGTGGGCGGAGGGGCTGCTCATGGGTCCGGGCAACCTGAAACTCGAGGCCGTCGCCCACGCGTCGGGATTCGCCTCGACGGCGACGATGCGCAACCGCTTCCGGTCGAAGTTCGGCTGCACCCCCGACGAGTTCCGCCGGATGGCGCCAGCGTCGGGACCGGACGCCGAGGCCGGCTGAAACAACTCCGGCGCAGACCTTTTCATGTCTGCGCCGGAGTCGCGTCATCGTATGGCGTTGACCGTCACACCGTGCAGAGCGGTGAATAGTCGCTGCGACCACCGGTGGTCGGCGAGACGAGGAACGCGCACGGGTTGTACCCGACCTTCTCGATCTCCTTGGTCAGGCGACGCAACTCCGAGTTGGGGACCACCTTGTCGCGCGACAGCAGGAATCCCGATCCGCGCGAGGGGTCCCCGACGACCGCGTACCGGTACGGCCCGGCGGGATCCGGCCCGTCTTCGAGGTAGGCGACGATGTAGTTCGGTGCGCCGCCCGGGTTGATGCTGCCCGGTGTCTGTGGGAACCGGACGCTCAGTTGGGCATTGGTCTGCGGGTCGACGACCGTCGCACGGCCGACGACGCCACCACGCATGCCGGTGGGCCCGGTGCAGCGGTTGTCGACGCCGATCGTCTTGGCGTCGATATAGGTGTAGGTCGCGCTGGTGTCCCGGGCGCAGGTGACCCCGAAGAAAGACGGCACGGTGGCGAGCTGCCACCACTTGCCGAGGTAGCGATCCACCTCGACCTTCGCCACGGGGGCCAGCGGTGCGGCTTGTGCCGGACCCGTCCCGGCGGCGAAGCCGACGCTGAGGAGGACGCCGGCGACAAGGGCTGCGAGGGACCGGGTGATGCGCATGGTGTTCCTTTCGGGCGGTTCGTCGTCGCGCCGCCCAGGTGGAGCAGCGTCACCAGACGATTCGGACCGCATGCGCGTCGTGGATTGGTTACCCCCGCAGCCCTCGTCTCAGCGAAGTGTCGTCACTGCGTCAGAGCGGTCGGTCACAGGTTGTATTCGTTGTTGGGGTTCCAGGTGGAGACAGCCCAGATCACGATCAGGTCCAGCACGATGATCAGGATGGCCCACGCCGGGTAGTAAGGAAGCCACAGGAACTGGGCGATGATCGACAGCGAGGCGATGATGATCGCAGAGATCCGCGCCCAGTCGGCGCCCACCGCGAGACCGCCGGCGACGAGGACCCCGACGATGCCGAGGATCAGGTGGATCCAGCCCCAGGTGGTGAGGTCGAACTCGAAGATGTAGTTCTGGCCGGCGACGAACAAATCGTCGTTCGCGATGGCCGAGATGCCCTGGAAGATCGAGACCAAGCCGGCCACGAAGAGCAGCGCGGCGGCCACGATCGCGATACCGAAGGCGAAACCCTGCTTGGCAGACGAGTTGGCCTGCTGATCGGGGGAAGCGCTCATGGTTGGCGTGTCCTTTCAGTGGTTGTACGCCGATTCCTTGGTCCCGACCGACGGCGCGGCAGCACTGGTACGGATGGACCACATCAAGGATGGGATGTGCGACGCTACTTCGCACGGGTTTCAGCCACACCGGGCACATCTTTGACCAGGCGATTTAGTAGTCGGCCGGGGCGGGGTATAAGCTATCGCAGGCTACACACGGGGTGTGGCGCAGCTTGGTAGCGCGCTTCGTTCGGGACGAAGAGGTCGTGGGTTCGAATCCCGCCACCCCGACGCAAGGTTGAGATTGCAGAAGAGACCCTGACCTGGAGAAATCCGGTCGGGGTCTCCTCGTCTCTGCGGGGTCACTCCGGTTCCTCGGCCGACGACGACCGGCCACCGATGTGGGCCAGGATGATCGGATCGTCGGTGACGACGCGGTCCACCTCCTCGCCACCGTCGCAGCGCAGCAGACCCAGGGTGATTCCATCCGGTCCGTGATGGACCACCCGCCACGACGCCCCCGAATCCTCCCAGCGCAGCAGGTCGTCGAGTGTCATCGGGACGGGCCGGTCACCGACGGGCTCAGCTGCCGCGCGAGGTCGAGGAGATCCGTCGCGTGGAAGTCGTTGTCCGGCGAGCCGGAATCATCCTTCTCGTCCCCGCCCCACTCGTCCGGCCGCTCGACGAAGGCCGTCCGCAGGCCGAAGGAGCGCGCGGCGTCGAGATCGCTCTGGTGGGTGGCCACCATCATCACCTCGGCGGGCTCCACCTCGAGCAGATCCGCCAGCCCGCAGTAGGTCTCGCGCGCAGGTTTGTAGTGCCGCCAGAGGTCGGACCCGCCGATCACGTCCCAGGGGAACGCGTTGTACCGGGCCATGTCGGTGAGCAGTGCGACAGTGCCGTTGCTCAGTGCGCAGACGATGTGATCGCGTTTGAGGAGTTGCAGACCCTCGACCGCGTCCGGCCAGGCCGGAATCGTCCGCCACGCACGGACGAGGGTGCGGGCCTGATCGTCGTCGAGTGTCAGTGCAAACAGCGAGGCGACGTCGTGCAGCGTCTCGGTCTGCAGGTCGTCGAGGCGACGCCACGGCAGTTCGCCGGATTCCACGCGAGCCAGGATCGGCGAGTACCGGCGTCGCCACTCCTTCGCGAACGCCGCTGCGTCGACCTCCGGTGCGATCGCGCCGACGGCGCCGGAGATCCCGGTGAACCAGTCGGTGACCGTCCCGAAGGTGTCGAACGCCAGGACCTTCACGCGGGGATGAAGGTCAACGCTCACATGGTCTCCCGGGCCAGCTGCGGGAGCGACTGGTCGGCGTCGTAGTCGGCATCACCGTGCGACACAGGTGTGAGGGTGAGCAGGCTGGCCTCGGGGCGGCAGCAGAAGCGTGCCGGGGCGTACGGGGACGTGCCCAGACCCGCACTCACGTGGAGCTTCATCGACGACCCCCAGCTCGACGGACCCTTGACCCGGGAGCGATCCAACTGGCAGTTCGTCACCAACGCGCCGAAGAACGGCAGGCAGAGCTGGCCGCCGTGCGTGTGTCCGGCCATCACGAGGTCGTAGCCGTCCGCGGCGAACCGGTCGAGGACCCGCGGTTCGGGGGAGTGGGTGAGTCCGAGCCGCAAGTGTGCCAGCGGGTTCGGGCGGCCCGCGATCGTCTCGTAGCGGTCTCGCTCGATGTGGGGATCGTCGACGCCGGCCGCGACGACCCGCACGCCGCTGACCTCCAGCTCGCGGACCGTGTGCGTCGCGTCGAGCCATCCACGCTCGGTGAACGCCGCACGCAGATCCTGCCACGGCAGGGGCTCGCCGTGCGTGCGCTGATGGTCCTTCTTGAAGTACTTGAACGGATTCTTCGGCTTGGGGCCGAAATAGTCGTTGGACCCGAAGACGAACAGGCCGGGCCGCGACAACAACCCACCGAGCGACTGGATGACCGACGGCACGGCCTGCGGGTGCGCGAGGTTGTCCCCGGTGTTGACGACAAGGTCGGGTTCGAGCGCCTCGAGCTCGGCGATCCACGCCTGCTTGAGGCGTTGGTTGGGCATCATGTGCAGGTCGCTGATGTGCAGGACACGTAACGGCGAGGCGCCCGGTTCGAGAACGGACAGCGTCGTGTGTCGCAACGCAAAGGCGTTGCGCTCGATCACCGTCGAGTAGAGCAGTCCGGCGGCGGCGAGTCCCGCCGCGCCGGCCAGAGCGCGCGCGGGTACCCCGGAACCGGACGGACCGAGGCGAGAGATGCCGAGGCGTGCGATGTCGAGTTCGGAGTGCTGCATCACCCCAGAATACGCATCCCCCACGACGATCCCGCCCCGGTTTCGTGAGCAGCGCGGGCGGGGCGTCGATTGTCTGATCGCGGGTCAGCCGGGTAGCTGGATCACCACCGGGCCGACACCGGGTACCACGACGGTGGTCTCGGTGGGGCCGCCCTCGTCACCGCCGGCGCGGCGGCCGTTGCTGACGTAGATCGTCACGGTGCTGCCGGGCATGGCCGAGTCGGACGGTGCGGTGAAGACCACGGTGCCCTGCGGGCGTCCGCTGTCCACGTCGAGCTCGCTGACCTTGAACCCGGCACCCTGCAGGCGCGATGTGGCCTCGCTGGCGGGCAGGCCGCTGACCTGCGGGATACGGCCCCGGTCGCTGCCGTTCCAGTACTCGCGGTCGATCGGGGGCAGGTTGACGGGGCCGAACTTCGTCGCCACCGGTTTGACGGCCTGGAACCAGGTGCGCGCCGGTTCCATGCCGCCGTAGAGGTCGCCGTCGTAGCAGGAGCGCAGCGGACTGCTGCAGACGCCCTGCGGGTTCGGGCCGTCGCTGTAGACGTACGCGGCGCCGGCGATCTGGTTGGTGAACCCGACGAATGCCGAGGAGCGGTGCGCTTCCGTCGTGCCGGTCTTACCCGACATCGGCAGCGTCCAGCCCGCGGAGCCCGCGGCACCGGCCGCGGTGCCGGCGCCCACGTCGTCCTTGCTCATGGCGTTGGCCAGCGAGTGTGCCAGGCCTTCGTCCACGACCTGCTCGCACGGAGGTGGCGTGAACGGCACCGCGGTCAGGGCGCGCCGGCCGTCCGGTCCGATGACGGGGTTGCCGTACTGGTCCCGCTTGATCTGGCTGATCGACTTGATCGGGTTGGGCGGGCACCAGGTGCCGCCCGACGCGATGGTGGCGGCGACGTTGGCGAGCTCGAGGCCGTTGAGCGGTAGCGGGCCGAGGGTGAAGGAGCCGAAGTTCCCGTCCTTGACGTACTGGGCCATGCTCTTCTCGCCGTAACCCGACGACCCGGGGATGGTGTACGAACGCAGGCCCAGGCGGACGGCCATGTCGACCGCCGGCTTGACGCCGACCTGCTGCAGCAGCTTCACGAAAGCGGTGTTCGGCGACTGTGCCAGGGCGTTCGTCACCGACATCGACGCCGGGTAGCGGCCGTCGTTCTTGACGCAGTACGCATTGGCCGGACATCCGTTGGCCCCGCCGCTGTTGCCCATGCCCTCGACGGCGATGGACCCGGGGACGGGGATGTTCGAGCCGGCGCCGAGACCCTTCTCCATTGCGGCGGCGACGGTGAAGATCTTGAACACCGAGCCGGCACCGTCGCCGACCATCGAGAAGGGTTGTGGCTGCATCGTCTCGCCGCGGTTGAGATCGAGACCGTAGTCGCGGCTCGACGCCATCGAGAGCACGTCGTGCGATTTCTTGCCCGGACGCAGGGTGCTCATCACGTCGGCGACGCCGTCGGCGGTCGGGCTGGCCTGACTCTTCACCGCCCGCACCGTGGACCGCTGGATCTCGGGGTCGAGCGTGGTCTGGATGATGTAGCCGCCGCGCAGGACCGAGTTGCGGGACATGCCGTTCTCGGCCAGGAACTGCAGGGCGTAGTCGCAGAAGAAGCCGTTGTTGTCGGCCGCGATGCAGCCCTGGGTCGGGGTCCGCGGACTCGGGAGCACGCCCAGGGGCGCCTCCTTGGCCGCGACGAGCTCGGCGCGTCGTTCCGGGAAGTTGTCGATCATCGTGTCCAGCACGATGTTCCGGCGCGCGAGGGAGGCTTCGGGGTTCGAGTACGGATTCAGCGCGGAGCTGGACTGCACCATGCCGGCCAGCAACGCGGCCTGCTCGACCCGCAGGTCCTTGGCGGGGATGCCGAAGTAGGTCTGCGCGGCGGCCTCGATGCCGTAGGCGTTGTTGCCGAACGGGACGACGTTCAGGTACCGCGTGACGATCTGCTTCTTCGCCTCCTGCTTGGCAGCGGCGTCGTCGAGGCCCTTGTCGCGTTTCGCCTGATCGATCAGGGTCTGCTCGAGGGTCAGCGCCATGCGCACCTCGCGGAGCTTGCGCGCGGGTGTGGTCTCGATCGCGGCCTGGCGGTCCGCCTCGGTCCGTGCGAGCACCAGGAGCTGATAGTTCTTGATGTACTGCTGGTCGAGCGTCGACGCACCCTGCTGGACCTCGCCCGACGATGAGTTCTTCAGCGCGGCACGGATGGTGCCCTTCCAGTCGACGCCGTCGTGTTCCAGGAACCGGCGGTCCTCGACGGAGATGATCGCCCGGATCATGTCGGGCGAGATGTCGTTGTAGCCGACCTGATACCGGTACTGGTCGAACAGCACCGCGATCGGCTTCCCGTCGACGTCGGTCATCGTGGTGACCTCCGGCAACGTGCCGTTGAGCAGTTCGGAGGACACGTTCTCGACAGCGGCCGCCGCCCGGTTGGAGACGACGCCGATTCCGCTGGCCACGGGGTAGAGCAGGCCGGCGACGAGAACTCCGGCCAGCAGGCTCGCCCACGCCAGCGACCACAGTTTCTTCGACATCACCCCGACAGGATACGTGCGTTGGTTCCGAACATCGTCCTGCCTCGCCCGCGGCATCGGCGCAGCGTGGTCCCGAGCCGACGGTCGGGGTGCCCGCGGGTCGCCGGGCGGAGGTGCCGGAGGCCGCCGTCCGCGGGCCGTCCGTTCGGGTGAGTTTGCACGGTTGTCCCACTTTGTTCGCTCCAGGGGTTGCGCCCCCAAGCACAGATCCCTAGATTGAGTGCAGAATGTGACTCACTTAACAGTTCGCTGCAAATGTGGCTTGAGCAGCGAGGTCGAGACGTTCTCGCAGCTACGCAGATACGACAGGTAGGGGTGGCGGATGGCGACAGCGGCAGTTTCCAACGAAGAGGATCGCTTGGCGTGGGTTGCTCAGGCGCGTTGCCGAGGGGGAGACCCTGATGATCTGTTCGTGCGGGGCGCGGCCCAGCGCAAAGCCGCCACGATCTGCCGCCACTGCCCGGTGCAGCTCGAATGCGGTGCCGATGCACTCGACAACCGCGTCGAGTTCGGCGTCTGGGGCGGACTGACCGAACGTCAGCGTCGCGCACTCCTCCGCCAGCACCCCGAGGTCACGTCCTGGTCGGCGTTCTTCGCCGCGCAGCGCCGGCGGCACCGCGACGCCGTCTGACCTCTTCTCCGCCGAGCCGTGTCGAGTTGTTTCGACACGGCTCGTCGCACGCTCCTCGCCTGCTCAACCAGCAGGAGGCGGCTCGTCGCACGCTCCTCGCCTGCTCAACCAGCAGGAGGCGGCTCGTCGCACGCTCCTCGCCTGCTCAACCAGCAGGGGGCGGTCTCGGCGCACGCCTCGCCTGCTCAACCAGCGGGTGACTGCTGGTCGCGCTCGGTGATCAGCCGCGGCCGGTGATCTGCTCGGCCACCGCGCGCAGGGCGGTCACATCGGCCACCTCGAACGGCAGCGCCGGGACCCCGACGATCGGCACCCGCGGGTGCGACGCCGTGAACCGTTGCAGCAGATGGAGTTCGCGCTTCCCGGTGGCGGCCCGATCCGCGTGAATCCGGAGTACACCGCGAGCCAGTTCGTCGTTGACCGATTCGAGGGCGACCAGCGCTGCCTCCTCGTGGATCGACGTCAGGTTCGGGTGGGTCCGGTTGAGGATCAGTCCGGCAAGCGGCATCGACTCCTCGGACAGGCGGTCGACGAAGAACGCGGCCTCCCGCAGGGCATCGGCTTCGGCCGCAGCCACCACCGCGAACTGGGTGCCCGGCTGTTTCAGCAGGGCATAGGTCTTCGCGGCGCGGTCCTGGAAGCCGCCGAACATCGAGTCCAGTGACTGCACGAAGGTCGCCACGTCGCGGAGCATCTCGCCGCCGATGATCGTCGAGACACCCCGCATGGCCAGGCTCATCGCGCCGGTCACCATCCGGCCGACGCCGCGACCGCCGCCGACCAGCACCTTCATCAGACGCCCGGACAGGAACGACCCCAACCGCTGCGGGGCGTCGAGGAAGTCCAGTGCGTTGCGCGACGGCGGGGTGTCGACGACGATCAGGTCCCAGTGGTCCTGCTCGAGAAGCTTGCCGAGCTTCTCCATCGCCATGTACTCCTGCGTCCCGGAGAACGACGAGGCGACCGTCTGATAGAAGGCGTTCTGCATGATCGCCTCGGCGCGTTCGGGAGTGGAGTACTCGAGCACCATCTCGTCGAACGTGCGCCGCATGTCGAGCATCATCGCGTCGAGCGTGCCCTTGCCGTCGATCGCGACCGGCTGCGGGTCGTTGGTGAGTTCGGACATCCCGAGCGACTGCGCCAGGCGCCGGGCCGGGTCGATCGTCAGCACGGCCACGGTCCGGCCCTGTTCGGCGGCGTACATCGCCATCGCGGCAGCAGTCGTTGTCTTGCCGACTCCGCCTGCGCCGCAACAGATCACGACGCGGGTCGCGGGGTCGGTGAGCACCGCGCCCATCTTGAGGTCGAGTGGCATCACGCACCCGCTTTCTGGAGGAGGTCGGCCAGCTCATAGATCGACCCCAGGTCGACGCCGTCACCGAGGGACGGCAGTTCGAGTGTCGGCATCTCCACCTCGTCGAGCTGCGCCTTGGCGATCTGCTGCGCCTGCAGGCGGGTCGCGTGCTCGATCGTCTCGGTGAGCAGGCCGGCCAGGTCCCCGTCGGCGAGCTTGAGTCCGGCGGCGGTGAGGCCGTCCTCGACACGCCCCGCGTCGACCCGACCTTCGGCGATCTCGTCGATCACCTCGGCGGGCAGGTGGGGTTCGCTGACGCGGTTGATGACGAGACTGCCGAGGTTGAGGTTCTTGCCCCGCAGTTCGTCGATCGCCTCGATCGTCTCCTGGATCGGCATCGCCTCGAGGAGCGTCACCAGGTGGATGATCGTCTCTTCCGAGTGGAGCAGGCGGACGACACCTTCGCTCTGGTTGCGGATCGGGCCGGTCTTGGCGAGGTCGGCCATGGCCTGGGTGACGTCGAGGAAATTGCCGATCCGGCCGGTCGGCGGCGCGTCGACGACCACCGCGTCGTACACGCGGTTGCCCTGCTTGTCGGTGTGGATGATGCGCTCTTTGATCTTGCCGGTGAGCAGGACGTCGCGGAGTCCGGGAGCGACCGTCGTCACGAAGTCGATCGCGCCGATCCGCTTCATCGCGCGGCCGGCGAAGCCGAGGTTGTAGAACATGTCGAGGTACTCGAGAAGGGCGTGCTCGATGTCGATGGCCAGCGCGGACACCTCGCCGCCGCCCTCGGCGGTCGCGATGCGGGTGTCGGTGGGTGGCAGCGGCGGGATGTCGAAGACCTGCGCGATGCCCTGGCGACCCTCGGTCTCGACGAGGAGGACCTTCTTGCCGTCGGCGGCGAGCGCGAGTGCGAGCGCCGCGGCGATCGTGGTCTTGCCGGTGCCGCCCTTGCCTGTCACGAAGTGCAGGCGAGCTCGCGCGGCGGCCGCCGGCCACTCGTTCTCGCGCGCGACGGAGGAGTTGTCTGTCACGCCGGAATCGAGCGCCTCACCCGACCCGGATCGTGAGCCCTGTTCGTTGGCCACCGCAACACCTTATCCATTGACCGTCGCCAGATAGGGTGAGTCCATGAGTGAAGTGACCGCGTGGGAATACGTGACCGTGCCGCTGCTGACGCACGCCACGAAGCAGATCCTCGATCAGTGGGGCGCAGACGGTTGGGAACTGGTTTCGGTTCTGCCCGGTCCCACCGGCGAGCAGCACGTCGCTTACCTGAAGCGACCGAAGGGCTGACCATGGCGACCACGTGGACCGATCGTCTGGCCGAACTGGGCATCGAACTCCCGTCGGTGGTGCCACCGGTGGCGAGCTACACCCCGGCCGTGCGCACCGGCAACCTCGTCTACACCTCGGGACAGCTGCCCATCGTCGACGGCGAACTGTCGGCGCGGGGCAAGGTCCATGAGGGCGCCGAAGGCGTCGTTCGGCCGGATGAGGCGACTGCGGCAGCTCGGGTCTGTGCGCTCAATGCCCTCGCCGCGATCCACGCGCTGGTCGGGATCGACTCGGTCGTCCGGGTGGTCAAGGTCGTGGGGTTCGTCTCGTCCGCACCGGGTTTCACCGGGCAGCCGGCGGTGATCAACGGGGCGTCGGACGTCCTCGGTGAGATCTTCGGCGACGCCGGCGTGCACGCCCGGTCCGCTGTCGGGGTCGCCGAACTCCCGCTCGGTGCACCGGTCGAGGTGGAACTGATCGTCGAAGTGGCCTGACGTCTCCGTTGGACGTCGCGCTGCTGATCGCGGCGGCCGCCGCGGCCGGGTGGGTCGACGCCGTGGTCGGCGGCGGTGGCCTCGTGCTGATCCCGGCGATGCTGATCGCCCAGCCGGGGTTGCCGATAGCGACGGCCCTGGGGACCAACAAGCTGGCGGCGGTCTTCGGGACCGCGTCGGCAGCGTGGCGTTACGTGCGGCACGTCCGGATCGATCTTCGTCGCCTGATCCCGGTGTTCGTTGCGGCGCTCGTCTTCTCGGCCCTCGGCGCGACGGTGGCCGTCGTCCTGCCCACCGAGATCTTCACGCCGATCGTGCTGGTCATGCTGGTCGGGGTCGGACTGTTCGTCGCGCTCAATCCCGGCTTCGGGACCGACGCGTCGACGGGACCGCGCTCGCGCGTCTCGACGATCGCGGGTCTGGTGCTGGCCGGTGTCGTCGTGGCCTTCTACGACGGGGTGATGGGTCCTGGGACCGGTACCTTTCTGATCATCAGCCTGACCGCGCTGGTCGGGACGAGTTTCCTGGAGAGCTCGGCGATGGCGAAGGTCATCAACACCGGTACCAACCTCGGCGCCCTCACGGTCTTCGGCCTGCAGGGAAATGTGCTGTGGCTCTTGGGTCTCGGCCTGGCCATCGCCAACGTCGTCGGCGCCCAGATCGGCTCGCACATGGCGATCGGCCGCGGCAGTTCGTTCGTGCGGTGGGTCCTGCTGGCCGTCGTCGTCGTGATGGTGGGGAAGCTCGGGTACGACCTGATCGTCGGCTGACACCGCGCCGGGGTGCGATCCGACTTGGCGGGCGCCGGGTCAACGTCGATGCTGATCGGGTGAACATCGACGCCGCCTCCAGTCGCCTCGCTCTGCAACGGCGGACCATCGTCCTGCTGGGCACAGCCCAGATCCTGGCCGGCCTGTCGATGGGCGGAGCGCTGGCGCTCGGGGCGATCCTCGGTGAGGAACTGTCGGGAACGGCGTCCCTGGCCGGGATACCGACGACCGTGGTCACGCTGGGGGCTGCGGCCGCCGGTCTCCCGTTGGCGTCCCTGGCCGCCGGACGCGGGCGGCGTCCCGCGTTGACCACGGGCCTGGTGATCGCCGGGGCCGGTTCGCTGGTCGTGGCCGCCGCCGTCGATCGCGGCTGGTTCGCGTTGATGCTCGTCGGGATGGCCGGGGTGGGGTCGGGCACCGCGGTGAGCCTGCAGGCACGTTTCGCGGCAACGGATCTGTCGTCGGCCGGCACTCGTGGCCGCGACCTCTCGCTCGTGGTGTGGACGACGATGGTCGGCGCGGTGATCGGGCCGGCGGTGGTCCCGATCGGTGCCACCGTCGCCGGGTGGTTCGCGATGGCCGATCTGTCGGGTCCGTTCCTCGTGGGTGCGGTCGGGTGCCTCGGGGCGGCGGCCGTGCTGTTCGTCGGCCTCCGCCCCGACCCGCTGGTCGTGGCGACCGGCGACACGGACGGGGGACGTGTCAAAGTGTCGCTGGCCGAGGGGCTTTCGGCGATCACGCACTCGCCGCCGGCGCGGGCCGCGATGGCCGCGGTGGTGTCGGCGCACGCGGTCATGGTCGGGGTGATGGCGCTGACGCCGGTCCACATGCATCACGGGGGCGCCTCGGTGACGCTGGTCGGCCTGTCGATCAGCGCGCACATCGCCGGGATGTACGCGCTCGCACCGGTGATGGGCCTGCTCGCCGACCGGACCGGCCGGATCCCGGTGATCCTCGGCGGTCAGGCGACACTTGTCGTCAGCTGCGTGGTCGGATTCGTCTTCGCGGAATCGCAGATGGGTCTCGTCGTCGCGCTGGTCCTGCTCGGCATGGGATGGTCGGCGTCGACCGTGGCGGCCTCCACGCTCCTCACCGACAGTGTCGACACCGCGCGACGCGCACCGGCGCAGGGGGTTTCGGACACCGCGATGAGTCTGGCCGGCGCGGCGGCGGGCGCGCTCTCCGGACTCGTCGTCGGGGCTTTCGGCTACGGGGTGCTGGTACTCGGCGCCGCCGTGATCGCGGTGCTCACGGCGGCCTACGTGGTGCTCGACGGTGTCCGCGACCGACGACGGACCGCCATGGCCTAGGGTTCGACACACGGATCGGGGACACCAGGGAGGCCGTCGGATGGCAGCATCGCAACTCGTCGGGCGTACCGGGACGGTGACGATGTCGATACCGGGCGGCGAACTCCTCGGGGAGATCGAACTGCCGTTGGCCGGCGGAACCGAGCGGTTCCTCGCCCGCGCCGCCGCACCGATCGGGCTCGACGCGCCCGTTCTGGTCATCGCCGAACGTTCCGGCCGAGTCGTCGACGTCGAGCCATGGGTACCGGTCCCGGGCACGGCGAACCGAACCATGTGAACAACCGATCGTCGAAAGGTCCCGGATGCGGCAGGATCTGACGTCGATACATATCGCCTGCCGCTCGAGGAGAGACCATGCTCGGCTACTACGTTCCCGAACCCGACGAGGCGATGCTGATCTCCGGCGCCAAGTCCGACTTCGACGATGCGCCGTTCGTGGTCGTCGTCGGGCACGGGAAGTGGGTCATGCCCTTCTTCCGGAAGGTCCGTTTCCTGTCGATGGCGTTGCACGAAGCGACGATTCGCGAGGTCTGTGTGACGACCCAGGGCATCCAACTCAACGTGCGTGCGGTCATCGCCCACAAGGTCGGGAATGACGTGGCGTCGATCGTCAACGCCGGACAGCGCTTCATCTCCGAGCAGGAGAACGAGATGAATCAGCTGACCGGACAGATCTTCTCGGGTCACCTGCGTTCCATCGTGGGCTCGATGACCGTCGAGCAGATCATTCGCGAGCGCGACACCCTGGCTCGTCAGGTGCTCGACGCGTCCAAGCGTGAGATGGGATCGATCGGTCTCGTCGTCGACTCGTTCCAGATCCAGTCGATCGACGACATGGATTCCGGTTACATCAACGCGCTGGCTGCCCCGAACATCGCCAAGGTGCAGCGCGAGGCGGCGGTCGAGCGTGCTCGCGCCGACCAGGAGTCGGCGAAGGCGCAGCAGGAGTCGCTGCGGAACCAGGCCGACTACGAGCGGGAGACCGCGATCAAGCGGGCTGCGATCAAGGCCGAGACCGACAAGGCCAATGCCGAAGCCGCCCAGGCCGGTCCGCTCGCGCAGGCGCGGGTCAACCAAGAGGTCATCCGCGAACAGTCCGTGCTCGCGCAGGCGCAGGCCGAACTCCGTGAACAGGAACTGATCTCCGAAGTGGTGAAACCGGCCGAGGCCGAGGCGCTACGACGACAGATCATCGCCGAGGCGGAGGCCAAGGCGGTCGAGATCCAGTCGGCGGCCGCCGCACAGCACAACCGCATCGCCCTCGATCAGCAGCTCATCGAGGCCCTGCCCACGCTCGTCGGCGAGGTCGCCAAGGGCCTCAGCACCGCGAACCTCACCGTGTACAACGGGGCCGAGGGCGTCAACGAGATCATGACCGGTGTGATCACCCAGGGTGCCGCGCTGCTGCGCAGCCTGCAGGATCAGGTGGCGCCCACGGTGGTGGACGGGTCGGCCGGCGAGCAGTCCGTGAACGGTGCGACGGTCGGCGGGGTCTGACCCGGGGATCGACTCGGCTGGTCGGATCGTCGGGCTTCGCCCGGTTCTCCGCACCGAGTGGATAGGCTCGGGGACCATGAGCTCACCGAACGACGCCGCACCCACGCACCCTGCCTACGGGGTGCTGCGGGAAGTGACCCCCTTCGCGTCGGTCCTGCTGTGCGACAACTCCGGGATGATGGAACTCGACGGCACGAACACCTACGTGCTGCGCGCTCCCGGCAGCGAGGAATGCGTGGTCGTCGACCCGGGACCGCCGAAGTACAAACACCACGCCCGGCGCCTCGCCGAATCGCCCGGGGTCGCACTGGTCTTGGTGACCCACCGGCACTTCGACCACACCGGCGGGGTGTCGCGCCTGCACAAGCGCACGGGTGCGCCGGTACGCGCTCGGTTGGAGAAGCACTGCCGCAACGGGGCGCCACTGCGGGATCGTGAGGTGATCGAGGCCGCGGGTCTGCGGATCACGGTGCTGTTCACCCCGGGACATACGGGGGATTCCGTCAGCTTCCTCGTCGAACACGACGGACAACGTGCGGTCCTGACCGGCGACACGATCCTCGGGAGTGGCACGACCGTGCTCGATCCCGCCGACGGCGGGTTGCGCGACTATCTGAACTCGCTGAACCGTCTGATCGTCGAAGGGGAAGGGGCGGCACTGCTCCCGGCGCACGGTCCGGACCATCCCGATCTGGGCCCCGTCGCGCGGTACTACAAGGCGCATCGCGAGGAGCGGATCGACCAGATCGTCGCCGCTCTGGACACGATGGGTGTCTCGGCCCGCGACGCGAAGCCGATGAAGGTGGTGCGCAAGGTGTACTCCGACGTCGACAAGAAGCTGTGGCCCGCCGCGCGGATGTCGGTGAAGGCACAGTTGGAGTATCTGCGCGAGGCCTGACCCTTCGAGGCTCGCTTCGCTCGCACCTCAGGGAGGGGGGAGGAGCAACGCCGCTCGCACCTCAGGGAGCGGGGAGGAGCAACGCCGCTCGCACCTCAGGGAGGGGGGAGGAGCAACGCGGCTCGCACCTCAGGGGGCGGGGAGGAGCGAAGCCGCTCGCACCTCAGGGAGCGGCGAGGAGCGAAGCCGCTCGCACCTCAGGGGGCGGGGAGGAGCGAAGCCGCCCGCTCCCGGAGGAGCGAGCGGCTTCGTGGTGAACTCGAGTCAGCGCGCGCGGCGCGCGAGACGCTCGGAGTCGGCGATGAGCACGCTCTTGCCCTCGAGGCGCAGCCATCCGCGCTGGGCGAAGTCGGCGAGCGCCTTGTTGACGGTCTCGCGCGATGCGCCGACGAGCTGGGCGATCTCTTCCTGGGTCAGGTCGTGGGTGACGCGCAGCGCGCCGCCCTCCTGGGTGCCGAAGCGCTGCGCAAGCTGCAGCAACTGCTTGGCGACGCGACCGGGCACGTCGGTGAAGATGAGATCGGCGAGGTTGTTGTTGGTGCGGCGCAAGCGGCGTGCCAGCACGCGCAGCAGCTGCTCGGCGATCTCCGGACGGTCCTTGATCCACGCCTTCAGCGCGTCACGGTCCATCGACACCGCGCGGACCTCGGTGACCGTCGTCGCCGACGAGGTACGGGGGCCGGGATCGAAGATGGAGAGTTCGCCGAACATGTCGGACGGGCCCATGATCGTCAGCAGGTTCTCGCGTCCGTCGGGCGAGCGTCGGCCGACCTTCACCTTGCCGGACATGATGATGTAGAGCCGATCGCCGGGCTCGCCTTCGTGGAAGATCACGTGTCCGCGAGGGAAGTCGACGGGCTGAAGCTGCTTGGTCAGCGCCGCGACGGCGGAGGGCTCGACGCCCTGGAATATGCCCGCCCGCGCCAGTACTTCTTCCACCTAGGGAACCTTTCTCGAATCTCTCTACAGCCCGCGTCAGATCGCGCCGTTGGCTACGCTACCCCGCGCACAAGCATATGTGTTGGATGGGTCACTGGAAGCTCATTGCGGGTGTGTCCGATTGGCGGAGTGTCGACGCGGTGGTCGGGCGGTACGGAAGCGGGGGCGGCGACGGCCGGTCAGCTGGCCCGCTGCGGCGATTCGGTGTGGCCGGACACCGCTGATTCGTGACGGGTGACCCGTCGGTCGCGGAGTTCGTCGAGCGCGGCCGGCATGCCCTCGCGGGCGAGGGTCTGGACGTTCTGGGCGTCGGCCGAGTCGAGGAAGTCCTCCACCTCATCGCGTGAGACCGCCGAGCGGTCGATCCGGGACTGGACCTTGTCCATGCCCATGGCGAACAACATGAGTACAGCCGGGAACAGCAGCGCCGCGAGACCGTGCATGGGGACAAGTAAACACAATCGACCCGCCCGGAACCGCATCGAGAGGGCCGCCGTCATTGACTTGTTACCTGACCGTAGGTTGCGCGTGAGCACGCCGATGTGGCCGTGACCAGCCCTTCTCCCAGGGCGAACACGCGGTTCTGACCTGCGGTGATGTTCCATTCAGGGGGTGTGTGAGAGTGCTTCGCCCCGTGTCGGGGGCCAGCGGAATCGGGCTTCGCCGTGCGCATCGCTAACCTGAATCAGGTGAGCGCACGCAAGTCTGCGGCCGCGGGACCGACCCCGGCACGCAAGCAGGAGACCCATCTCGGATTGGTCCGGCGCGCGCGGCGGATGAATCGGACCCTCCAGGTCGCCTTCCCGCACGTGTACTGCGAACTCGACTTCACCGACCCGCTCGAGCTCTCGGTGGCGACGATCCTGTCGGCGCAGTGCACCGATGTGCGTGTGAACATGACCACCCCCGCGCTGTTCGCCAGATACCGGACGGCCGCGGACTATGCCGGGGCGGACCGCACCGAGCTCGAGGAGATGATCCGACCCACCGGCTTCTACCGGAACAAGGCGAACTCGATCATCGGACTCGGGCAGGCGCTCGTCGAGCGGTTCGACGGGGAGGTCCCAGACAATCTGAAGGATCTGGTGTCGCTGCCCGGGTTCGGGCGCAAGACCGCGAACGTGGTGCTGGGCAACGCGTTCGGTGTGCCCGGCATCACCGTCGACACCCACTTCGGCCGCCTGGTCCGGCGCTGGCAGTGGACCGAGGAGACCGATCCGGTGAAGGTCGAGCACGCCGTCGGCGAGCTGATCGAGCGGCGGGAGTGGACGGACCTGTCGCACCGGGTGATCTTCCACGGCCGACGGGTGTGTCATGCGCGCAAGCCGGCGTGTGGGGTGTGCGTCCTCGCCAAGGACTGTCCGTCGGTGGGCACCGGACCGATGGACAAGACCGAGGCCGCGGCCCTGGTGAAGGGGCCGGAGACCGAGCATCTCCTCGCGCTGGCCGGGATCGCGGCCCCGTGAGCGAACCAAGCGGCCCGGCGTCGCCCCGGGGTTCTCGTTTCCCGCCCGCCGCGCGATGGACCGTGGTCTTCGTGGTCGTGATGATCGCGCTCATCGTGGCGATCTGGCCGCGCGGGGACGATCCGGCGCCGATGTCGAGCGCACCGCCCTCGTCGAGTGGAGTCCGCCCGATCGATGCGCCGGTGGACGAGGCGCGTCTGGCGGAGGCGCGCAGCACCGCCGACCTGCCGGACTGCCCGGTCACCGGACTGCCGGAATCGCCGGACTCCGTCCTCGACGGCGTCGTCGAACCCTGCTTGAGCACCGGAGCGCCCTACGACCTCGGTGCCTCGACGGCCGGCCGGCCGCTCGTCATCAACGTCTGGGCGCAGTGGTGCGGTCCGTGCAAGACCGAGCTGCCCTACTTCGAGGAGTTCGCCGCGCGGGCCGGCGACCGGGTCACCGTGCTGGCCCTGCACGCCAAGGAAGGCGGTAGCAACCCGTTCTTCCCGCTGACGCTGCTCACCGAGATCGGAGTCCGCTTGCCGTCCGTGCTCGACCTCGACGGAAAGGTGGCCGCGGCCATCAACGCGCCCAGGGTGTTCCCGTCGACCGTCTTCCTTCGACCCGACGGCACGGTCGCCGAGGTCTATCCCGGTGTCTTCGACAGTCCGGAGGAGATCGCCGATTCGGTGGCCGAGCATCTGGGCGTGCGGATATGAGCGGGCGTTCGCGCGCCGATGCGGGACCGCTGGTCCCGCGGGACGAGATCCCGCCGTGGCTGCGGGCGTTGACCGACGATGTCACCGCCGTCACGACAAGCGTCGACAACCGCGGCGGTGATCGATCGCGCTGGGCGTCGATGTTGCCGACGAACTCCCGGTCGGCGGCCGTTCTGATCCTGTTCTCGGGTTCGTGGGAGTCGGCCGACGATCATCCCGGCGGGGTGCCGGCCGACGCCGAGGTACTGCTGACCGAGCGCGCTCCCACACTTCGCCAGCACAGCGGGCAGGTCGCGTTCCCCGGGGGCGCGGCCGATCCCGGCGACGACTTCCCGGTGGGCACCGCGCTGCGCGAGGCGGCCGAGGAGACCGGCCTCGACGCATCCGGGGTGACCATCCTCGCGACCCTGCCGAGCTTTCCCGTCGGGGTCTCGGGCTTCGACGTCGTCCCGGTGATCGGTTACTGGCACCGCCCGAGCGAGGTGCGCGTCGTCGACCAAGGCGAGACCGCGCGCGTGGACCGGATCAATCTGCGCGAATTGCTGAACCCGGACAACCGGTTCCAGGTCCGCCGCAAGGCGGTCGGCATCGTCTACAAGGGGCCCGCGTTCTTCGTCGACCAGTTGCTCGTCTGGGGATTCACGGGTGGGCTCATCGCCGCCATCAGCGAGGTGTCCGGCTGGGACCGTCCGTGGGACTCCGCCGACGTTCGTTCGCTGGAGAAGATGATCGAGCTCGCCGGGAGCCGGCAGGAATCCGGGTTCGCGGAGCTGCACCCGGACGACCGCGACGTGGTCGACGCCGGCAACGCCGAGCCCGGAGGTACCCGATGACCGGCTCGACATGGGTCGACATCATCGTGATCGGCATCGGCCTGCTCGCGGCGGCCAGCGGGTACCGGTCGGGTGCGGTCGCCTCGGCCCTGGCGTTCATCGGAGTCGCACTCGGCGCCGTAGCCGGTCTGCTGCTCGCGCCCCGCCTGATCGAGCAGTTCGACGATCTGCAGGTGCGGGTGCTCGCCGGGATTCTGGTGCTGGTCGTGCTCGTGGTCGTCGGCGAGGTGGCCGGCATGGTTCTGGGACGTGCGGCTCGCGGTGGGATCCGGTCGCCCGGGCTGCGCGCCGTCGACAGCGGAGTCGGCTCGCTCCTACAGGTGGTCGCGGTGTTGCTGGCCGCGGGCCTGCTGGCGATCCCGCTTCGCGAGTCCGCCGACCCGGCCATCGCCGGGGCGGTTCGGGACTCGAAGGTGCTCACCGGGGTCGACGCGGTGTCACCGCAGTGGGTCGACGACATCCCGGACGACTTCAAGGCGCTCCTGGACAGTTCGGGACTCCCGAAGCTCCCGTTCGTCAGCACCCCGTCGACGAACGTCGACCCTCCCGATCAGGCGCTGGCCGAACTGCCGGTGGTGACGCAGGCGCGTCCCAGCGTGGTGAAGATCGAAGGCGTGGCACCGAGCTGCCGGCAGGCGCTCGAGGGGAGCGGGTTCGTCGTCTCTCCGGAGCGCGTCATGACGAACGCGCACGTGGTCGCGGGCACCGAACGGCTGGAGGTCCAGACCTCGACGGGGGCGCAGCTCCCGGCGCGCGTCGTGCTCTTCGACAGCGAGAACGACATCGCGGTTCTCGACGTCCCGGGCCTCCGGGCGCCGGCCCTGCGGTTCGCCTCACGCCCCGCGTCGACCGGGGACGACGCCATCGCACTCGGTTTCCCCGAGGCCGGACCGTTCTACGTGAGCCCGCTGCGGGTGCGTGCGGTCTTCGCCCACACCGGTGACGACATCTACCGGACCGGGCAGGTGACCCGTGAGGTCTACGCCGTCCGTGGTCTGATCCGGCAGGGCAATTCGGGTGGGCCGCTGCTGAATTCGGACGGCGAGGTGCTCGGTGTGGTCTTCGGCGCGGCCGAGAATGCCGCCGACGAGACCGGTTTCGTGCTCACCGCCCGTCAGGTGCGCTCCGACTTCGACGAATCCGAGCGACGAAGCGAGCGGGTGAGTACGCAACGCTGCGTCCTCGCCTGACCTCGCGGGCCGATCGGCGCGCGCGGTCAGGCGTGGGTGCGGGTTCGTGGCGTAGGAACTCGAGGATGTGGTCGGTCACCGCGGCCGGTTGTTCTTGATGGACGAAGTGGCCGCTGCCCTCGACCTGCCGATACGTCTGGCGCGCGGCCCATCGGTGACTGTCGGCCATCGCGTCGTCGAGGATGTACGGGTCGTCGCGGCCCCGCAGGGCCAGCACGGGGAGATGCAGCCGCTGGTCCATCAATTCCATGAAGCGGGCGCCGTCGGGTCGGAACTGCGAACGGAACGCCCAGCGCTGGTACTCCAGGCTGCAGTGCGCGACGTTGGGGATCAGCATGGCCGACCGGTTGAGTTCGACGGTGTGCGCGTAGTCGGGTTCACCGCGCCAGGGGGCAGACGACCGTTCCGCGAAGTAGTCGGACACGAAGGCCGCGTCGTCGCGGGTGACCTGCCGTTCACCGAGGCGGGGGATCTGGTTGCGCAGGAACAGAGGTAAGAACTGTGCGCGTTGTGCCTTGTCCCGCAACACGCGTCGACGCAGGGCGCGGGGGTGCGGGGACGCGATGACGACGATCCGGTCGACGACGCGCGGGTGCAGCGTGGCGGTCGCCCAGCAGACCAGGCCGCCGTCGGAGTGTCCGATCAGGGTGGCCCGGGTGTGTCCGAGCGCGCGGACGAGGCCGTTGGTGTCGCCGGCCAGGGTCCAGCCGTCGTAGCCGCGCGGTGGTTTGTCGGTGTCGCCGTAGCCGCGGAGGTCGACGGCGACGGCGCGGAAGCCGGCGTCGGTGAGCGCGGTCAGCTGATGTCGCCAGCTCCACCAGAACTCGCCGAATCCGTGCAGCAGCAGCACCAACGGGCGGTCGTCGGCGGGAACGCCGGCGGGCTGGACGGCGTGGAAACGGACTCCGTTGGCGCGGACGTCGAGATGCTCCCAATCACCCGGGAGACGAACGGTCGAGGGGTCGGGCTCCTCGCTCACGGATCACCCTTCGCGGGCGGGCGGGATTCTCGGGTGCGTGGTGGTGTCGTGCGCCGAGCCGCGGTGGGGCAGGACGGTCGGCAGTTCGTTGACCGTCTCGATCGTCTTCGCGGGTCCGCGCACGCGTTTGAAGAACAGGTATCCGACGAACGCGGCGATCAGGGTGACCGCCACCAGGATGAGGAACACGATGAGGAACGCCAGCCAGCGCCAGACCCACTCGTCGAGCAGTTCGGCGAGGAAGAAAAAGAAGAAGAAGCTCGCGTAGAGCGCCATCACACCGGCGACGATGAGCAGCCCGGTGCCCGCGCCGGCCTTCTTGGCCTCGGTGACCAGCTCGGCCTTGGCCAGCGCGACCTCGGATCGGAACAGGGTGGAGACACTGGCGGTCGCGTCCTTGACCAGGCTTCCGATCGTCGGCTCGCCGTTGCGGCCGGCGTTGGCGTCGGAGAGCGGGATCGACGGGACGGAGTCCCGGCCCGCGTCGGGCAGGCCGTGCTCGTTGGGGCTCACAGAATCCTCCGTTGTTCGGCTGATGGCCATATGTTGCCATGCGCGGGCGATCCGGGTGGCGAGCCACCCGTCGAATGGAGTGGCGAGCCACCCATCGAATGGCGTGGCGCGAAGACGGGCAGGGCCTGCCGACCTCAGGTCGGCAGGCCCTGGAGAACTCGAACGGCCTCAGGCCTTCTTCGCGCGGATCGCTTCGAAGACCGACGGGTCGACGAGGGTGGAGGTGTCGCCGAGTTCGCGGCCTTCGGCGACGTCCTTGAGCAGACGGCGCATGATCTTGCCCGAGCGTGTCTTGGGCAGTTCGGGCACGACGTTGATCTCGCGGGGTTTGGCGATCGGCGAAATTTCCACCGACACCTGCTGGCGCAGTTCGGCGATCAGCTGGTCCCCGGTGTTCTCCACGCCCTCGCGCAGGATGACGAAGGCGACGATGCCCTGGCCGGTGGTCTCGTCGGCGGCGCCGATGACCGCGGCTTCGGCGACACCGGAGTGCCCGACGAGCGCGGACTCGACCTCGGCGGTGGAGATGCGGTGGCCGGAGACGTTCATGACGTCGTCGACGCGTCCGAGGACCCAGAGTGCGTGGTCCTCGTCGTAGCGGGCGCCGTCGCCGGCGAAGTACCAGCCCTGCTCGGCGAACCGTGACCAGTACGTGTCGCGGAAGCGCTCGTCGTCGCCCCAAATCCCGCGCAGCATCGACGGCCACGGCTGGTCGAGCACGAGATAGCCCTGCTCACCGGCGCCGACGGGGTTGCCCTGGTCGTCGACGATGTTGGCGCTGATGCCGGGCAGGGGCTTCATCGCCGATCCCGGCTTGGTCGCGGTCACGCCCGGCAGCGGCGAGATCATGATGGCGCCGGTCTCGGTCTGCCACCAGGTGTCGACGATGGGCGCGGAGTCGCCGCCGATGACCTCGCGGTACCACTTCCAGGCCTCGGGGTTGATCGGTTCGCCGACGCTGCCGAGCAGCCGGATGCTGGACAGGTCGTGGGCGTCGGGGATCTCCCGTCCCCACTTCATGAAGGTGCGGATCAGGGTCGGCGCGATGTAGTAGATGGTGACGCCGTACTTCTGGATGATCTCGAAGTGGCGGTGCTCGTTGGGGGAGTTGGGGGTTCCCTCGTAGACGACCTCGGTAGCGCCGTTGGAGAGCGGACCGTAGACGAGGTAGGAGTGGCCGGTCACCCAGCCGATGTCGGCGCCACACCAGAAGACATCGCGGCCTTCTTTGTGGTCGAAGACGTAGTGGAACGTGTAGCTGACCTGGGTGAGGTAACCGCCGGAGGAGTGGACGATGCCCTTGGGCTTACCGGTGGTGCCCGAGGTGTAGAGCAGGAAGAGTGGGTGTTCGGCGTCGAAGGCCTCGGCGTCGTGGGTGTCCGACTGTTCGTCGACGGTGTCTTCCCACCACACGTCGCGGCCTTCGACCCAGTTCAGGTCGGGGTCGTGGTTGGTACGACGCACGACGAGGACCTTCTCGACGGATTTCGCGGCGTCGTCGCCGGTGCCGAGCGCCTCGTCGACCTGGGTCTTCAACGGCGCCGGCTGGCCGCGGCGGTACTGCCCGTCGGTGGTGATGACGAGCTTGGCCTCGGCGTCGTCGACGCGGGAGCGCAGCGCTCCGGAGGAGAAGCCGGCGAAGACCACGGAGTGGGTGAGGCCGAGGCGGGCGCAGGCGAGCATCGAGATCAGGGCCTCGGGGACCATCGGCATGTAGATGGCGACGCGATCGCCGGCGACCAGCCCGATGGACGAGAAGTAATTGGCGGCCTTGCTGACCTCGGCGAGCAGCTGGCTGTAGGTGAGGTCGCGGGTGTCGCCGGGTTCACCGACCCAGTGGATGGCGACGCGGTCGCCCTTGCCTGCGGCGACGTGCCGATCCACGCAGTTGACCGCGACGTTGAGCTTGCCTCCGACGAACCACTTGGCGAACGGGGCGTCGGACCAGTCGAGGGTGGTGGTGAACTCGGTGGCCCAGTCCAGCCGCCGGGCCTGCTCGGCCCAGAACTCGAGGCGGTCGGCATCGGCATGGTCATACATCTCGGCGGTGCCGTTGGCCTGGGCGGCGAACTCGTCGGAGGGAGGAAATGCCTGGACGGTGGAGGACATCGGTGACAAGGGCCTTTCGCTGTCGACGGCGGTCACTCAACAGTAGGGTGACCTGGCGTCAGAACGGGCAATCAGTGTGAGCGTAGTCACGTCGCGGTCTAGGGTGGAACCGTCCGGTATGTGAGCGCGGCCGATTGGCGACGAACGGCGGGTGGGCGGCGACGAACGGTCGCGATGCCCTGTGGACCCCGCGCCGACGTCGGAGCGATGCGTTTCAGTCAGTCAACTGACGAACACCGTGAACAATTACAGGTGCGCAATATCTGAAACGGTGACTAACAATGGATCATCGGTATCTATTCGGTTGAGCGCCGCGGGTGTCCGAATCGGTAGCCCTGATCGACCGGACCGAGGGCGACCTGGTGAGCGGTCCGCGGCCGCAACTATCGTCGGTGCGTGACCACCGACCCACTGATGCCCCTGCTGGAGCTGCCCGGCGTCGTCGCCGCCGCCGATCGAGCACGGGATGCCCTGTCCGCAGTGCACCGGCACCCCGCCAACCTGCGGGGATGGGACAAGACCGCCACCGAGGCGTCGTGGCGGGCGGGCCGGTCCTCGGCCGCGATCGACGGTGGAAGTGTCGAGCTCCGACGCGACGGCGACTTCGACGACCCCATCCTGGCCGGCGCCATGCGGGTGTCGCAGGCCCTCGACGGCGATTCGCTGGTCACACTCACCTCGGTGATCCGCCGGGCACCCGCGCAAGCGCTGGCGAGGTTGCACACCCTTGCCGCCGCGGACCTCGTCGACGACCCGGAAGATCTCGGGCGGCCCCGGAGCGGGACGGATGTCGCCGAACGTCTCAACTTGTTGGGGCAGTTGACAACCGGCGCCACCTCGGTTCCGGCGCCGGTGCTCGTGGCGGTGGTGCACGGCGAGTTGCTGGCGGTGGACGCCTTCCCCGCTGCCAACGGTGTCGTCGCTCGTGCCGCGTCTCGGCTCGTCGGCGCCGCGACCGGGCTGGACCCGCACTGCCTCGGCGTGCCGGAGGTGACCTGGTTCAAGCGGGTCGGCGAGTATCGCACGTTGGCTACGAACTTCGGGGCTGGTACCGAGTCGGGCCTGCGGGACTGGATCATCTTCTGCTGCGAGGCCCTGGAAGCCGGTGCGGCCGAGGCGAAGTCGATCGCGGACGCGGCCCGGTCTGGTTAGTCTCGCGAGGTTTCGAACCCGGCCCGGACAGCACTGCGGGCGGCCGCCGGCGTCGTAAACGACGCGGTTGCCGCCCGCGTAGCACGGACTCAAGTTACCAAGCGTGCTTGGTGGGTTGTGGTCACCGCCTCGGCGATTGATCGCGAGTCGGGATTACTGACCGTCCACGTGCTGCCAGCTGTGGGCCATTCCTCTCGGGCCTGGCGCCTCACGAGAGGAAGGCGGTGGCGCATCGAGTGGTGGCGGTCGGTCGTCCTGACTGTGATGTCGCAGGCGCACAACACTTTTGCCATATGCGGCGTGCTCCGCGTGGGTGCTTGCCGCCCGTGCTGGGAAGTGCTCGGCGTGGGGGTTCGTTCCTTCTCTTCCGGATCGAACTTGGCCTTCCGAGATTCCGTAACCACTGTTCTACACCGTGATGCCGATCACATCAAGCGTTCCGCGCCGGAATGTTGAACGACTTGCGGATGCCAGCGAAACGCTCTGCGACGCACCATCTTCGACGCAATCGGCAGCTGGTTCGGGGGTGGTAGGTGGCCGATTCGGAGTTCGGCGGCCTCGAGCGGGAACGTTGCAAAGACGTTGCGCGTTTCGCGGGCCTGAATCGCGATTCCCGAATATGCGCCCGGAACGGGCGTCTGATTCGATCTGCTGGTTACTCCGCAGTAGAACGGACATTAGTGAATGGGATTGTTGTGCTTGCAAATAACCCAAAACCGTGTGTATAGTCATCGGTACCCGGTTCTCATACCGGTGCGTTTCAGCCCGACCCCCCGGGGCTGAAACGTGACGACCCCGGCCTCCTCCCCCCCTGGCCGGGGTTGTCCTCTGTCTGGGGTCTTTTGTAGCCCGAGACCCCGCTGGTCGCGAGAGTTTGTCCACAGCCTTCGCCGCCATCCCCAATTGCCCGGGACCCCACCCGTCGGAGCGCCGCACCTGCCGCATGATCGGCCGCATGCCCGATGAACTCCTGGTTCTCGTAGACCCCGAACTCCACGACGACGTCGCACGGTGCGCCGCCGCAGCCGGATACCACGTGATCAGCGCGCCGGCGGACGATTGCCGGCGCGAATGGTTGACCGCCCGGGCCGTCGCGGCCGACCCATCCGCGATCGCCCTCCTCGCCCGGGTGCGCCCACCTCGGCGACCCGGCCTCGTACTGGTGAGTGCGGCCGAACCGGGAGCACACATCTGGCGGATGGCGATGGAGCTGGGTATCGAGGACTCATCGACGCTCCCGGCCGACGAAGGACGCCTCGTCCGGGTACTGACGGAGTGCCGGGTGCCCAGACGCCGACCCGCGGGTGTCGTGGCGCTCATCGGTGCTCACGGTGGTGCCGGGGCGTCGACCCTGGCAGCGGCGGTCGCGCTGACGTCGGCAGGTGCCCAGTCGCCCACGCTGCTGCTCGACCTCGACGACATGGGCGCCGGAGCCGACCTCCTGCTGGGCATCGAGCGCCGCCGCGGGCTGCGGTGGCAGGATCTCTCGCTCGACGGCGGGGTCGTCGGCGGTACGGCGCTCCACCAGGCGCTGCCGAGCGCGGGCGAGGGCCTGGCGGTGTTGACCTCACAACGCCTGCCGAGCGCCGGGTTGAGTGTCGATGCGGTCACCGCGGTCATCGACGCGGGGCACACCCATGGTGATCTCGTCGTGCTCGACCTGCCCCGGTCCGACGCACCGGTGGTGCGCGCCGCGATCGCATCCTCCGACGTCGTGGTGGTGGTGACCACACCCACCGTCGGCGGATGTGCCGCGGCTCGACGCATCGTCGACCGTGTCGTCGGTGACGAGGTGGCCGTCGAGCTGGTGGTGCGCGGCCCGTCGCCCGGCGGGTTGCGTCCGCAACAGGTGGCCGATGCCATCGGACTCCCACTGCTCGCCGCCTATCGGCCGGAGCCCCGTCTCGCGGGGCGGCTGGAGGGTGGTCCGTTGCGGTTGCGACGCCGCAGTCCGCTCGGACGCGCGGCGCACACCGTGCACGCCAGGGTCGCCGAGCACCGACAGCGTGCGTCGTGACCCAGGCGCGAATCGACGGACCGGCCGACGAGGCGCTGTTGGACCGGGTGCGCTCGCGACTGGCCGCCGCCGCGGCCGACCCGAGTCCGGCCGTCATCGCCGACGCGATCCGCGCAGAGGCCGGGGGAGTGCTGGGTGACACCGACCTGCTCGCCGCCCTCCGCTTCCTGCAGACCGAGCTGACCGGGGCGGGCAAGCTCGAGCAACTCCTCGCCGAACCCGACATCGCCGACATCCTGGTCGCCGGTCCCGACGAGGTCTGGGTCGACCGCGGATCCGGACTCGAGCAGACGACGATCCGCTTCCCGGACGAGGCGTCGGTCCGCCGCCTCGCGGGTCGGCTGGCGCTGGGCGCCGGGCGGCGGCTCGACGACGCCCAGCCCTGGGTCGACGGGCAGTTGTCGAACGTCGGTCGGCGCGGATACACCGTGCGGCTGCACGCGATCATCCCGCCGCTTGCCGCGGACGGGACGTGTATCTCCTTAAGGGTCCTGCGTTCGGCGTCCAAGGATCTGCCGAGCCTCGTCGAGAGCGGCGCGATCCCGTCCGAGGTGGTGCCGATCATCGGGGACATCCTCCGGAACCGCCTGGCATTCCTGGTGATAGGCGGTACGGGGACCGGCAAGACGACCCTGCTCAACGCACTGATCGGAGCGATGGATCCGCGCGAGCGGGTCGTCTGCGTCGAAGATGCGCTCGAACTGGCCCCGCGCCATCCGCAGGTGGTGAGGTTGGTCGCGCGCGCGTCGAATGTCGAAGGCGTGGGCGAGGTGCCGGTGCGGACCCTGGTCCGTCAGGCGCTTCGGATGAGACCCGACCGGATCATCGTCGGAGAGGTTCGCGGCGGTGAGGTCATCGACCTCCTCACCGCGCTGAACACCGGGCACGACGGGAGTGCCGGCACGGTCCACGCGAACTCGACGTCGGAGGTGCCGGCGCGGATGGAGGCCCTCGCCGCCCTCGGAGGCATGGCCCGCGACGCTCTCCACAGTCAGCTGGGTGCCGCACTGCAGGTGGTGCTCGGCGTGGCGCGCAACGCGGGCGGGACCCGCGGACTCGCCGAGGTCGGGGTCGTCCGGCGCGACGACGCCGGACGCGTGACGATCGTGCCGATCTGGTTGCGGAACAGCGGATTCACGGCGGAGCGCGATCACTTCGACCGGTTGGTCGCCGGGCGTGGGCCGGGGTCGGGGGACCGACGATGATGTCCACGCCGGTCGCCGTCGCGCTGGTCCTGGGAGCCGTGGGCGTCGCGCTGCCGCTGTCGGCCGCGCCGCGAGCGAGACACCGACTCCAGACGGTGTCCGGACAACCCCGCCCCGCCCGGAGATCGGTTCCGGCCGTGCTGATCCCGATGACGGTCCCGTTCGGGGCGCTCCTGATCGGCGGGTTGGCGGCCGCCGTCGCTGCCGCGATCGTCGTGACGGTCGTGCTGTGGGTACGGCGGCGGCGGTCGGCGGAGAAGCGCCTCGACCACCAGTCGGATGACTTGCTCCTGGGGCTGTCGCTGATGATCGCCGAACTGTCGGTGGGTGCGCCACCGGTCCGGGCCTGCGAGGTCGCGGTCGCCGAACTCCGTCGTCGCGAGCCCCATGACCCGGCCACCGGAGCGGAGATCGCGAACGGGTTGGAGTCGATGGCGTTCCGGGCCGCCCTGGGCGGGTCGGTGATCGACCCGGTGTCCGGGGCCGGACTGGCGGGCAGGGTCTCGGGCGAGGCGTCCTGGCGTCGTATCGGCGTGGCCTGGCAGATCGCCGAGGACCGCGGCCTGCCGATGGTCGACCTGCTCGGTGCAGTGCGTTCGGATCTTCAGGCGCGGCGTGGCTTCGCGGATCGGACGCGAGCCGGACTGTCGGGACCGCGGGCGACGGCGGCGGTCCTCGCCGGTCTGCCATTGCTCGGGATCGCCCTGGGTCAGGCGACCGGTGCGGGTCCGATCCAGGTCCTCCTCGGCGGTGGCCTGGGTGGGATCCTGCTGGTGGTCGGGTGCGCTTTGGTCGCCGCGGGGATCGGCTGGTCCGAGCGCATCACCGGCAAGGTGCTGGCACGATGATCGCCGGCGGCCTCACCGGCACTGCGTGTTCGGCGGTGCTGCTCGCGGCCGCGCTGTGGATCTGGCCCGCGCCGCGCTGGCTGCTCTATCGGGTGACCGATCCGCCGCCGCCCGATCGCACGCCGCGGTGGCTCGGTGCCGGTCCCACCGCCGACGACCCGTTCGCGGTCGCGGCGGCCTTCGATCTGTTCGCGGTGTGCCTACGCGCCGGTCTGCCGGTGGGGACCGCGGCCTCGGTGGTCGCCGAACACGCGCCGGCGTCGATGGCGGCGCCCCTCGCTCACGTCGCCGACCTGCTGCAGCTGGGCGCCGATCCGGACGCGGCATGGTCGGCCCTGCTCGACGGACCGGACGGCGAGACGTCGGACGACCATCTCGATGCACTCGCCGCGATGGCGCGCCGGTCGGCGCGGGCCGGCTCGTCGCTGGCCGGCGGCCTCGCCGAACTCGCCGATGATGTTCGACGCCGGGCGCACGACGACGCACTCGCCGCCGCCGAACGGGCCGGTGTCGCGATCAGCGGCCCGCTCGGACTGTGCTTCCTGCCCGCGTTCATCTGTCTCGGGATCGTCCCGGTCGTCGTCGGGCTCGCCTCGTCGGTTCTGGGTTCGATCTGACGTGCTTGTCGGTGCGACGACGCAGAATGTTCTCCATGACCGACTCCGGGCACCGACACCATGCGATCGACTACATCGAACTCACCGTCACCGACTCGGCCGCGGCGCAGGCGTTCTACGCTGCTGCGTTCGGCTGGCAGTTCAACGACTACGGTCCCGCATACGCGGGGATCGCGAATCCGGGCGGCCCGGACCTGCCCGAGGTCGGGGGTCTCGCGACGAGCGAGGTCGCAGCCGTGCGCGGTGGTCCGCTGGTGCTGCTCTACTCCGACGATCTCGACGCCTCAGTGGAGCGGGTGCGCGCGGCGGGTGGCGAGATCGTGAACGGCCCCTCTGCTTTCCCCGGTGGTCGTAGGTTCCACTTCACCGATCCCAGCGGCAACGAACTCGGGGTGTGGTCGACCTCGTAACTGGCGATCGTCCGGGTTTGCGCCGGAACGGCATGGTCGGCAAATCCGAGGGATCCGAACGGCGACGCGCTGCGTCCAAGTACGTGCAACACCGTTCACTCGGTTCCATCGACTCCCAGGAGAGACCATGTCACGCACCATGTTCCGGACCCACGACGCCACCCAGGCCGCGGCGCCGCACGATCGAAGCGATGTGATCGGACGTCTCGGCGCGCACATGACGCGCCTGATGGCCGACGAGGAAGGCATGTCCACGGCGGAGTATGCGATCGGCACCATCGCCGCGGCGGCGTTCGGGGCGATCCTCTACACGGTGGTCACCGGTGACAACATCGTGAGTGCCCTGACGGGCATCATCGGAAAGGCGCTCAACACCTCGGTCGGTTGATGTACCGCCGAAAGTGGCTGCGACGCCTGCTCGCCGACGAATCAGGCATGGTGACGGTCGAGGCCGCGTACGCGATCGCCGCGATCGTCGTCATGGTGCTCATCGCCGTGGGTGCGGTCGCCGCGGTGACCACCCAGATCCGCTGTACCGATGCGGCGCGCGAGGTGGCTCGCCTGTCCGCTGCGGGTGATGCTTCGGGGCGCGAAGTCGCGCAACGGCTGGTCGGAGACGGTGCGCGCGTGTCGATCTCGGATGCAGACGATCGGGTCGTCGTGGTCGAGGTCCGATCGGGTGTGGCGATGCTGCCGGGTCTCACGGTGTCGGCCCGGGCGGTCGCGGCCAAGGAGCCGACAGGTGCGGATCAGGTGGTGTTCGCGCCGGGGGTGGGGCCATGACGCGCCGTCGTGGGCTGACCGCCGACGACGACGGTCACGCAACGGTGTTGGGCGCATTCGTGATCGCGGCGCTGGCTGCGGTTCTCGTCATGGTGATCTATGTCGGGGCAGCGGTGCTCGCCCGCCACCGCGCCCAGTCGGCGGCCGACCTGTCCGCACTGGCCGCGGCGATCGAGCATGCCGCGGGTGAGCCGAATCCATGCGCGGCGGCACGAGATCTGAGCCGCCGACAGGACTCGGGGGCCGAGCTCGTGGAGTGCCGTACCGCCGGAGACGATGTGGTGGTGACGGTTCGGGTGCCGGTGGCGCTCGGGAGTTTCGGGACGAGCGACGCCACCGCCCAGGCGCGCGCGGGACCGGTTGACTGACGTGCCGGAGGGCGGCTCTACCCGAGACCGTCGGATTCGACGGAGATCCGCTTGGGATACACCCGGATGGACTGCATGGGCGCGAACCACAATTGGTGGAAGTGCACGTCGGTGTCGCCGCGATAGGCGAGTTCGAGCGCATCGGTCCCGGTGTTGAGCGGAATCCACGATCGGGCGGCCCGGACGAACGACGACCAGTGGATGAGTTCCCCCTCGGTGAGGAAACCGCCTGCTGCTGCCCAGGTTTCGCCGGACTGGGCATCGGTGGACGCCAGATAGACCTCACCGAGGGAGGCGGTGACCCGCGGACCGACCATCGCCGTCTGCAGATACCACTGTGCCGTCGTCACGACATCGGTGAAACCTCCGGAACGGGCCGCGCACCAGGCGTAGTGGAGGTCCAGGGCGTCGAGCGCCTCGTCTTCGGAGAAGAACACGTCGCGCTCGCCGATGGACGACGGCAACTGGTCGGTGTTCTGCGTCGCGCGGGCGAGCAGGAAGAAGGCACGAGAGGGTCGGGTGACCTGACGATACGTGTGGGTTCCCCGGTCGGATGCCTCGTCATGCATGGGCCAAGTATTCCCGACGGAGAAGATCCAGGACGGCTACTGCGCCATTCTTGTCGAGCGGATCGTTACCGTTGCCGCATTTGGGACTCTGCACGCAGGATGGGCAACCGCTCTCACAACCGCAGCTGGCCACGGCGTCTCGGGTGGCGTCGATCCAGGTCAGGAACGCCGAATGCCCGCGTTCGGCGAAACCGGCACCGCCCATGTACCCGTCGTAGACGAAGACCGTCGGCAGACCGGTGTCCGGGTGGAGGTCGGTCGAGAGTCCACCGATGTCCCACCTGTCGCAGGTCGCAACCAGAGGGAGGAGGCCGATGGCCGCGTGTTCCGCGGCGTGCAACGAACCGGGCAACAGGGTCTCGTCGATACCGGCGTCGGCGAGTGCCTCCGGTGTGAGGGTGTACATCACGGCGCGGGTGCTCAGGGTCTGCTCGGGCATGTCGAGCTCGACGGCGTCGAGCACCTCTCCGGTGCGCAACGTGCGCAGGTAACCGACGACCTGATGGGTGACGTCGACCTCCACGAATGCGACCGTCAGCGGGCCGAATCGCCGGCTCGCGAGCGTCGCGGTGATGCTGATGTCCGTCGTCTCCCGCGCCGACGTCGTCCAGTCCGGGTCCTCCGGATGCGCCAGCGCGAGACCGTCGTCGAGATCGAGCTCGTCGACGAGATAGGTCTCGCCCTGGTGGATGTGGACGGCGCCGGGGTGCACCGTCGACATGGCCCGGCCGGTGTCGACGGTACCGAGCAGCTGCGACGTCGTGGTGTCGACGATCAGGACCTGCCCGCCGATGCCGCCGCGGATGTCGACGTCGGCGTGGGGTTCGGTTCCGGCCGTGACGTACCAGCCGGACTTACGTTTGCGCAGCAGGCCGTCGGCGGCCAGGTCCTGCGCCACGTCGCGGGCGTTCCAGGCGTCGATCTCGCTGTCCGACAGCGGTTTCTCCATGGCGGCGCACAGCAGGTGCGGACCGAGGATGTACGGGTTGGCGGGGTCGGTGACCGTGGCCTCGACGGGTTTGCCGAGGAGTGACTCCGGATGATGCACGAGGTAGGTGTCGAGCGGGTCGTCGCGGGCGACGAGCACGACGAGTGAGTCGCCGGACTCGCGCTGGCGTCCCGCGCGCCCGGCCTGCTGCCAGAACGAGGCGACCGTGCCGGGGTACCCGCTGACGATCACGGCGTCGAGTCCGCTGATGTCCACGCCGAGTTCGAGCGCATTGGTGGTGGCCACGCCCAGCAGTTCGCCGTCGGAGATGGCCTTCTCCAGACGTCGCCGATCGTCGGCCAGGTATCCCGCCCGGTACGCGCCGACCCGGGACTCGAGCTCGGGGGCGCTCAGTGACAACAGGTGTCGTGCGCTGAGTGCGGTCAGCTCGACGCCCCGCCGGCTCCGGGCGAAACACAGTGTACGAGCACCTTCCACCACGAAATCGGCCAGCAGTCGGGCGGATTCAGCGCCGGCCGAGCGTCGGACGGGTGCACCGTTCTCGCCGGTGACCACCGGCAGGAAATCGGGCTCCCAGAGGGCGACGGTCCGCTCCCCGCGGGGAGATGCGTCCTCGGTCACCGCGACGGCCGGTTCACCGATCAACCGGCCCAGCGCCTCGGCCGGTTCGGCGACCGTCGCACTCGCGCCGATGACGACCGGATCGGCACCGGCGGCCCGTGCGATCCGCAGCAGACGCCGCATCACCAGGGCGGTGTGGGACCCGAACACGCCTCGGTAATGGTGACATTCGTCGACGACGATGAATCGGAGATGCCGGAAGAACTGACGCCATCGGTGGTGATGGGAGAGGATGCCGATGTGCAGCATGTCGGGGTTGGTGAAGATCCAGCGCGAATGGGCGCGCGCCCACTGCCGGATCTCGGGGTCGGTGTCGCCGTCGTATGCGCACGGCTGGAGGTGTCCGAACTCCGGTCGCCCGGCGATGATCGAGGACACTGCCCGGATCTGGTCGGCCCCGAGAGCTTTTGTCGGCGCGAGGTATAACGCGGTCGCATTCTTTTCGTTCAGCAATGAAGTGAGAATAGGCATTTGATACGACATCGATTTGCCCGATGCGGTCCCGGTGCAAATAGCTACATGATTGCCGCGGAATGCGGCGTCGGCCGCGCGCGCTTGGTGAGTCCACACCCTCTCGATGCCGTTGTCGGCGTAGGCGTCGATCAGGGGTTGCGGCACCCACTCCGGCCAGGCGTCGAAAGATGGTGAGCGCGACGGGATTACCGAGAGGTGGGTGAGAGGGGAGGGGTCGGCGTCGGAACCCGCGAGGGTACGGGCCAACAGGCCTGTCCCGAATGTGGAGTACTGCATCTTCTGGTGAGAACTCTTCGAAATAGTGTTGCAGCGACGGGTCTCCGACCTGCGTCGATGTTACCGGCTGGTGTCGTTGGTCTGAAGTTTGACGAGGTTTTGACTCACTTTGGTTCGTGTGACTATCGCTGGGGGGCCGAACATGATTGACTGGTTCCGGCCGCAGCTTTCGCGACCCACCGCCCGGTGGGCGACAAGCACGTTGCAGCCGTGGTACTGAGGTTAGTTTGGCGGATCGATGCAGATCTTCGCGGGGCTCTTTGAGGTATGGCGGTCGACCGGCCACGACACGATGACCCATCGTGTCGCGACAGTTGATATGTAAAGGATTGCAAGAATGGCACAGGGAACTGTGAAGTGGTTCAACGCGGAAAAGGGCTTCGGCTTCATCGCGCCTGATGAGGGTTCCGACGACGTGTTCGTCCACTATTCCGAGATCCAGGGATCCGGTTTCCGCACCCTCGAGGAGAACCAGCGGGTCGAGTTCGAGGTCGGTCAGGGCACCAAGGGGCCGCAGGCCACCGGCGTCCGCGCTGTCTGAGAAGACCCGCGTGTGACTGCACCACGCAGTCGGGGCAAACCACCGCTCCCGTTTCGATTCGTCGAGGCGGGAGCGGTTTGTTGTCCGGCTCCTGTTCCGTAGCGCTCCGCGCGTCGTGAACGCGCCACCGGAACCGCCCACCTATTTCCGAGACACAGCACTAGTCTCGACTCGTGGGCCAGTTGTCGTTTTTCTCCGCGGAGACCGAACAGCCCGCGTACGCCGACCTCGCGGGGCTGCTCGCGGCGCACGGACAGGCCGTCCGCTCCGAAACCGGTACGCGGGTCTCGATCGTGGTCGCCGACCGCTGGCGGGCAGAGCAGATCGTCGTCGAGATGCGTGCGGCCGGCCTCGAAGCCGAGTCGACGGTCTCGGACGAGGGCACCCCGCTGGCCCGGACCGCGCCCTGCCATGAACTCGATCCCCTGCACGCGGCCTGGTCCGCGGGAGCGGTCAAGGCGATGCCCCCCGGTTGGGTTCCGAGTTACCGGGCCCTGCGCCTGTGGGTGATCGCCGCCGGTCACTCGGATGCCGGCCGCTACCAGCTCGGACTGGATCCCCACGCTCCGGAGTCGCACGCGGCACTCGCCACGGCGCTGATGCGTGTCGGCATCGCACCCACCCTCGTCGGTACGCGCGGGCATTCCCCGGCCTTGCGGATCGCCGGCCACCGGCGCCTGTCCCGGTTGCACGAGTACGTCGGTGTGCCGCCCTGCGCCGAGGCCGTCGCCGACTGGCCCCCGGTCGACGAGCATTAGTCATCCCGCATTCGAGCCGTTGAGCTGCTACAACGGGTCGGAACGGTGTCGGATCGGTCACCTCGCCGGGTCCGAGACGGAATTCAGATGTGCAAACGGCGCTATACATAAGGTACAAACCCATCGAACACACCTGAACTGACACGCAGGAACGTTCTCCACCCAGTCAACCGAAGGACGCCCCGGTGGCAGAGACCAGCACCGCATCCCGCTCGAGCAGGGGTATTCGACGCCTCGTGATCGTCGAGTCCCCGACCAAGGCCCGCAAGATCGCCGGGTACCTGGGGGCGAACTATGTGGTGGAGTCCTCCCGAGGGCACATCCGCGACCTCCCGCGCGGCGCCGCCGACGTGCCGGCCAAGTACAAGGGGCAGTCCTGGGCACGCCTCGGCGTGAACGTCGACGAGAACTTCGAGCCGCTGTACGTGGTGTCGCCCGACAAGAAGTCGACCGTCAGCGAACTCAAGTCGCTGATGAAGGACGTCGACGAGCTCTACCTCGCCACCGACGGTGACCGCGAGGGGGAGGCGATCGCCTGGCATCTTCTCGAGACCCTCAAGCCGAAGATCCCCGTCAAGCGCATGGTGTTCCACGAGATCACCGAGCCGGCCATCCGGGCGGCTGCCGAGAACCCGCGTGACCTCGACATCGACCTCGTCGACGCGCAGGAGACCCGACGCATCCTCGACCGTCTCTACGGCTACGAGGTGTCGCCGGTGCTGTGGAAGAAGGTCATGCCGAAGCTGTCGGCGGGCCGTGTGCAGTCGGTGGCGACGCGCATCATCGTCGAGCGGGAGCGCGAGCGCATGGCGTTCGTGTCGGCCGAGTACTGGGACATCTCCGCGACGATGGACGCGAGCGCGGAGAGTGCGGACAGCTCCAATCCGCAGACCTTCAAGGCGCGGCTGGTCAACGTCGACGAAGCCCGGGTCGCCACGGGACGCGACTTCGAGTCGACAGGTGTCCTGAAGAGGTCCGACGGCGTCATCGTGCTCGACGCCGACCGCGCCGAGGGTCTGGCCACCGGCCTGCGAGGTGCGGGGATGACCGTCACCTCGGTCGAGGAGAAGCCCTACACGCGCCGTCCGTACGCGCCGTTCATGACCTCGACGCTGCAGCAGGAGGCCGGCCGCAAGTTGCGGTTCACCTCCGACCGCACGATGCGGATCGCGCAGCGGTTGTACGAGAACGGCTTCATCACCTACATGCGTACCGACTCGACGAGCCTCAGCGAGTCGGCGATCAACGCCGCCCGCGCCCAGGCCCGCGAGCTCTACGGCGACAACTTCGTCCACCCGACGCCGCGCCAGTACACCCGCAAGGTCAAGAACGCCCAGGAGGCACACGAGGCGATCCGACCCGCCGGTGAGACCTTCCGTACCCCCGGCCAGGTCGCCGGGCAACTCGAGGCCGACGAGTTCCGCCTGTACGAACTGATCTGGCAACGCACGGTCGCGTCGCAGATGGCCGACGCCAAGGGCACCACGCTGAGCCTGCGTATCGCCGGTACCGCGTCGTCAGGAGAGCGCTGCACCTTCGCCGCGTCAGGTCGCACGATCACCTTCCCGGGCTTCCTGTCGGCCTACGTGGAGACGGTCGACGAGCTCAGCGGCGGCCAGGCCGACGACGCCGAGAACCGGTTGCCGCAGCTCACCGAGGGGCAGTCGCTGACGGCCACCGACCTGACCGCAGACGGTCACTCCACCAACCCGCCCGCACGGTTCACCGAGGCGTCGCTGGTGAAGGTGCTCGAGGAACTCGGGATCGGCCGACCGTCGACGTATGCGTCGATCATCGGCACCATCCAGGACCGCGGGTACGTGGTCAAGAAGGGCAACGCCCTGGTGCCGTCGTGGATCGCGTTCGCGGTCGTCGGTCTGCTGGAGGCGTACTTCCAGAGCCTCGTCGACTACGACTTCACCGCGACCCTCGAAGACGACCTCGATCAGATCGCAACGGGTAACGAGAACCGCACGAAGTGGTTGTCGGAGTTCTACTTCGGCGACGACCATTCCGGTGCCGACGGTGAAACCCGTTCCGCCCATTCGGCAATCGCGCAATACGGCGGTCTGAAGAAGCTCGTCGGCGTCAATCTCGAGGAGATCGACGCACGGCAGGTCAACTCCATTCGTCTGTTCAACGACGAAGAGGGCCGCCCGATCTATGTGCGGGTCGGCCGATACGGGCCGTATCTGGAGCGCAATGTCGCCGCGGACGGTGCGGACGAGGATCTGCAGCGCGCCAACCTGCCCGCTGACATCACCCCGGACGAGTTGACCCTCGCAGTCGCCGAAAAGCTCTTCGCGACACCGCAAGAGGGGCGTTCGCTCGGTATGGACCCCGCCACCGGTCACGAAATCGTCGTCAAGGAAGGACGTTTCGGTCCGTACGTGACCGAGGTCCTGCCGTCGGACGACGATGACGACGACGGGGACACGCCCGCAACCATTCCCGCGGGCCCGACGCCGCGTGACGGCGGGTCGGGTGGCGGTACCGGAGGTTCGGACACCGCCGACGGCGACGTCGTCCCGCTCGACTCGCCCGGCGGGGGCACGGCCACCAAGACAAAGCCGGCGGTGAAGAAGACCGCGAAGAAGGCGGCGAAGAAGGCCGGTCCCAAGCCGCGTACGGGCTCGCTGTTCAAGACGATGGACATCTCGACGGTCACGCTCGAGGACGCGCTGAAGCTGCTGTCGCTGCCGCGCGTCGTCGGCGTCGACCCGGAGTCGGGCGACGAGATCACCGCGCAGAACGGCCGGTACGGCCCGTATCTCAAGAAGGGCTCGGACTCGCGGTCCCTCGGCACCGAGGAGCAGCTCTTCGAGATCACCCTCGACGAGGCGCTGAAGATCTACTCGGAGCCCAAGCGTCGCGGTCGTCAGGCCGCCGCGCCGCCGCTGCGTGAGCTCGGCAAGGACGACGAGGTCAGCGGCAAGCCGATGGTCATCAAGGACGGTCGGTTCGGACCGTACGTGACCGACGGCGAGACCAACGCAAGCCTGCGCAAGGGCGACGAGGTCGCCTCGATCACGCCGGAGCGCGCGATGGAGTTGCTCGCCGATCGTCGGGCTCGTGGCCCGGCCAAGAAGGCTGCCAAGAAGACCACGAAGAAGGCGGCGGCGAAGAAGGCCCCCGCCAAGAAGACAGCGGCCAAGAAGACGGCGGCGAAGAATACCGCAGCCAAGAAGACGACGGCGAAGAAGACCGCAGCCAAGAAGTCGACCGCCAAGAAGACGGCGGCCAAGAAGGCGACGCCGGACGCCGAGTAGGAGCGCCCGGAGCTTGCGGAGGGCGCAACCTTCGCTCCCTGAGGAGCGCCCGGAGCTTGCGGAGGGCGCAACCTTCGCTCCCTGAGGAGCGCCCGGAGCTTGCGGAGGGCGCGTCACGAAGGGTCACTCGCCTCCGCGCCGCCGTTCCGGGTAGCTCAGTCCCGCCGGTCCGGCTCGAGGTGCGGGCGCGCGAGGAGCGTCTCGATCCCGCGGCCGCGGAGTTCGACGCCCTCGCCGATCTCCCAATGCTCGGCTTCCTCGTGAGACGCCAAGAACACCGCGCGAGCGGACCCGAGGACGCGGGTGGGTTCGTCCTTCGCGAGCTCGGTGAGGCGGGCCGCCTCGTTGACCGGGTCGCCGATGACCGTGTACTCGAGTCGCTGTTCGGCGCCGATGTGGCCGGCGATGGCCTTGCCGGCCGACACCCCGATGCCGATGTCGGTGTCACCCAGGGTCTCGTAGAGCTCGGCCCGCAGCTCACGCGCGGAGGCAAGCGCCCGGCCGGCGAAGTCGTCGAGGTCGAGCGGCGCACCGAAGATGGCGAGCGCCGCGTCGCCCTGGAATTTGTTGACGAACCCGCCGTGGCGACCGACCACGCCGACGACGACCCGGAAGAACTCGTTGAGCAGTTCGACGATCTCGCGGGGCGGCCGATTCACCGCCAGGCGCGTCGAGCCGACGATGTCGACGAACAGGACGCCGACGTAGCGTTCCTCGCCACCGAGTTCGGTGCCGGTCTCGATGGCCCGCCGCGCGACGTCCTCGCCGACGTAGCGGCCGAACAGGTTGCGCAGCTGCTGGCGTTCGCGCAGGTCGGCGACCATGTCGTTGAATCCGGCCTGCAGCAGGCCGAGATCACTGCCGTCATAGATCTTCACCGCGACGTTGAGGTCGCCCTCGCTGACCTTGGACTGTGCGCGGCGCAGCTGCTTGATCGGATCGTTGATGGCGGCGACAACGCGCACGATCGCGATCACGCTGAACGCGAGCGCCGAGATCGCCATCCACAGGATCGGCCGCTCCAGGCCGGTGGAGTCGGCCTCGATGATGCCGAGCCGGTGCAGCACGATCATCCCGATGATCACCAGCATCGGGGCGACCACGCTGATCACCCAGAACGCGGTGATGCGGGTGGTGACACTGGGCGCGATGGCGTTGTCGGGATTGTTGGCCATCGCCGCGACCGTGATCGGCCGCATGACCTTCTCCGCCTGCATGTAGCTGAGCGCACACGTGACCATCGCGCCGATCGTGCTGGCGATCGCGACGATGAAGGCGTTCTTCGACGAGACGGTCAGGTTGACGAGCGTGAACAGCGTGCCGCCCACGACCCACAGCGCGGCGTTCACCGCGGTCAGCAGCATCGGTAGCGCGAGGGCGCGGCGTCGTGCGGCCTCGTTGTCGAGTCGGGTGCGACGCCGATGCCAGATGAGCACCGGTAGCGAGAGCTGGATGCTGGCGAAGCCGCCGATGACCATCGCGATCAACAAGTAGGCAGCGAAGATGACCTGGTTCAGCGCGGTGATCTCGTCGAGGCTGATCGAATCCTGGATCGGCATGCCGAAGCGCAGGAACGCGAAGGTGAACAGTGCACCGACGAGGTTCGCCCGCAGCATGTCCAGCGCGAGAATGGGCCACGGCGTATGAATCAGCCATCGGGCCAGATGCAGGCCCTTTGACCACCGCGACCGTTGTTGAACCACGGAGACTACGGTAGCTGGCTGCTTGCAATCGTTAAACACGGTTCCGCGCCTCAGGCGTGTCCGAACTGCGGATTAGGGTGTTGCTGTGACAAATGTCTTCGATCGGCTGACCGGGCAAGAGGCCATCGCCGACGATCTGCGGGCCGCCGCACGGGCCGCCCGTGCTCTTGCGGCGAGGCTCGACGCGGGTACGTCGGACGACCTGTTCCTCGCCGACGACGAGATCCCGGCCGTCGATGCGGGGTGGTCGCGGGCGTCGATGACCCACTCGTGGCTGTTCACCGGACCACCGGGCAGCGGTCGGTCGGTGGCCGCGCAATGCTTCGCCGCGGCTCTCCAGTGCCAGGCGCCCGACGCCGCGAACGTCGGCTGTGGCGAGTGTCGTGCGTGCGTCACGGTGATGGCGAAGACCCACGCCGATGTCCGCCACGTCGTGCCGGAGGGGCTGAGCCTCGCCGTCGGCGCTATGCGCGACATCGTGCAGGCCGCCGCGCGCCGGCCGGGCACAGGGCGCTGGCAGATCGTCATCGTGGAGGACGCCGACCGGCTCACCGAGCAGGCCGCGAACGCACTGCTGAAGGTCGTCGAGGAGCCGCCGTCACGCACGGTGTTCCTGCTGTGTGCGCCGTCGGTGGACCCGGAGGACATCTCCGTGACCCTGCGGTCGCGCTGCCGGCACGTCGCACTGGTGACGCCGACGACCGCCGACATCGAGCGGGTTCTCGTCGAGCGCGACGGTCTCGATCCGGAGCAGGCTCGGTGGGCGGCGTCGGTGTGCGGCGGCCACATCGGGCGCGCGCGTCGGCTGGCGACGGATCCCGAGGCGCGCACGCAACGCGAGAAGGCGCTCGGGCTGGCGCGTGCCGCCGCCCGCGACTCGACAGCCTATGCCGCTGCCGAGGAGCTCGTCCGGTCGGCCGATGAGGCCGCCAAGGCGATCAGTGCCGAACTCGACGCGGCCGAGACCGAGGAGATGAAGACCGCGCTCGGGGCGGGCGGTACGGGCAAGGGCACCGCGCGGATGCCGCGCGGAAGTGCCGGCGCGCTCAAGGAACTGGAGAAGCGGCAGAAGTCGAGGGCGACCCGGGTCGGACGCGACGTCCTCGACCGTGCCCTGGTCGACCTCGCCGCGCTGTTCCGCGACGCGCTCGTCGTCGGCGTCGGCGCCCAGGTCACCGCGATGCATCCGGACAAGGCCGACGACCTCGCGAATCCGCTCGCCGGCTACGCCAAGCCCGAGCAGCTGCTGCAGTGCGTCGAAGCCGTGCTCGCGTGCCGGGAGGCCCTCGACATGAACGTGAAGCCGAAGTTCGCCGTCGACGACATGGTCGCGCGAATCGGACTCGCGCTCGCGCGCCCGGTCGGGGCGTAGACAGCTTCACCCTTCTCTATTGGTAACTCATGTGTTACCAATAGGACGTGGATGACTTCGAGGCGATCGCCGACCCGGTGCGTCGTGCGCTGATCGAGCGGCTCGCTCGCGGGTCGGCGCGCGTCGTCGATCTCGCGGCCGACCACCCGATCAGCCGGCCGGCGATCTCGCGTCATCTTCGCGTGCTCGGCGAAGCAGGCGTTACGACGGCCGTCGACCACGGCCGGGAGCGGCATTACGAGCTGGCGTCCGGCGCGCTGGCCGGGGTCCGGGCGTGGCTCGACGCGGTGGACTCGGCGGTTGCGGGTTCGCACGCCGTGGACTCGGACGGCGTGGACTCGGACGGCGTGCAGCCGAGATTCGACGAGCGTCATCTCGACGCGCTCGACCTCGAGGTGCGACGTACCGTGCGCGAGTTCGTCGATGAGGAATCCGCGAACCCCCCTCTTGCACAGCCCGATTCAGGCAAACGACACAAGGAGACAGGATGACTGCCGACATCGCGGCCACCGGCCGCCGAGAGGTTCGGGCCGGCGTGCCGCACGTGGTGCTCGAGCGGACGTTCGCCGCGCCGATCGACGCCGTATGGGCGGCGATCACCGAACCCACGCGGCTCGAACGCTGGATCGGCACGTGGGCGGGCGATCCGGCCGACGGGTTCGTCGACTTCCGGATGACCGCCGAGGGCGAGGACGTGGAGTCCGAACGGTTCACGATCCTGGAATGCGATCCGCCGCGCCGGCTGGTCGTCGAATCGAAGTCCCCGGCCCAGGACGGGGGTGAGGACGTGTGGCGGCTGGAACTGGACCTGGCCGAAGCCCACGGAACGACGACACTGACCTTCGCTCAGGGACTGCCAACGGCCGACATGGCCGAGAACGTGGGCCCGGGATGGGAGTACTACCTCGACCGTCTGGTGGCGGCCGAGGCCGGCCGTAGCGTCGCCGAGGTCGACTGGGACGCCTACTACCCGGCGCTGTCGTCGTCGTACGCGGACATGTTCCGGGACTGATCGGTCGCGCGCCCGGACTCCGATCGCCGGAGGGTGACGCGGGCCTCGACCTATCATGAGGTCACGGTCGCGTGCCGCGGCCGGACGATGAGCGAGGAGCGAGCGATGTCGGACTTCATCCGCAAGATCAAGGAAGATGCCAAGGCCGTCTCGGCCGCCATCGATCAGGAACTGACGGTGCTCGAGGGTGTTCCCGGTTACGACCCCCTCGCCGACAACAAGGACGCCAAGGCGTCCGACGAGAGTGCCGACGATTCGGCGCCGGTCGACGACGACGCCCGGTAGGGACAGACGGCAAACGGCCGCCGGATGGAGAATCCATCCGGCGGCCGTCCTGCTGTCACGCGGGTGTGCTCACTGCTGAACTCACCCCGGGGTGCTCACTTCTGAACGAACCCCAGCAGCGCCTCGTTCACCTCGGCGGCGTGAGTCCACAGCAGGCCGTGCGGCGCATCGGGGACCTCGACGTACTCGGCCTCCGGAACGGCCTGGTGGAAGCGGCGACCAGTGGCATCGATCGGCAGGATGTTGTCGGCCGTGCCGTGCAGGATCAGGGTCGGCTTGCCCGAGTCGCGCACTGCGGCAACATCTTCGCGGAAGTCCTCGATCCAGGCGGGGACGACCGAGTAGGCGGCGACCGGCGCGCTGCCGACCGCGGTGTTCCAGTTCGCATCGACGACCTCCTGGGTGATGCGGGTGCCGAGGTTGTCGTCGAGGTTGTAGAAGTCCTTGTAGAACTGCGTGTACCAGGCGTAGCGGTTCTGCTTGGCGGCCGCGGCGATACCGTCGAAGACGGACCGGTCGACGCCTTCGGGATTGTCGTCGGTCTTCACCAGGAACGGTTCGAGCGACGCCAGGAACGCGAACTTCGCGACCCGGTCGGTGCCGTGGTTCTTGGCGTAGCGGGCGAGTTCGCCGGTGCCCATGGAGAATCCGACGAGGATGACGTCGCGGAGGTCGAGCGTCTCCAGGACGGTGTTCAGGTCCGCGGCGAAGGTGTCGTAGTGGTAGCCGGTGCCGACCTTGCTCGACTTCCCGAACCCGCGACGGTCATAGGTGATCACGCGGTAGCCGGCGTCGATGAGCTCGCGCGCCTGCAGTTCCCAGCTGTTCCCGTCGAGCGGATAGCCGTGGATCAGCACGACGGCCTGGCCGGTGCCGTGATCTTCGTAGTACAGCTCGACGTCGGTGGAGTTCTCGGTGCCGACTTTGATGTAGCCCATTGCGATCACTTCTCTCTGTTGAGGCGACCCGATCGGGATCGGAATCGATGCGGCGGGCGGGAGAACGGTCGTTCTCGCCGGTGATTGCTACACTAGAGAACGATCGTTCCCCGCGCAACCCCCAAGCCGGGAACCGGCAGTAGAGGAGATCGAGGTGGCCGACGCCGTGGACCCGCGCGAGCAGGTGGTCCGTGCCGCTGACCGGCTGTTCAACGCGCACGGGGTCCACGCGGTGGGGATGGACAAGGTCCGCGATGCGGCGGGGGTGTCGCTGAAGAAGATCTACTCGATGTTCCCGTCGAAGGAGGCGTTGATCCTCGCGGTGCTCGACGATCGGACCCGGCAGTGGAACAGCGGGATCGCCGCCTGTGCGGAGGGGCTGTCGTCGCCGCGGGAGAGGCTGCTCGCCGTGTTCGACTTCTTGCTCCAGTGGTTCGGCACCGACGAGTTCCGCGGGTGCGCGTTCATCAACGCCTACGGCGAGCTCGGGGCCGAGATGCCCTCGGTCGCCGCCGCGGTCCGTGCGCAGAAGGCTGATTTCCAGCGTTACGTCGCGGGTCTGGTGGCGGAGTTGGGAGGCCCCGACGGCCTCGGCGCGCAGCTGTCCATCCTCGCCGAGGGGGCCCAGACCACGGCGGCGATCGCGGGCTCGGCGCGTGCCGCCGACGATGCACGAGCCGCCGCCGAAGTCCTGATCGACCAAGCTCTCCGGTAGTCGATTCCAGAAGTCTTGCGGCCGTGAGCTTCTCGACGCTTGGTGATCTGTCGCCCGCGGTGCGGCGAAAATCGCTCGCGGGAGACGCCCGATGGTGGGAGGCTGCGACGGTGATCGACGTCGACAGGTTCAGCGCAGACGGCTTCCTCAAGATCGAGCGTCCGTCGCTGCGCGAGGCCGCGGACCGCGCCCGGGCGGGATTGTGGGCGCAACTGGGATTGTCCGAGGACGACCCGGACGCCTGGACCGATCCGGTGCGCTGGGCGTCGGACATGGTGGGAGCCGGCCCATTCGGGTTGCTCGCGAACAGTCCGGAGCTGACCGAGGCGCTCGATGCGATCTGTGGCGTCGGCGGCTGGACACCGCGTGGCGCCCTGGGCAACATACCGGTCCGCTTCCCGCTACCGCCGACGGTCGATGACCGCGGCTGGCACATCGACGCCAACACACCGCGCGAGGACGGATCGTGGGTGGTGAGTCGACGGCCCCACACCGTGCTGATCCTGACCCTGCTCTCCGAGGTCGGACCGACCGACGCACCGACGCGCATCCGGGTGGGGTCACATCTCGACGCTGTCGCGGTTCTCGACAACGACGGGATGAGCCCCTTCGACGCCGGTCCGTTACTGGACGCCGCGAGTCGCGAGCGTCGCGTCGCCTACGCGACCGGCAGTCCCGGTGACGTCTTCGTGGTCCATCCGTTCACCGTGCACGCGGCTGACGAACATCGTGGTGCGACTCCACGTTTCATGGCGCAGGGGCCGGTGATGCTGACCTCGCCGTTGTCGCCCGACTCGGCAGCACCACTGGCGTCGGTGTTCGGTTGAGCAGCTGATCTACGACGACGGATCAGGCGGCGGATTCCGAGGATTCGCTGCCGGAACCACCGCGGTCGGAAGAATCGCTGTCGTCGCCCGCGCCGGAGCTGTCACCGCTCGTCGAGTCGGATCGGGAGTTGCCCGAACTCTCGGACGGACCGTCGTCGCCCGCTTCGCCTGAGTCCGATCCGGTGTTCCCGTCGTCTTCGACATCGGCGAACTCGGTCGGCAAGTCCTGGTCATCGTCGACCACGATGTCCCGCAGGGTTTCCCGACCTACGTCCCGTGTCTCGACGGTGTCCCTGGGCGTCTCGGCATCGGCTCCGGCGTCGGATGTGGTGGCCCCACGGTCGGTGGTCGGCTCGATGGGCCGGCCGCGGGGTGGTTCGGTGACCTCCGGCTCGCTGCCCGTGCCGGCATCGGGACGTGGCGTCTCGACAGGGCGGTCCGTCCGGGGCGGGTCGACCTTCCATCCGATCGACTTCAGGAGTGCCGAGACGAGCGGGACGGTCTCCAGCCAGACTCGAATGCTCCACGGCCCGCGCGGATCCGACACCAGCACGATGACCGGCCCGTCGGTACCCGGCGGGGGAGGAGTCAGGCTGGTGCCGCCCTCGGGTACACCGGGCGCGCCGGGCCCGCCGGAGCCCTGGGCGTCGCCGGTGTAGACGACGAACGGACTGTTCGCGTCGAGTCCGGCGATGACGGTCATGACCGCCAGGTTCTGTTGCACCGCACGTTCTTTGAGTTCGTCGTCGAGCTCCGTCGACAACACTGCGCGGGTTCGGGGACCGCCGGCGATGATGGGGCCGACCGAGTGCGGAAAGTCGATGACCAGCGTTCTCGGTGTACCCGTGGAAGACAGGTCGCGTGTCATGGGAGCGGCCGGCCCGCCGGTCGGTGTCGCAGCGACGGACGGGGCGGCGGGGCCGCCGGCGCCCGGCGACAACGGGATCGGTTGGCTCCACCCTGTCGTCGATTCGGTGGCCACCTGGACGGTGTCCGGCGCGGTGAGAGCGTGGACCAGGGTGGTCACGTTGATCGATGCGACCGCGGTCGGGATGACGGTGGCCAGCGAGAGCGCGCCGAGGGTGAGAGAGGCGTTGGAGAGGCCCGAGGGTCGTCGAAGAGGACCGACGCCGTCGTTCTCGACGGCGCGTCGCGTGCCGCGCCGATATCCTGCCACCCCTGGGCCCCCTCTTTGTCGATCAGATATTAGACGACGAGTGGGCTGCTCGCTGTCGTCTGAACGACACAAATCGGGACATCTACTCGGAGGGTCAGCTACTGGAGATCAAGGTCCTTCCAGATCCAGCAGCGCGGCCACCCGCTGGGTGAGCCGGAAACGCAGCGGTTTCCTCGTGACGGTCTCGATGATCCCGGCGTCGTCCAAGCGCTGGAGTCGCGGTCGGACGAACTGACTGGATCTTCCCAGCACGTCGGCCAGGGTGTTCGATCGGACGGCGCGGTTCACATCGAAGTAGTAGGCCTGGCCGAGGGTGTACAAGATCGCGCCGAAGTCGTCACGACTTATCGGCGGTGACGACTCGCGGTCGAGCCCTACGCTGAGCGGAAACTGTTCGTCATCAACCAGATCGCGAAGGCGTGCCCTGAGCGCCTCGATCTTCTGCCGACGTTCGGAGAGGTCGAGCAGCAGCCGATGTTGTGCCTCGGCGATGATCTCCAACATTCTGATCAAGAAAGGCGTCAGATCCCCGCGATTCAGTGGATTCTCCACGTCCGCGAACGCGCGATAGTAACGGTCCTTGTTGTCGGCGACGGTCGCCGACAGCGCGAGGCTCGCGTACGGAGCGATCACCTGTCGGAGGTCGAGTGCGAGAAGGTAGCGCCCGGTTCGGCCGTTGCCGTCGTAGAACGGGTGCGTGTACTCGAAGATGAAGTGCGCAGCCACGGCCCTGATGAGTTGGGGGACCGAATCGTCGCGCGCCTGGCTCAGCATCAGGGTGAGCGCTGCGTCGATCGCTGACTCGGGCACGACTCCGGTATGCACGATCTTGGTCCCGGATTCGATCGATACCGGTCCCTGCCGGAACAGCCGCCCATCGGGAGCGTCTTCATCACGGATCTCTCCCGCGGTCACCGCGTCGTAGACAGCCCGGATGTCGTCCAGCGTATGCGGACTTTCGGCCTCGTCGTTGCCGATGTCGAGGTAAAGACGCGCCATCTCCGCGAAGCGCTTGTTCTCGATGGGTTGTCGCGCCCGGACGGCCCTGATCGCCGCACCGATCTCCTGTCGGGTCGAACGGACCTGTTCGATCTCGTTGGTCGCTTGGATCTCGTCGATGACCATGCGATGGAGATAGTGGGTCCGTGCTCGTCCTGGCAGATGTTCCCACTCGGACTGAATCTTCGGCTCAAAGCTCATGATTCGTTCGATCAGCACTGCGATCTCGGGGGTCAGCAGCGCGAACATCGGGTACTCGCCGATCATCAGGTCCCAGCGGAGGGCGGCGGGAGACTCGCGTCGGACCCGTTCCTCAGCGTCGGCGCCGACTCGATCGCGCTGGTGGAAGACGGACTTGAGCGTTCTGTAAGACACTTGATCTATCTCCGCATCCATACGCAAAAGCGGGGTGGCCTGTATGGCCTACTTTATACGGAGCCGTAGATAGATAAAATAATCAACATCGGAGTGGCCTCTATTGTTCCAGCAGTAGTGCCCAGGGCTGCGTCCGCAGGTTCGGTCGACGGGGGTCGCGCACCGCGGGGCGACCACACGTCCGCCTGTTCCTGGTTGAACGATTGATCTAGACGGCCTGCGGTCAGTGTGTCGAGGCGGCCGCGTTTGCAAATTTCTGACGACGCAGGGGTGGGCCGGAACCGGGGCATGAGTGGCCGGGAGGAGATGGAGCCGCCCAGGGGAATCGAACCCCTGACCTATTCATTACGAGTGAATTGCTCTACCGACTGAGCTAGGGCGGCGTGCTACGCGAGGCAGCGCAGACGAGTCTAGCGAGGGACGGGGGAACGAACAAAACCCGGGTCGTCGAAGCCAGAGGGCCCAGGTCAACCCGGGAAGTCGGAACCGCAGACGACCGGCACCCGACGCTGCGGATCGAGCGCGTTGCGGACGAGCGCAGCGACGGTCGGGGAGTACGCCATCCCGACGTGACCGATCTTCGACGCCGGGCACACGTCCTGGATCACCGTGTTGGTGATGTCGGGGCCGGGCGGCATCAAGGTCACGGTGTACGGCGTCGAGATCTCGTCGAATCGCGTCGCGAGGTTCACGTATCGGATCGAGCGATGCGTCGGACCCCAGTAGCTCTGACCGGGGGCACGGGCGGGTAACCGGTCGGTGATCGAGCCGACCCGTGAGTATCCGCGGTTCGACGCGGACAGCCCGACGATCGTGCCCACCTGTTCGGCGCGTCCGGGCAATTGGGTGACGAGCTGTGCGATCGCGCCCCCCTGACTGTGGCCGACGACATCGACTTTCTGGGCGCCGGTGGCAGCCAGAACCCGCCCGACGAAGGCCGACACCACACGGGCGGACTGCTCCTTGTTGCCCAGGCCACCGGTGTTGCCGCTCCAGCTCGTCTGGCCGTAGGTCAGGCTGAACACGCAGTACCCCGCGTTGGCCAGGGTCGGCGCGAGATACGCCCAGTTGGCGCTCTGGTTCATGGCGGTCGCGTGCAATAGCACGACCGGATTGCGTCCGGCCCGGTCGCGGCAGCCGAAGCGGTTGGCGCCGGCGGGCGACTCGGTTGCCGGGCTGAGATATCGAGAGGCGATGGCAGTCGGCGCATCCGCGATCACCGGGAACGGCGCGGCGTTCGCGGTGCCGGCCACGAGGCACAGACCTGCGGCGGCGAGCGCGAGCACAACCGCAGTGACTCCGGATCGGAGGCTGTTCATGGTCGGATTGTCGCCGACGACGTGGCGGCGCGACCCGCGATTGCCGGAACGTCGGGGTGGTCTAGGCGAGTACCTCGTCCAGTTGCGTCAGGCGAACACTGTTCCCCGACGGGTCGCGGAAACCCGCGTCGATGCCGTACGGCCGTTCCTCGGGTGTCTCGGTGAACTCGACGCCCCGCGCGGCCAGGGCCTCATAATCCCGCCGACAGTCGTCGGTGGTGAGGAAGACCGTGCCGGCGAAACCCTTCGACATCAGGCTGCGGATCTCCTCGGCGACGCCGGAGTCGATGGCCGGGGGCCCGGGGATTCCCATGAGGACGATGCTCACGTCGTCCTGTCCGGGCGGACCGACGGTCAGCCATCGGAAGCCGCCCATCTCGGGCAGGGACGCGTCCGAACGAACCTCGAGTCCGACCTTCGACGTCCAGAAGTCGAGCGCCTCGTCCTGGTCGTGTACCCACAGTTGGGCGCTGGCGATGCGAATCATGTTGTCTTCCTTCGCTTGAAGATGTTGCGGTGGTGAGATCAACGTAGGTCGCTGCGGCCGTCGAGGTCTTCTCCCCGTGTGCTGTCCTCACCTGGTCCGTCGCGTGATGCTTCACTTCCCGGGGATTGCGCGGTCCGGCTCGTCGGAGCCGGGCGCGAGTAGACGCGCAGAACGCACGCCGGTATCCGTGCGTACATGGAGGCGGGCAGGAACGAATCCCGATATGCCGTCGGCGTCTTGCCGAATGCGCGAGTGAAGCTCGTGGTGAACGAACCGACACTGGAAAGACCCACCGCCATGCAGATGTCGGCGACGGTACGGTCCGTCGTTCGCAGCATGGCCGCTGCCCGTTCCAGTCGTCGAGTCTGCAGATACGCGTGTGGCGACTGTCCGTATGCGGCTGCGAAGGCCCGCGAGAAGTGGGCGCGGGACAGTTTCGCCGCGGCGGCCATGTCGTCGACCGTCAGCGGCTCGGCGAATCGCACGTCCGCGAGATCTTTGGCGCGCAGCAGGTGACGGGCCGGGTGTGCGCTGGGCATGAACCGATGATGCCCACGTCGACATGTCGCCGTCGGATGTTCGGTGACCTCAGTCGCGGTCGCGACGCCGGAACTCGACGCCGCGTGGCGACAGTTCGTACCCGACGACGAGGCTGTCGGTCAGCCCGAGCCTCTTGAGCTTGGTGATGTCCTGCTTCAATCCTGCTCGGTCCCTGCCGAGTTCAGCCGCGAGGTCGGTCGACACCACGCCCGGGCGGCGCGCGATGAGGTCGAGGGTTTCTCGGGCCCACGGCCCGATCTTGGACCGGGAGTCCATCCGGTCGAGGCGGGTTCGGATCTCGTCCACGTCCGCGTCCGCGAGATCATCGTCGGCGCGCAGGGCGATCCGTGGGTCCTCGCCGATGCACTGCAGTCCGATGCGGTAGGTCGGATTGTGGACGTTGACGCAGAGGGCGGCCCGGACGGCGTCGGCATCGTCGTATCCTGCGCGCCGCGCCTCGTCGCGCGTGATCCGTTCGGGGTCGACGCGTTCGAGCGACGTCACCTCGATGACGTGAGTCAGCGCGATGAAGCTCGAGCCGGGATGAATGCGCGGATGACCCCATCGCCGGAAGGCGAGGTCGACGGTTCCGTCCGCGACCCCGCGGGCGACTGCGGCCGTGAGAAGCACACTCGCGACCCTAGTCAGCGCGACATCTGTGTGCATGAATTCGCAGCGCAGGATCGCCTGTCACCCCTGTGGATGACAGCTGAGAAGGTCCTGAGAGCTGTTGTAGGGTGTCCCGAGGTCAGCGACGGCAAATGCCGACGTCATCGGGGGACCCCCTGCGTCGTGCCGTCGTTGAGCGCAACTTCACGACGAAATGATCACCGGCCGGGGGGAGGGATCTTGGTGCCGCCGCGCGCTTCCGCACTGTGGTTCCCCGACGTCCCGCCGTCGCCCGCTTCCGACGCGACGCCAGCCGCCGATCTCGCCGCTCACCTGGCCCGATACCGCTCCGTCGGCCCAGCTCAGGTGGCCTCGCAACCGTCCGCGGTGGCCGTTCTCGAGCGCCCAGTTCCACAGCACGAGGAGCCGATTCGGCCGTCGGTCGCCGCGCCGCAGGTCGTCGCGCCGCGCCCGGCGTCGGAGCTCGATGCGTTCCTGGCAGAGGCGGAGAAGTCGGTCCGTGCGAAGCGAAAGAGCGGATCGGCTTCGCGCAGCGAGAAGCGCGCGCGTATCGGTTCACCACTGCGAATCGCAGGTGCGGCAGCAGCGATTCTTGTGATTGTCGCCACAGCCATGGGTGTGGTCCTGACGCGCGGCGGCGAGCCCGAATCGACGACGGCATCGACGTCCACCGCTGACGCCTCCGATTCGTTGTTGCCGTCCACGTCCGCTGTGGCGAGCGAGCCCGCCTGTACGCAGCGCCCGGTGGGATCGGGGACGACGGTGTCCGACGGCGACGATGCCGGTAATCAAGAGTCCGGCGCCGGTGCGATCCGCGCCTTCAACCACGCCTACTACGTTCTGCGCTCGGCGAGGGCGGCACGGGCGGTCGCGGCGCCGGGCGCGGTGGCCTCCGAGTACGTGATGCAGCAGTACATCAACCAGCGTCCACTCGGTACCCGGCACTGTCTGACGGTCGCCGAGCGCGGACCGGGCGAGTACTCGGTGGTGCTCACCGAACTGCAGCCCGACGCGGCGCCTATCACCTACCGCCAGGTCATCCGCACGACGACCATCGGCGGCAAGTCCTACATCCAGTCCATCCGATCCGTTGAGTGAGTTTCCGCCCGCCGTGGGCGCACGAGAGAGGTAGTTGAGTAATGAGGCATGGTCGGGGTCGGCATCGGAAGCGTCGGGTGCCGAGTGGTCCATTGCTGTCGGTGACGTCGGCGGTGGTCGCGGTGTCGATCACTGCCGGTGCGGGAGCGGCGTTTGCGGTGCCGGAGCAGGGTGGGACGAGTCCGGGTGACACGGCTCCGGGGCAGGGTGGGACGAGTCCGAGTGATGTGTCGCCGGATGGTGGTGCCGGTGCTGAGGCGACGGTCGAGCCGGTGGTGGTTCCGGGTCCGGGCAGTATTCCGGGTCCGCCGGTGGAGGCGCCGTATCAGGCGTACACCGCGCCTGGGTCGTATTCGTATGACGAGCCCTACACGC